>JAEXLC010000289.1 GCA_023445495.1 Pseudomonadota bacterium | reverse complement strand
CGGTGAGCGCGAGCAGGCCGGAATGGTCGCCGCCGGGGCCGCCATGCGCATAGATCAGCGGCGGGCGCGGGCCCTTGAGGTCGCCATTGATCCGGACATAGACGCTGCCGCCTTCGACCGGGACCATCAGCTCGCGGTCCGGCGCGAACCGGATGTCGCTGCCGGCGATCCGTGCCCAGGCGGGCAGGGCAATGGCGCCGGCGGCGAGGCCGCCGAGGAAAGCGCGGCGGCCGATCCGGGTCATGCGGTCAGGCTGTCCAGCACATCGAAGAAGGCGGGGTAACTGGTCTGCACCGGCGCCACGTCATCGATCGCGATCGGCGCGGCGGCGGCGAGGCCGGCGACGGTCATGCTCATCGCGATGCGGTGGTCGAGCTTCGAGACCGCCGCGCCGCCACCCGGGATCGGCGCGCCGCCGGTGCCGGTGATCGCCAGGCCGTCGTCAAACTCCTCGAGCACTACGCCATTGGCTTCGAGCGCGGCGCGCATCGTCGCGATCCGGTCCGATTCCTTGACGCGCAGCTCATGCGCGCCGCGGGCCACGGTGCGACCCTCCGCGACCGAGGCGGCGACGAACAGGATCGGATATTCGTCGATCATGCTCGGGGCGAGCTCGGGCGGGACTTCGATCGCGTTGAGCGGGGCGTGGCGGACGCGCAGATCGGCGACCGGCTCGCCGCCGACTTCGCGCGAATCGACTTCCTCGATCGACGCGCCCATCATGCGGAGCGCCTGGATCAGGCCGGTGCGCGTCGGGTTCATGCAGACATTGGCGATAGTGATGTCCGAGCCCGGCACGATCGAGGCGGCGACCATCCAGAAGCCGGCGGACGAGGGGTCGCCCGGCACGATGATGTGCTGCGGCTTGAGCTCGGCCTCGCCGCGAATCGAGATGATCTTGCCCTCGGGGCCGTCCTCGACGGTCAGCTCGGCGCCGAAGCCCTTGAGCATGCGCTCGCTATGGTCGCGAGTCGGCACCGGTTCGATCACGCGGGTGATGCCCGGGGTGTTGAGCCCGGCGAGCAGCACCGCCGACTTCACCTGGGCCGAGGCGACGGGGAGCGTGTAGGTGATCGGCACCGCGGGATTGATACCCCGCAGCATCAGGGGAAGCCGGCCGCCGGGGCTGGCAGTGATCTCGGCGCCCATCTGGCTGAGCGGCTCGATCGCGCGACCCATCGGGCGGCTGGAGAGCGACGCGTCGCCGGTGAAGGTCACGGTGATCGGGTGGCTGGCGACCAGGCCCATCAGCAGGCGGGTGGAGGTGCCCGAATTGCCCATGTCGAGCGCGCCCTCGGGCTGGAGCAGCCCGCCGACGCCGACGCCGCTGACCGTCCAGACGCCGTCTTCGCCGCGCGTGATCGTCGCGCCCATCGCGCGCATCGCGGCGGCGGTGGCCAGCACGTCCTCGCCCTCGAGCAGCCCTTCGATCCGGCTTTCGCCGACCGCGAGCGCCGAGAACATCAGCGAGCGATGGCTGATCGACTTGTCGCCGGGAACGGTGACTCGGCCCTTCAGCGGACCACGGGAGGAGACGGCAAGCGGGCGGGGCGTGGCGGTAGACATAACGCGCGGCTTTGACAGCGCCCTTGCGGCATGGCAAGGCGCGCCCCACTTTCCGGGACAACATCCCGAAATCCGAGATTTTGAAAGGCGAAGAGGCAACACATGGTGAAGCCGGAATGGGGCACCAAGCGCGCGTGCCCGAAGTGCGGTACGCGCTTCTATGATCTGACCAAGGACGAACCCGTCACCTGCATCAACTGCGGCTTCGCATGGGATCCCGAGCCCATCCTGAAGTCGAAGCAGCCGCTTCCCTTCGAGATGGTCAAGAAGGACGGCGAGAAGCCGGAGACCGAGGACGGCGATCTCGGCGACGAGGATCTGGACATCGGCGACGACGACGAGGAGCCCTCGGCGGACGACGACGTCGATCTGGGCGGCGACGACGACCTGGGCGTCGAGACCGGCGGCGACGAAGACGAGCAGTAATTTGCGGGAAAATGGCAAGGGTCGAAAAAAGGCCCTTGCCATCCCGGAAGGGCCCATCTAGAGGGCCCGTCTCCCGAGGAAATGGGGCCGTAGCTCAGCTGGGAGAGCGTCGCAATGGCATTGCGAAGGTCAGGGGTTCGATCCCCCTCGGCTCCACCATTCCCTCCTTGTTTTCCAGCATGATGTGATCGCGCCGCAAGGCGCTCCCCGCAGCGGGCGAGCCGCTGCGCGACACCGGTTCGTGTCCGTCATTGCGGCTTTCCCATACCTTGGTTTCTCCTGTTCCATCGCGCGCGATCGGCTAGCTGTGCTAGAGCATCGATGCCGGGCGGGACGGAGTGAAGCGAATGGGCGAGAGCAAGCCACGGTATAAGCGCTACGATCACCCCGCCGGCGGCTGGGGCGCGGCGGCGGCCACCGCCAAGGTGCTGCTCGAGCAGAGCGTCGTCACCAAGGGTTCGCGCGCGCTGCTTTCGATGAACCAGCCCGGCGGCTTCAAATGCCCGAGCTGCGCCTATCCCGATCCCGAGTGCAAGAAGACGCTCGAATTCTGCGAGAACGGCGCCAAGGCGCTGGCGCATGAGGCGACCAAGTTTC
Organism: Pseudomonadota bacterium; assembly: GCA_023445495.1. Classification (GTDB taxonomy): domain Bacteria; phylum Pseudomonadota; class Alphaproteobacteria; order Sphingomonadales; family Sphingomonadaceae; genus Sphingomonas. The sequence goes on along the minus strand of JAEXLC010000289.1, from coordinate 43,624 downwards.
GAATCACCCGCGATTTCTTCGCGCGCTACACGGTCAGCGAGCTCAATGCGCAGTCCGACTACTGGCTGGAGATGCAGGGCCGGCTGACCGAGCCGATGCGCTATGATTCGGCGACCGATCATTATGTGCCGGTGTCGTGGGACGATGCGTTCGCGCTGATCGGCGATCACCTGCGCCGGCTCGACGATCCGAATCACGCGGAGTTCTACACGTCGGGCCGCACCCCGAACGAAGCGGCGTTCCTCTATTCGATCTTCGTGCGCGAGTTCGGCACCAACAATTTCCCCGACTGCTCGAACATGTGCCACGAGCCGACCAGCCGCGGCCTGCCGCCCGCGATCGGGGTGGGCAAGGGCACGGTGATCATCGAGGATTTCGAGCACACCGAGGCGATCTTCATCATCGGGCAGAATACCGGCACCAATTCGCCGCGGATGATGACCAACCTAGTCGAGGCGCGGAAGCGCGGCGTGCCGATCGTGGTGGTCAACCCGATGCCCGAGCGGGCGCTGATCAAGTTCACCGAGCCGCAGGACGTGGTCCAGATGGCGACCTTCGGCTCGACGCCGATCGCCAGCGAGTTCGTCCATATCCGCATCGGCGGCGACCTCGCCTTCCTCAAGGGGATGATGAAGGTGATGTTCGAGCGCGAGGATGCGGGCGAGCCGATCCTCGACCGCGCCTTCCTGGCCGAGCATGTCGTCGGGCTCGACGACCTGCGCGCCGATGTGATGGCGCAGGACTGGGACGAGATCGTCCGCATCTCGGGGATCGAGGAGGCGCAGATCCGGCGCTGCGCCGAGGTCTATATCCGCTCGAAGGCGACGATGATCTGCTACGGCATGGGGCTGACCCAGCACCAGCTGTCGTCGCGGCTGCTCCAGCAGGTCGCCAACATCCTGCTGCTCAAGGGCAATTTCGGCAAGCCGGGCGCCGGCATCTCGCCGATTCGCGGCCATTCCAACGTCCAGGGCGATCGCACCGTCGGCATCGACGAGAAGCCTACCCCGGCCTATCTCGACAAGGTCCGCGAGGTGTTCGGCTTCGAGCCGCCGCGCGAGCATGGCCATCACACGGTCGAGACGGTGGAGGCGATGCTGGCCGGCACCGCCCGGGTGTTCATCGGGCTGGGCGGCAATTTCGTCCGCGCGGTGCCCGATACCGACCGCGCCTATGCCGCGATGCGCAAGCTCGACCTGACCGTGGGGATCGCGACCAAGCTCAATCGTGGGCACACCGTGCATGGCAGGGACGCGCTGATCCTGCCGGTGGTGGCGCGCTCGGAGCGGATCGAGACGCAGGCGGGCGAGCAGTTTGTGACGATCGAGGATTCGATGTCGAACGTCACGGCGTCGCGCGGGGTGCTCGATCCGGCGAGCCCGGACTGCATGCCCGAGGTGGAGATCGTCTGCCGGATGGCGATGGCGGCGCTGCCGGCCTCGAAGGTCGACTGGGCGAGCTATATCCACGACTACGACCCGATCCGTGACAAGATCGCCGAGGTCTATCCGGAGATCTATGCGGACTTCTCCGAGAAGATCCGCAATCCCAAGGGCTTCCACCTCGATGTCGCGCCGCGCCGGCTGGTCTGGAAGACGCCGAACGGCAAGGCGAACATGCTGTTGCTGCCGGGGCTGGAGGTCGACGCGCCGGTCGACGATCCGGAGATGCTGCGGCTGGCGACGGTGCGCTCGCACGATCAGTTCAACACGACGATCTACAGCTATTCCGATCGCTATCGCGGTGTCTACAACGACCGGATGGTGCTGTTCATGAACGCCGAGGACCGCGCCGCGCGCGGGCTGGAAGCGGGGGCGAGGATCGCGCTGGAGACGATCAGCACCGACGGGGTGAAGCGGCGCGTGGATGGGCTGACCGTGCTCGACTATGCGATGCCGCGCGGGGCGGTGGCGGGCTATTATCCCGAGCTCAACCCGCTGCTGCCGCTCGACCATTACGACAGGATCAGCGGCACGCCGGCCGCCAAGTCGATCCCGGTCCGCGTCGTTGCGGGCTAGCCGTGCGGATATTGGGTGCCATCCTCGCCGGAGGTGAATCGCGGCGTTTCGGATCGAACAAGGCGGCGGCGGAGCTCGACGGGCGCGCGCTGATCGACTGGGTGCGCTCCGCGCTGGCACCGCAGGTCGAGGCGCTGATGGTCTGCGGACCCGCGGGACTGGCGGATCGCCCGGCGGGGCGGCTCGGCCCGCTGGCGGGGATCAACGCGGCCCTGCACGCCGCCAGCGGCTTCGATGCCGTGTTGAGCGTGCCCTGTGACGCGCCGCTGCTGCCCGCCGACTTGCGGCGGCGACTGGAAGCGGCGGGGGCACCGGCCTTTATCGAGGACGCGCCGGTGATCGGGCTCTGGCCGGTCGCGCTGGGTGCGGCGCTCGATGCGCATCTGACCGGAGAGGATCGATCGATGCGCGGCTGGGCCCGGCGGACCGGCGCGCGCAGCATCCGCCTCGACCGGCCGATCCTCAACGTGAACACGCCGGATGACCTGGCGCGACTGGTGCGGCGCGATGGCTGACCGGAGCACCCGGCCCGGCGTCGACGCCGCGTTCGACCTGATCGAGGGCGCGGTCGCCCCGCTGGGCACGGACACCGTCGCGGTTTCCGAAGCGCTTGGCCGGATCGCCGCGGAACCGGCGATCGCCCGGCTCGACGTGCCCCGCTTCGTTGCGTCGGCGATGGACGGCTTTGCGGTGCGCAGCGCCGATGTTGCCGCTGCCGGCGCGGCGCATCCGATCGACCTGCCGCTGGGCGCCCCGGTGCCGGCGGGAGAGGCTGCGGGGACCTTGCGCATCGGCCATGCCGTGCCGATCAGCACCGGCGCGCGATTGCCCGAGGGGGCCGATGCGGTGCTGATCCGCGAGTTCGGCGAAGTCGTCGACGGCGCCTGCCTGCGGGTGCGCGCGCCGATCGATCCCTGGCGCAACGTGCGCGCGCCGGGCGAGGACATGACGCAGGGGAGTGCGCTGATCGGCGCGGGGCACCTGATTACCCCCGACACCGTCGGCGCGCTGGCCGCCTGCGGGATCGACCGGATCGCGGTGCGGCGGATGCCGCGGATCGCGCTGATCTCCTCGGGCAGCGAACTCGCGGCCAATGCCGCCGGGCTCTCCGGCCCGGCCAAGGCGATCGACTGCAACGCGCCGATGATCCTTGCCGCCGCCCGCAGCCTGGGCCTGCCGGCACGCTTCCTCGGACGGATGGCGGATACCCCGGAGGCGGTGGCGGCGATGCTCGACATGGCATCCGCATCCGGCGAGGACGACATCCTGATCTCGACCGGCGGGGTCTCCGCCGGGGAATTCGACCTGGTCCGCGCCGGGCTGGAGGCACGCGGCGTGGCGATCCATTTCCACGGGGTCCAGATGCGCCCGGGCAAGCCGCTGCTGTTCGCCACGCTGCCCGATGGTCGACCCTATTTCGGCCTGCCGGGCAATCCGGTCGCGGCGCTGGTCGCCTTTCGCTTCTTCGTGATGGCGGCGGTGCGCCGGATGCTGGGCCTGCCGCGCGAGCCGGGCGAAGCGGTTTCGGCCGATGCCGAGCCACGCGAAGGCACCACGCTGTTCCTGCGCGGGCGGCGGGTGCTCGATGCCGACGGTCGGGTGAGGATCGAGACCGGATTCGACCAGCGCTCGCATATCCTGAGCAGCGTCGTGCAGGCCGACCACTGGCTTCGCGTCGCGCCGGACGCGCCGCGGTTCCGGGCCTATCCCAAGCTGCCGGTGCTGGGATAGCGGGAGCTTCCGCCGGGGAACTGAAAGGGTTGGACCTAGAGGTTCGCCGCCAGCAGCGCGTCGTCCCGGACCAGCACGCGCAGGCGAAGACCCGCCTCGGCGGCGCGGTCGATCGCCAGGGCGGTGGGGGCGGAAATCGTTGCCAGCATCGGGCAGTTCGCCAGCGCGGCCTTCTCGACCAGTTCGTAGGAGCAACGCGAGCTGAGCAAGGCGAAGCCGCCGTCCCAGCCGCGCCCGGCCCGGGCCATCGCGCCGATCAGCTTGTCGAAGGCATTGTGGCGGCCGACATCCTCGCGGACCAGCCAGGGCGCGCCTTCCGCCGAGCACGCCGCCGCCGCATGCGCCGATCCCGTGGCGTGGTTGAGCGGCTGGTGACCGGGCAGGGCGGCAAGCGCTGCGAAGCAGGCTGCGTCCTTCGCCAGGCAGGGTTGCGAGATCCGGGGGAGCGGGCGCAGCGCCTGTTCGAGATTTTCGATGCCGCACAGCCCGCAGGAGGAGTCCGAGGCACGGTGGCGGACGCGGTCCGCGATCCTGCCGGCGACCTCCGGTGCCAGCTGGATGCGCAGGATGAAGCCCCGCTCGGCCCGGAAGCTGTCGACATCGAGGATCTGGTCGGCGCGGTCGACCAGCCGTTCGGACAGCGAGAAGCCATAGGCCAGATCGACGAGATCGGCGGGCGTCGCCATCAGCACCGCATAGCCGATGCCCTGATATTCGAGCGCGACCGGGCATTCCTCGGCGATGGCGCGTGCCGTCGGGCTCTGGTCGCCCGAACGCGCAATGCGCAGGAGCTGGCGGTCCTCATATCCCGTCGCGGTCATGGGGCATGGGGTATCAGCGCCAGTTGCGGCCCGGAACCCCTTCTTGTGTTTAGTCCGTGCGCTCGCCGACCTGCGCGGCGCCCTCGATCGGCAGCAGCAGCGTGAAGCGCGTGCCCTGCGGGCCGGACAGCAGCTCGACCCGGCCGCCGATCACTTCCGCGCGGCGCGCCTGGTTGCCCAGGCCGCGGCCCGCACCCGTTGCCGCGACGTCGAAGCCCTGGCCATTGTCGGCCACGCCCACGCATACGCACCCGTCGCGCACGCCGGTGGTGACGGTGATCTCGCTGGCTCCGGCATGCTTGATGACGTTGGTGAAGGCTTCCTGCAGGATGCGCAGGATGTGAAGCGAATGGCGCTGGTCGAGCCAGGCGAGCGGCGGCACGTCGCGGACGTCCCAGCGCAGGCGGATGCCGGTCGCTTCCAGCCGGGGCTGGAGACGGAAGCGCAGCGTGCCGAGCAGCAGGAGGAGATCGGTCTCGACCGGCTCCATCGAATCGATGGTGAGCTTGAGGTCGTCGATGCAGCCTTTGAGCAGCTGGGCGATGTCCGCTTCGTCGATATGGCCATGCTCGACCATGCGCAGCGTGCTGACCAGCGACGAGCCCAGCCCGTCATGCATGTCCTGCATCAGCCGCTGGCGCTCCTGGAACAGCACCTCGCGCCGTTCGATCTCGCGCAGCTTCTGGTGGCTGGCGGTCAGCTCTGCCTCGCGCTCGGCCAGGCTGCGGACGAGCACGACATTGGCTTCCCCCACCGCCTTCATCGCCTTGAGATAGCGGCTCAGCATGATCTGGCAGAAGACGATGATCAGCGAGATCTGGGCGTAGAAGGAGACGAACAGGCTCTCGATGTCGATGATGTTGTTCTGCAGCAGCATGTCGCGCGCGCCGAGGATGAACGAGAGCAGGCCGCAGATCGCCAGCCCGGCGCCCTCCAGCGTGCCGGCGCGGCGGCTCCACAGGATGTGCAGGGCGAAGGTGACGGAGCCGACCGCCACCATGGTGATGTACATCAGCGGCGAGATGATCGTGGCGTCGGTCGTGCCTTCGAACAGCGGCAGGGTGAGCCCGCCAAAGCCGACGCACATCAGGACGATGATCCAGGTCAGCACGCGGACATGGTGGTGATGGATCGCCGTCAGGAAAAGGTGCGTGATCAGCACCGTCCAGCCCACCGAGTTGACCGTGATCCAGCCGAACCAGGCATCGGACACCGGCAGGCGGTCGGCCCCCATATAGGCGTGCATGACGCGCAGGAAGGTGGCGACGGTCATCACCGCATAGAGCAGGTACAGCGTCTCGCTTCGGGTGCGCAGCCAGATCAGGAAGGCGAACACGCCCGTGGCGAGGAACAGCGCCGAGCTGATATAGGGCAGCTCGGCCTGGAAGAAGGCGCGCATATAGTAGGCGGCGCCGAGCTGGCGATAGTCGCCGATCCACAGGGTGGAGAGCGCGCCGCCGATGCCGCGGACATGGCGGATGCGGATCAATATGTCCCGGGGCGGCGTGCTCTCGGCGGCTTCCTCGAGCGGGATCCACAGCGGGCGGTTCGAGCCGTTCCACTGGAGATTGGCATGGGTCTGATAGAAGAGCCGCCCGTCGATATAGATGGCCAGCTCGCCATCGGTCTTCCAGCGCGGGACATAGATATAGGCGCCGGGCGGGGCAGCCTGTTTCGGGCCGAGGGTGAAGTGATACCAGCTCGTCTGGGTGGGCAGCAGGCCGGCATCGCCCGAGCCGGGCACCATCCTGGGGCGGAGCGCATGGGGCAGGGGAACATGCCGCCACTGGCCCTGCAGCGCGCGCCAGTCCTGGCTGCGCGAGGGCGGCGGATAGCCCAGCGTATCCTGGACCAGCAGATCGGCGCTGGTCAGGTGGATGCCCTGGGGACGCGATCCGTAATAGCAGGCGAGCAGGAACAGCAGCGCGAGCCCGGCATAGACGAGGACCGCGCGCAGGGTCCTAGAGGATACCATGGTTGCGGGCCTCGAAGATGGCTTCGGCCTTCGAGGTGACCTCGAGCTTCTGGTAGATGCGCCGGACGAAGGTCATCACCGTGTTGCGCGAGACCTGCATCAGCTCGGCGATCTCGTCATAGCTGAAGCCCTTGGTAATCAGCTCCAGCGCCTCGCGCTCGCGCGGGGAGAGCGGATTGGCGATCGGCGTCACCTCCGCGAGCACCGCGGCTGCCGGCACCGGCTCGGCGGGGCGGAAGCGCAGCAGGATCTGGCGGGCGATGCGCGGGCTGATCGGACTGCCGCCGGCATGGAGCGCGCGGATCTCGTCGGCGATCTTCTCGGCCGAGCTGTCCTTGAGCAGATAGCCCGCCGCACCCGCTTCGATCGAGGCGATGACGTGCTTCTCGTCGGCGAAGGTGGTGCTGACCATGATCCCGCAATCGGGCCAGGCATCGTGCGCGGCGCGGATCACCTCGATCCCGGAACCGTCGGGCAGGCCGAGATCGACGACCAGCACGTCGAGCGGATCGCCGGCGATCATCCTGCGCGCCTGGGCGACATTGTGCGCCATGCCGACCAGCTGCATGTCGCCCGAGCTGCGCACGGCCGCGGCGAAGCTGTTCTGGAAGGCGATATCGTCCTCCACCAGCGCGACCTTGAGCAGCGGCGGAGCGGAATCGGCCATTCGGGGATCCTGGAGCGGTCCACGCCCCGCGGCGCGGCCGGAGCGGCGATCGGATGGGCGTGCGGTCACGCCCGGCTTTCGCGCTTGTACCATCGGATCGGCCCCGAGCTTGTCCCTATAAATAGCGACATACGCAATATTTCGCGCTCGTTACAATTTGTTCCGGAACTCCCGCTGGGTTAATCATGCATTTCCCAGGTCAGGCAAGAGAATGAGTCGCCATGCCAAGCCCGGCCCCTCTGACGCCGATGCTCGTTGCGGAACTGGTTGGCGGTATCTACGAGGCCGCGCTCGACCCATGCCTGTGGCAGCGCCTGGTCGACCGGATCGAGGCGCTCTATCCCGAGATCACGATCGCGCTGTTCAGCCATGAGACCCATGTCCCGTCGGCGGCGCTGAACATCCGCGCGAACTTCTCCGAAGCGGCGCTGCGCGACTATGCCGCCTATCATTTCTCGACCAGCCCCTATGTCGACTTCGTGCCGCGCAACGGCGTGGGCCAGCCGGTACGGACTGAGGCGATCATCAGCGAGGAGGAGCTGTTCCGCACCGAGCACTACAACGACTTCATGCTGCCGCACGGGGTCGGCCGGTACGGCACCGGCATGGTGCTGGAGCGCGAGCCCGGCGGCTGGGCCTCGCTTTCGCTTGCCGATCGCCGGAACGATGTGGACCGGCGCGAACACCAGATGCAGCTGCTCCGCCTGCTCGCGCCGCATTTCGGCCGCGCGTTCAAGCTGCGGCGCACGCTGATGGACAGCCGCATGGCCGGGCTGGCCCAGCAGGCGGTGTTCGACGGCTGGATGCATGCCGCCTTCGTGCTCGATCGCGACGGCCGGGTGATGACGATGAACCGCCGCGCCGATGCCCTGGTCCTGCGCGGCGACGGGCTGGTGCTCAACCGGTTCGGCCAGCCGCGCAGCTTTGACGACAAGAGCAGCAAGGCGCTCGAGGCCGCATTCGCCGCCTGCCGGGCAAGTGCCGATGCGCCGATGCTGGCGGCGGAAGATCCGGGCGGGGTGATGTTGCCGCGCCGCACCGGGGGAAGCGCGCTGCACGCGATGCTGTGGCCGGTTTCGAATGCGGCGGAATTCAACCTGCCCAGCCTGCCCGGGCAGGTGCTCCTGGTCGTGTCCGATCCCGACGATACGCCGCCCGGCGCGGTCGCCTGGATCGCCCGGCGCTTCGGACTTTCGCCCTCGGAGGAGCGGCTTGCCGATGCGGTGATCGCCGGCGTGCCGCTGAACGAGGCGGCGGAGCGGCTTGGCATCCAGCTCTCTACCGCGCGCACCCGGCTGAAGACGATCCAGGGCAAGACCGGGTGCCATCGCCAGATGGATCTGGTGCGCCTTGCCATGTCGGTTCCGACGCTCCGACTCGCCTGACGGATACTCCCATATGGGAGCTATCCGCTCCCCGGCGCCCTGCTTACCCCCTCATGTCCGGGACCGTGCATGCGCGCGCGCGGCGGGGGGATGGCGTCGATGGAATTGGAGTTTCTTCACCGTGGCTTACGCCCGGAACCGCAGTCGATGCGCGCTTCCCCGGCGACTCCGCGATCCCTCGGTGACGTCGTTCCGCTGCTGTCACTAGTTGTAGCGACAGACGCGGAATCCGCCCTGCGATACCATCCGCGCGCAGGATCGCTCGCCCGGGTCGTGGGGCGGAGTGGCCTCCGGGTTCCCCAGTTCAAGACAAAAAAAGGCCGAGCGATGCCCAAGGTTGCCGTGCAGCATCTCCCTTTCGGGCGGAAGGCGCTCGCCTCTTCCCTGCTACTGGGCGCGGCGGTCCTCGCCGTGCCGGCGGCGGCGCAGGTGCTGCCCAACCGCCAGCAGCTCAACCCTGCCCAGCAGACGCCGATCCCGGCGGCGCCGCGCGGCGAGCTGTTCCGCGACATGGAAGCGGGGCCGTGCCCCTTCGCCAGCAGCACCCTGAAGGTGACGCTGAGCGCCGTCGAGTTCCAGGGCAATAACGGCAAGCTCGCTTTGTCCGACGACCGGCTGAAGCTGGCATATGCCGATCTGATCGGGCGCGAAGTGCCGCTGGCCACGATCTGCACGATCCGCGATCGGGTGGCCTCGCTCTACCTGCGCCGCGGCGTGCTCGCGTCGGTCGAGATCCCCGAGCAGCGGATCGCCGACGGCAAGCTGGTCCTGCTGGTCACCGAGGCGCATGTCTCCTCGGTCAGCTATCACGGCGATGTCGGCCCGGCGCAGCGCCAGGTCGAGCGCTATCTCGACAAGCTGAAGGGGATGACGCCCTTCGATCTCAACGTCGCCCAGCGCTACCTGCTGCTCGCTTCCGACATTCCGGGGGTTATCGTCCAGGCCTCGCTCAAGCAGGCGCAGGGCGGCAAGGGAGCGGTCGACCTCGACATCGCGATCTCGCGCACGCCGGTGACCGCCAGCTTCTCGGTCAACAATGGCGGCTCGGAATCGATCGGGCGCGACCTGGCGACCGCGCGGGTGGACTACAACAGCTTCACCCCGTTCGGCGAGCGGACGACCATCGTCGGCTATGGCACGATCACCAGCCCCGAGCAGCGCGTTATCCAGCTGACCGAAAGCGTGAAGCTGGGCGGGGAGGGACTGCAGCTCGACCTGTCCGGCTCGTTCGCGCGGACCCGCCCCGGCGCGGCGCTCAAGCCGCTGAACCTGCTCGGCAACAGCTTCGCCGGCAATGCCCGGCTCAGCTATCCGCTGTTGCGCCACCGCCGCTACAACCTGACCCTGTCGGGCGGCCTGGAATGGATCGACCAGAAGGTGGAGTTCGGCGGCGGCGTCGCGACGCTGACCGACGACAAGCTGCGGGTGTTCTTCGCCAAGCTCGACGGGCATCTCGCCCCGCGCGAGCTGGCGTCGCATTCGGTGGCGGCGACCGGATCGCTGGAACTGCGCCGGGGCGTCGATGGTCTTGGCGCGACGCCCTTCGGCAACAAGAATGCCTCGCGCTTCGGCGGGCGCCCGGACGCGACGGTGGTCCGCGCGGACCTGTCGGTCGGCGGCCGACTGTTCGGCCCAGTCACCGCCAGCCTTTCGACCAGCTGGCAATACACCGACACGCCCTTGCTCTCCTATGAGGAGTTCGCCGCCGGCGGGCTGTCGATCGGGCGGGGCTACGACCCCTCGGCTGCATCCGGCGACCGGGCGCTCGGCTCGTCGCTCGAGATCAGCACCGCGCCCTTCCAGTTCGCCAAGCGATCGGTGTTCCGGCCCTATGCGTTTCTCGACGCGGTGCGGCTCACCAATATCGGGCCCGGCGCCGACAAGGTGACGCTGCGCTCGGCCGGCTATGGCGTCCGCGCCCAGATCGGGCCGTGGTTCTCGGTCGATGCCGCCTGGGCGCATCCGTTCGACCGGGTGGCCCCCAATACGCCCAAGCCCGGCGACCGCTTCCTCGTCAGCCTCACCGCCTCGATCTTCTGAGGGATAGAATGATGCCCGCTCCTCGCCGCCGCTCCAATCGCCGCCTGTTCACCACCTCGGCATTCGGCGCGCTTGCGCTCGCCGCGGTCTGGGCGGCGCCCGCGCACGCGCAGCTCGTCCAGGGCGGCACGCCCGCGCAGAGCAACGGCACGACGCCGACGATCGACCAGTCGGTCCCCAACACCACCACGGTGACGCTGGGCGGCTCGCGCACGGTGATCGACTGGGACAAGTTCGATATCAATTCGGGCGACACGGCGAACTTCGTCTTCGCCAATCGCAGCGACATCGTGCTCAACCGCGTGGGCGGCGCGGGCAGCACGATCAACGGCAACCTCAACGGCACGATCGGTTCCACCGGCGGCGCGGTGGGCGGCAATATCTGGATCTACAACGCCAATGGCGTGGTGATCGGCGCCAACGCCCGAATCAGCACCGGCGGCCTGCTCGTCACCACCGCGGCGGTGGACCGCGCGACCGATAGCAGCGCGGGCGGCTTCCTCGACGGCAGCTCGACCAGCTTCGGTTTCACCGGGGCGGGGACCGGCAACATCACCGTGCAGAACGGGGCGCAGATCACCAGCCATGGCGGCGCGATCGCGCTGGTGGCGCCGGTGGTCACCACCGAGGCGGGATCGAGCATCTCTGCGCAGGACGGCGGCAATGTGCTGGTCGGCTCGGCATCCAAATATCAGATCAGCTTCCGGCCGACCTCGACCGACGACATGGACCTGCTGAGCTTCGAGGTGGCGGACGGCGCCGGCACTTCGAGCACCGATGCGATCTCGCTGGCCGGCGATATCAGCGGCAACCGCGTGTTCGTCGCGGCGGTCTCGAAGTCCGGGCTGCAAGCCAATATTCTCAGCACCGGCACAATCACCGCCACGACTGCCGCAACCGACGAAACCGGTGCGATCGTGCTCAGCGCGAACCACAATATCGTCAATGGTGCCGCAGAGGTGGCCCCGGTCTCCGGCACCGGCTCGGGCTTCGTCGGGACCTCTGGCGGCGCGCTCGTTGCGCCGTCGGTCAGTGTGCTCGGCACTGACGGCGTACTGTTGCGCAGCGACGTGACCGCGGCGGGTGGCACCGTCGACCTGCGCAGCGACAATGGTGATGTCCGGCAGTTCGCCGGCGTGATCACGGCGGACACGCTCACCGCCAGCGCGCATACCGGCATCAACTTCAACTCGTTCAGCGCCAACAAGGTCGACAAGCTCGGCGCGCTCAGCACCGATACCGGCGACCTCGCCTATATCGGCGACGAGGACGGAGTCATCCTCACCGGCGCGATCAGCGCGCCCGGCAAGGTCACGCTCGGCGCGCGCGGCTTCATGGACACCACGACCGGCTCGATCACCGCCGGCAGCCTGGAGCTGTTCCTGGGCGGCGGCGGCTCGTTCAAGGTCAATGGCGACGCCAATCTCGGCAGCGGGCTGTCCGACGGGGCGGTGACGGTCCACGCGACCGGCGGCATCACGCTGTCGAACGAGTTCGCCATGAATCATGGCGACCCGCTCTCGCTCACCGCGGATACCGGAGCGATCCGCGAGGCAGGGGGCTTCATCTCGGGCGGCGGGGCCGTCGTCGCCAACGCCGCTGGCGAGATCGACCTGGGCGGCGCCAACAGCTTCACCAGCCTCACGGCAAATTCCACCGATGGCGAGCGCATCACGGTCAACGCGACGGGCAATCTCGACTTCAAGGTGAACACCTTCTCGCTCGCGCGGTTCACCGTCGGGGGCGATGCGACCTCTTCGGGCACGAACGCACTGAACTCCGGCGGGCTGTTCGTGACCGCGGGCGGCGCGATCAACCTCAGCTCCGACGGCGGCTACACCGAGTTCGGGGATCTGAGCGCGGGCGGCAACCTCACGCTCGCGATGGACGGTAATCTCGTTCTCGGCGGCGTTATCCATGCGGGCAACGCGCTGTCGCTCACTTCGCGGGGCGGCGCGATCCGGCAGACCAGCGGCACGATCAGCCTGGGCACCAGCTTCACCCTCAATGCCGTCACCGGGATCGACCTGAACCAGACGGGCAACCATCTGGGCGACCAGAGCCTTGTTTCGGACGTCACCAGCGGCACCGGCAGCAATGTGCGGATTCGCGGCGACGCGATGAAACTCTACCTCCACGGCGCGCTTGGCAATGTCAGCCTGTATGGCGAGAGTGGCAATGTCGTCGTGGGCCCCGGCCTCACCGCCAGTTCGCTGACCGCCGAGGCCGCTGGCGACATCCAGATCGGCAGCAATGGCAACACGGTCGCTGTCGACACCTATCATCGGCTGATCGGCACAAATGTCTCTGTCTATAACAACGGCGACTTCACGGTCGACGGGGATGTTGGCCGAGCGAACGTCGGCTCGGTGGAGCTGGTCGCGCCGAACGGCACGCTGACCCAGGCCGCCGGCACGATCTTCGGAGCCGACATTTCACTCCGCGCCACCTACGCGATCAAACAGGACAGCGGCGCGAGCGTTCAGGGAAGCAATGCTAATTTTGGGGCAATTGCCGGTACCGACCTGCTGTTAATCGGCGCGAACCAGTTAGGCGATTTCCCCTATTTCAGCTGGGGCACCAACGCCGACGTCACGATACGCTCGGTCGGCAATCTGTACTTGGATACTAGTAATTTTGTCATGTGGCTCGTTCCCGTCCACACGCTCAAGCTGATCTCGGACGAGGGTTCCGTCGGCGTGTACGGCGGCTTCACCGCCGACGCGCTGAACGTCCAGGCGCATGGCGACATCATGCTCGACGATGCGACTTACATGGTGAGCAAGGTCGGCAGCGTCACCGGCCTGACGAGCGCGACGGGCAATATCAGCCTTAGAGAAGACAATGGCTTCACCATCGATGGCAATATCAGCGCGGCGGCGGGCAACATCACCCTCAGGTCCGACGGGGCGATCGAAGCCAATTCGGGCACGCTTTCGCTCGGCGGCACGCTGGCGGTAACCGCCGGCGGCGGCGCATCGCTGACCGGGACCGGGGCCATCAAGCTGGGTGCAGTGAGCACGTCTGGTGGCGGCAATTTCTACCTGGGCAGCGACGGCAATATCGAGCTGACCGGCCTGGTCGACACCGGCACCAGCAGCCTGATCCTGTCCACGACCAACGGCGCGATCACCAGCAATGGCGGCTCGATCAAGGCCTTCTCGACGACTGCGGATGCCACCGGGGCGATCACGCTCGTCGGCTCCGGCTTCGCCAATTTCTGGGCGACCTCGAGCGGCGGTGGCGCCATCCATCTCAGCAGCGACAACGATCTCGGCTTCGCAGCGACCACCACCGGCACCCTAACCGTCGAAACGGGCGGGCAGGCAAGCAACACCGGCGACGTGATCGCGAGCTTGGTGTCGATCACCGCAGGCAGCGGGATCGGCCTGGTCAGCACGGGCTTCACGGTCGATGTCGGCAGCTTCAGCCACCTCTCCACCGACGACGGCCTGATCAGTGTCGATATTGACGGCGACATCAAGCTTGCCGGCGACGTCACCGCAGGCGGCGCGGGCAATACCGTCAGCCTGACCTCGCGCGCGAGCATCCTGCAGAATTCGGGCACGATCACCGGCGACATCATCAAGCTGAACGGCGCCTCCGCGATCACCCAGGCCAGCGGCGCTACGCTGCACGGCGGCGCCCTGTCGCTCACCAGCAGCGGCAATGTGGCGCTGGGCCAGGCCAATGCCTTCACGAGCATCGCCGATCTCTCGATCGGCGGCGCCCTGACGCTGCGCAATCAGGGCGGCATCGATCTCGATCCGACGGCCGGCGGCGGCGCCACCCTGGGCGGCGCGCTGACCGTGACCTCGGACACCGGCGACATCTCTGCCGGCAATGTCGTCACCACCTCGAAGCTCACCGCCACGGCGCTGAACGGCTCGATCCTGCTTGGCGGCGGCGGTCATCTGATCGGCTCGCTCGGCACGTTGAAGGCGAGCGGCGACATCGAGATCGGCACCGATGTCCCCGGCTTCACCCTGACCGGCGACATCACCGCCACGAATGTGACTCTGCTCGCGATGAATGGCGGGATCACCCAGAACGCCGGCACCAAGATCACCGCCGGCACGCTCAACGCCACCGCCAACAACAATATCACGCTCGACCAGGCGAACGCCGTCACCACGGTGGGCGGGCTCAACGCCAACCTGTTCACCAGCGGCCACAACATCACCTTCCGCAACGACGGCGACATCATTCTTAACGGCCGGGTCGACGCCACGGGCGGCACGCTCCGGCTGACCTCAAACACCGGCGGCATCACCCAGAACACCGGCGCCAGCATCTACCTCCGCGCGAACCAGCTCTTTCTGAACGCCGCCGGCTCCACCCAGCTGAGCAGCACCAACAACAATGTCGCGACGATCGGCGGGATCACCAACACCAATTACGATACCCAGTATCAGGATGCCGACGGCTTCGACGTGGCGGGCAACCTCACCGCCAGTGCCGCCGGGGGCATCATATTGCGCGCCGGCAACAACGGCGCGATCACGCAGAGCGCGGGCATCGTCAGCGCCGGCTATTTCGGGGCGCAGGGCGGCTCGGTCACCTTCACCCGGGCGAACCAGTTTGCAAGCCTGCTCCAGACGCAAGCCGCGACCAGCATCACGATCAACACCGTGGGCGACCTCGCCATTATACAGGGCCTCACGGGCGACACGATCTCGCTGACCTCGGGCGGGGCGATCACCCAGCAGAGCGGAACGAGCTATGTCAGTGCGTACAACACGCTCAACCTGAGCGCGGTCAACGGCATCGACCTGTCGGGCGGTACCTTTGGCGCGAACAACATCATCAATCTCGGTACCCTTACCAACACGACGAGTGGCGGCATCCGCATTGCCACCAACAACGGTGGCTACGGCACCACGCTGGCCGGCAATATCACCGCCACCGGCCAGACGGTGACGATTTCCGACGAACTAGGCGCGATCAACCAGACCGGCGGCGTGATCACCGCCGATAGGCTGAACCTGTCGGCGACCGCAGGGATCAACGCGACCCGCGCCAATGCCGTCACCAATCTCGGCACGTTGAGCGCGGGCGGGGCGGGCGCCTTCACCAATGCCGGCAGTTTCAACATTGGCCAGTCGATCAATGCGGCCGGCAACAGCCTGGCGCTGACCTCGACCAGCGGCGCGATCACCCAGAACGCAGGCACGACGCTCACCGCCGACACGATGGCGCTCACTGCGGGCACCACGATCAGTCAGGGCACCGGCGCGAGCCTGCACGCCACCAGCCTGTCGCTGACCAGCGGCGGCACCACGACGCTGGGTGGGGCCAACGACTTCACTACCCTCACTGACCTTGCGGTGGGCGGCGACCTGACGCTGCGCAATCTCGGCAACATCGATCTCAGTCCGATCCTCGGGGGAACCGGCGGATATCGGACGGGTGGCGCGCTCACCCTGATCTCCGATACCGGGAACCTCCTCAGCACCAACTCCGGTATCGCCACGTCGCTCCTGACCGCGAGTGCGGCAGGTTCCATCAGCCTCGACGGTACGATCGCCTCGCTCGGCACCATCACCGCCGGCCAGTCGATCCTGCTGACCACCTACAATGGCAACATGGTGCTGACCGGCAATGTCACCGGCCGGAACATCAGCCTCTACGGCAATACCGGGCTCAGCCAGACCGGCGGCATCATCGATGCCGACCGACTCAACGTCATCACCAACGGCGACATCTCGCTGACCGCGGCGAACCAGATCGACGTGGTCGGGCGGCTCGACACCGACCAATACGACAGCGGCACCGGCCACGACATCACGCTGCGCAATGTCGGCGCCATCGTGCTCGACTATCAGATCGAGGCGCCGGACGGCACCGTCACGCTCACCTCGGACACCGGCGGGATCAGCCAGACCAGCTTCAGCAACCGCTTCGAGGCCGGTACGCTCAAGGCCAACGCAGCTGGCGACATTGTGCTCGACTATGCAGGGAACGATATCAGCCATCTGGGCGCGATCCGCAGCACCGGCGGCAACGTCACCATCGTCGATAGCGACGCCTTCGACCTTACCGGCCAGGTTCGTGCAGCCGGCGCGCTCTCGCTCACGTCGGGCGGGGCGATCACCACCAATGGCGGGCTGGTCATCGCGGGCGGCCTGCTCAACGTCTCGGCGACCAGCGCCAATCTGGTCGCGGGCGGCAACATCCAGCTCGGCGCCGTCACCACCAACGGCAATTTCGCGATCGACACCGATGGCAATCTGACTGTCGCCGGCCTGCTCAACACCAATGGCGGCGACGCGACGCTGAAAGCGAATTTCGGCACGATCGGGCGCGGCGTGAGCGGCACGATCTCGGCCAACAAGGTCACCGCCACCGCGCGCGACAGCATCACGCTCGACAGCACCGGCAACGCGATCATCTGGGCGAGCTCGAGCAACGGCGGCGACATCAACCTCACCGGCAATGCTGACATCTTCTTCAAGATCGACACCACCGGCGACCTGACCGTCGATGCCGGCGGCATCGCCGGCAACAACGACAGCGTGATCGCCAATTCGGTGGGGATCAACGCGGCCGGCGGTATCTATCTGAACGACCAGACCGTCACCATCAACGTCGGCAGCTATCGCTACCTCACCTCGTCGGCCGGTGCGATCGACGTCGAGAACCAGGGTGACATCAACCTCGACGGAGACGTCACCGCGAGCGGCGGGACCGGCTCCAGCTATGTCCGCCTGAACTCGAGTGGTGGCTCGCTCCTGCAGTACAGCGGCACGATCAGCGGTTACAGCGTCGAGCTCGATGCCGCCCAGTCGGTCCTCCAGGACGCCAGTGCCAAGGTGGTGGCCGGCGATTACGGCCTGAGCTTCCGCGCCACCGACGTGTCCCTGCTCGGCGCGAACGAAATCCCCTCGATCAACACCTACACCGTCACCCACGACCTGACGCTGCGCGCGGTCGGCACGATCGACATGAGCGGGTCGGCCAACCAGGCCGGCAGCAACCACTACACCACGCTGATCTCCGATACCGGCAACATCATCGGCGGCCCGATCAACGCCGACCGGCTGAGTGCCACCGCCACCAACGGCAAGCTCGTCTTCAACTATGGCAACAATCACATCGGTTCGCTCGGCGAGCTGACCGCCAAGAACACCGGCGGCACCGATATCGACATCTTCAGTGACTCGCTGCTGGGCCTGACGGGCAACATCATCGGCGGCGGCGTCAATATCTATGCGACGCAGGGGATCAACCAGACCGGCGGGGTGATCACCGCGGACCGGCTGTTCACCGGCACGAGCGGCGACCTGCTGCTCGGCGGCGCGAACAATTTCGGCCAGCTGCTCGATTTCGGCCATGGCAACGGCAAGAACGTCACCATCCGCAACCTCGGCAGCATCACGCTGCCGGGCACGGGCAACAGCGTCGGCACGCTCACGCTGACCTCCGACACCGGCAGCATCGGCCAGACGAGCGCGATCACTGTCGCTACGCTGATCGCGAACGCCGCCACCGGCATCAATCTGACCCAGGCCAACAACTTCACGACCCTGTCCGGCCTTTCCACCGGCATCGGCGACATCCGGATCGCGGACACCAACGGCTTCGCCATCGAGGGTAACATCACCGCGCCCGGCACCGTCGCGCTCGCCAGTGGTGGCAACATCACCACCGGCACCACCACGGTCGGCGTGGTGACAACCCCGCACGGCAAGGTCGATGCCGACACGCTCACCGTCTCCGCGGTCAATGCCACGGTCTACACCGCCGGCGACATCAATCTGGGTGCGTCCTCGGTCAACAGCGGCTTCACGCTGGTTGCCGATGGCAGCATCGACCTGACCGCCACCAGCAACTTCTTTGCCGCCAGCCTGATCGCCAATACCGGCTCGATCACCCAGAGCGCCGGCATCGTGACCGGCAACACCGTGCTGACCGGCGCGGCCGGCAGCATCACGCTCGACAAGGCCAACAGCCTCAGCAGCTTCGGCGGCACGTCCCAGGGTGGCGGCACCGTCACCTTCAACAATGCCGGCACGTCCACGCTCGACCTGAGCATCAGCACCACGGGCAACGCGGTCGTCACCACGGCGGGCGGCGTGCTCGGAGCCTATATCCGGGCGGGCGACCTGTCGCTCACCGCAGGCGGGGCCATCGACCTTACGTTCAACACCGACGTGAACAGCGTCAGCAAGCTGGTCACGACGTCGGGGAATGTACTGTTCACCGACGCCAACAGCTTCCAGATCCTCGGCGACGTCACCGCCGGCACGAGCACGCTGGGCACCGTGGACCTGCGGGCGAATACGGGCGGAATCTCGCAGTTCGGCGGCACGATCACCGGCGACGACGTCCACCTCACCAGCGTGGGCAACCTGAGCCAGATCGGCACCACCAGCCGGGTCGTGGCCAACACCATCGCGCTGAGCAGTTACGCGATCATCTTCAACGGTGCGAACAGCTTCAACAGCACCGGCAGCTCGGTTTCCGTCGCCACGAATGGCGGCCTGATCCTGCGTAACTCGGGCGCGATCGATCTCGACGCGCTGGGCGGCTTCACGGCGGGCGGCAACCTCGCACTGACCTCGGACAATGGCTCGATCACCTCGACGGGCGCCATAAGCGCCACCGCGCTGTCCGCGATAGCGGAGCATGGCACCGTCAGCTTCGGCAACGCCGCCAACAGCTTCACTTATCTCGGCGCGGTCAGCGCCTCGGGCGACGCCACGTTCACGACGAGCAGCACGTCGCTGAGCTTGCTCAACAACATCGCTGTCGGCGGCAGGCTGACGCTCGGCGCCCAGGGCGCGATCACGCAGGGCAGCAACAGCACGCTCAGCGCCGCGTCGCTCTATGCGACCGCGGGCGGCGCTACCGGCGCGATCGCGCTGGGTGCTGCCAACGACGTCGGCACGCTGGGTGCGCTCACCGCCGACGGCGATGTGAGCTTCCACGACATCAACGGCTTCCAGATCGCCGGCAATGTGCGCGGCGACCATGTCACGCTCATCGCCGATGCAGGCGCGATCCGCGAGAACAGTGGCACTCTCATCGCCAACCACCTCACCGCCTCGGCGGTCGATGGGCTGGTGCTCAACCAGGTCGGCAACCAGATCCACACCATCGACGGGCTGACCAACAGCAGCAGCGCCGCCAATGTCGGAATCGCCATCGCCTCCGATGTCGACATGCACCTCGCCGGCGACGTGACCGCGCAGGGCCAGTATATTTCTTTCTACGTCGGCGACGGCGACCTCACGCAGGGCAGCGGCACGATCACCGGCGGATATCTGCGGCTCCGCCTGATGAACGGCAGCGCCACCTTGGGCGCCAACGCGCTCGACAATCTGGATTCGATCCAGATCGACGGCGGCGATTTCACCGCCAACGCGAACCTGTCCACCGGGGTGCTCGGCCTGAACGGCAACATCGTGGTCAGCGGCACCACCACGATCACCAATGCCGCCGGCATCACCCAGGGCCAGGGCGGGGTGATCAACACCTATAATCTGAACCTGAACACTGCCGGCACGCTCGACATGGGCAATGTCATCAACATCGTCGGCGGCCAGGCCAATATCGCGATGGGGAGCGGCAGCTTCCTGTCCTATGGCGACCTCAACCTGCGGCTGAACGCCACCGGCGCGGCGACGATCACCTCGGGCGGCAACATCAACTTCACCGGCGCCGGCTCATCCTCGGCCGACACGCTGACCCTTTCGGCCGTCAACGGCATCTATTCGGGCGCGGGGGCCGGCGGGCAGATCGCCGCCAACCATCTCGGCAAGATCACCAACAGCGGCAGCGGCGGCATCGCGCTCAACCTGCTCGGCAACGTCACGCTGGAAGGCGACATCACCGCCACCGGCCAGACCGTCTCGATCACCGCCGAGGACGGGCTCAGCCAGGCGACCGGCAATGTCATCACCGCGAACCGGCTCAACGTCGCGACCACGGCGCCCAACGCCTCGGCCATTCTCGACAACGCCAATGTCGTCGGCACCTTCGGGCTGAACGTCACCGGCGACGCGACGCTGCGCTCCACGCTCGCCACCACGCTTGCCTCGGGCATGTCGGTTGGCGGCTCGCTGACCGTGAACACACCGGGTGACATTGCGGTGGCCGGCGGCACGGTGGGGGGCACGCTGGCGCTTTATTCGGGCGGTGCGGTCAACGGCACGGGCTATGTCAGCGCGAACCGGCTCACCGGCAGCGCGGTAGACAACTTCAATCTCGATTTCACCAATCTCAACACGCTCGACTCCATCGAGAGCGGCACCGACATCCAG
The DNA here is from genome assembly GCA_023445495.1 of Pseudomonadota bacterium. Taxonomy (GTDB): domain Bacteria; phylum Pseudomonadota; class Alphaproteobacteria; order Sphingomonadales; family Sphingomonadaceae; genus Sphingomonas. The sequence continues at coordinate 22,722 of JAEXLC010000289.1, read as the reverse complement.
ATCAACACCTCGAGCTCGAACCTCAACATCGTCGGCGACATCACCGCGGCGGGCGGCATCGAGCTGAGCGGCCACACGCTGAACCAGAGCGCGGGCACGATCACCACGGGCGCCAATAGCGGCATCGGCCTGTCCACCGACGGCGCGATCACCCAGACCGGCGGACGGATCATTGCCAAGTACATCTCGGCCGTTGGCGGCGACATCAGCCTGCTCGGCGCGAACCAGGTCGGCGCGATCGGCAATTACCTCAGCTCGGGCGGCACCTCGATCGCGTTCCGCAACCAGGGCAGCATCGAAGCGAACAGCGACTTCAGATTCTACAACGGCCGCGGCGCGCTGACGCTGATCTCCGACACCGGCGCGATCACCCAGTCCGTTGCCGTGGACGCCACCAGCGTGACGCTCAGTGCCGCGACCGGCATCGACTTCAGCAATGCGGGCAACACGATCGATGCCATTGGTGGGCTGAGCAACAGCACCAGCGGCGGTATCGCCTTCGCGACCACGCGCGATCTCGCGCTGAACGGCAATGTGACTGCGGCGGGCCAGAACGTCTCGCTCAGCGGCACGCGCTCGATCACGCAGAATAGCGGCGGGATCACTGCCAACGGCTTCCGCGCCAATGCCAATCTCGGCCTGTCGCTGACCAGCGCGACCAACAATGTCGTCAACATCACCGGGCTGACCAATGCGGTCAGCGGCGGCATCGCCTATACCGATGCCGACGGCTTCAGCATCACCGGCGACATCAACGCGGTGAATGGCCAGACGCTGTCGCTCGCGACGATGAGCAGCAGCGCTTCTGTCAACCAGACCGGCGGCATCGTCACCTCTGGCACGCTCAACCTGAGCGGCGGGCAGGCCTTTGGCCTGCGTGGCAGCAGCTCGGGCTGGAACCACATCACCGGCATCGGCGACATCAGCACCGTCGCCCAGATCTACAGCCAGGACAGCCTCAACCTGACCGGCACGATCAGCTCGGGCTATCTCGAGCTTTGGAGCCAGGGCGACATCACCCAGAGCGCCGGCAAGATCGTCTACACCGCGGGCAATTTCCTCGACATCCGCGGTAGCAGCATCGCGCTGACCAGCGCCACCAACCAGCTCGGCGACGTCGATGCGCTGATCGCCTTGGGCGGCGGGGCCATCAATGTCGTCTCGGATGGCAATACCCGGTTCAACAGCCTCGAGGGTGGCAACGTCTCGCTGACCGTCACCAATGGCAGCATCGGCAGCCTGGGCGACAATGCCGATATCGACACGCTGACCGCTTCGGCGAGCGGCGGTATCAGCCTGGGCGGCCGCATCGGTCAGATCGGCAATGTCACGGCAGGCGGCGATACGGCCTTCCGCTCGAGCTCGAGCTTCGATCTGACCGGCAACATCAATATCGGCACGGGCCGCCTGTCGCTCAGCTCGGGCGCGAGTATCGCCCAGTTCGGCGGTTCGATCACGGCCGGCGGGCTCGATGCGAGCGCGGTCAACCTGATCAACCTGCAAGGGTCCGCCAACACCATCGGAACGATCCATGGCCTGACGACCCAGTCCGGCGACGTCACCTATACCGGCACCAACGGCATCGTGCTGGCCGGCAACGTCACTGCCGGGAATGGCGGCGATGTCCGGCTGAGCGCGGGCGCGGGCTCGATCACGCAGAATGCGGGCATCATCACCGGGCGCATTCTGAACGCCAACGCGAACGGCGACATCACGCTGACCGGCGAGAACCAGCTCGTGCAGCTGGGCGGCCTGAGCACGGGCGGTGCGATCAGCTATACCGGGCATGGCGATTACGGCCTTGCCGGCAGCCTTGTCGGCAGCTCGGTCACGCTCCGTTCCACCACCGGCGCAATCACCCAGAGCGTGGGCGCGATCCTCACGGCGAACCTCTCGGCCCATGCGAGCACCGGGCTGGACCTGTTCGGCGCCAACAATTTCGATGCCCTGGGCGACCTGAGCACCACCACCGGCAATCTGCGCCTGCGCAACTATGGCGAGCTCGTCCTGTCGAACCTCAGCGTGGGCGGCGACCTTACGCTGCTGTCGGACAGCAGGATCATCGGCCAGAGCCTCGGCACCACGATGACGGTGGGCGGCACCGCTACGCTGACCGCCTATGCCGGCATCAACCTGAACCGGGCCAATTCAATCGCGCGCTTCGGTAAGGTCCGCAACGTCGGTGCCCTTGGCAGCATCACGCTCACCAACGCCGGGGACCTGGTCCTCACCGACGACATCAGCGCGCCGACCCAGATGGTCCTGCTCTATTCGAACAACGGCGCGATCGTTCAGCAGGGCGGGGTGATCACCACCGGCAACATGGTCGCGCATGCGAACGGCAACATCACGCTCGACAGCGCCAACGACATCGAGCCCCTGGTGACGAGCGAGCTGGTTTCGACCAGCGGCGGTATCAGTTTCCATTCGACGAACGCGATCCTGCTCGGCACGGTCAGCGCGGCGGGCCAGCTCTCGCTCACCTCGGACAGCGGCGGCATTGCCCAGACCGTCGCCATCTCGGCCGGGTCGCTGTCCGCGACCTCGCTCGACGGCGATATCGTGCTCGATCAGGCCAACACGATCGGCGCGGTCGGGAATGTCGCCACCGATGGCAGCTTCACCTTCAACACCGCTGGCAATCTGGGCCTGACCGGGACGATCACCGCGCCCACGCTGGTGAAGCTCACCGCGGGTGGCAACATCACCCAGACCGCCGCCACCGGCGTGATCGAGACCAGCCAGCTCCAGGCGACGAGCGGCGCGACCGCGGCCGACGGCATCAGCCTGCTCGGCCATAACGATGTCGCCCAGGCGATGCTCAACTCGAGCGGCAAGGACCTGCGCTTCCGCAACACCGGCGACTTCGAGCTCGGCAACATCAGCGCGGCGGGCCACATCGTCGAGATGATCTCGGATGGCGGCGCGGTCACCCAGCTCGCCGGCACCTCGATCCTCGCGGGCACCTTCTCGGCGACCGGCACCAATGTCGTGCTCGACAACACGGGCAACCAGATCAGCCGCATCGGCCTGATCGCGACCGGCTCGGACCTCAGCCTGCGCAACGGCGTGGCGCTGCAGATCGATGCGATCAACGCCGGCAGCCACAATGTCACGATCAACAATGGCGGCGACATCAGCGGCGGCAACATCACCGCTAACCTCCTGACCGTGAACCCGATCGGGGGCGGTGTCTTCCTGAACACCGCCAATCACGTCAATTCGATCGGCGGGTTCAACGGCTACCAGTTCGAGTTCGTCAACGACGGCAGCTTCACGATCGCCGGCGCGCTCCAGAACGGGATGTTCCAGACCTTCCTGACCAGCCGGAACGGCTCGATCTCGATGGCGGGCGGTGCGGTCAACAGCGGCGGCGTCACGCTTCAGGCGGCGACCGGCATCTCGATCACCGGCAATCTGAGCTATGTCTACGGGGCGACCACGACCACCGGCGACGTCTCGATCCTGTCCGGCCTGCTCGATATCCAGGGCGACATCACCGGCGACACCGTCACGCTGGGCGGCACCGCGAATGGCGGCTTCGTGCGCCAGACCTCGGGCGTGATCACCGCCAACCTGCTCAATGCCAGCGGCTATGGCAGCGTGACACTTGACGGCGCCGCCAACCACATCGCCGCGCTCGGCACGCTGAGCAGCAGCTTCGGCGACGTCGTGATCAAGAGCCTCGACGCGGTCGCACTGACCGGCAACATCGATGCGAGCGGCTATTTCAGCCTCGATGCCGGCGGTGCGGTCGACCAGACCGGCGGGCGGATCAAGGCGGGCTGGCTCCACGCCAACGGTGCCGGCAACCTCACGCTCGATGCGGCCAATCTTGTCGATGCCGGCGGCACCGTCTCGCTGAGCGGCGACAATGTGACCTTCGTGAACGACGGGACCTTCACCGTTGGCGGGATCGATGCCGGGACCACCGGCGCGATCGACCTGACCTCGACCAACGGCAATATCTGGCAGTCGGGCGTGATGAACGCCGGTGCGCTCACCGCCTCGGCGCATGGTTCGATCTCGTTCAACCAGAGCAATGTGATCGGCACGCTCGGCAAGCTCAGCGCCGGCACCGAGCTGACCTATTATGGCTTGACCGCCTATGCGCTGACCGACGACATCACCGCGGGCACCACTGCCTCGCTGAACGGCGGCGCGGGCATCAGCCAGACCGGCGGCACGATCACTGCCCAGTCGCTGGCGGTCAACGCGGGCAGCGCCGACCTGCGCCAGGCCAATGTGGTCGACCAGCTCGGGCTGGTCACCACCGGCGGCGACTTCCTCTTCCGCAACGCCGGCGATATCGAGCTCTGGGCCAGCGGCAACAGCGTCGTGGGCGGCAAGTTCGGCCTCTATTCGGACACCGGCAGCGTCACCAACCCCGGCGCGCTGTTCACCGCCAACATCGTCGACGTCACCGCCGCCGGCGAGGTCAACCTGAACGGCGGCACCTTCAACTATATCGACAGGCTGGTGTCGCAGAATGGCGGCGTCACCGTCATCACCACGTCGAACATCATCGGCGGCAACCTGATCTCGGCCGTGAACGGCACGGTTGATCTCACCGTCGGCCGCATCACTGCGGATTCGGTGAAGGCCAGCCTGCTCAACGTCGATGCCACCGGCAGCGATATCGAGCTGACCGGCGACAATCTGATCGACCGTCTCGGCTATCTCTTCGGCAACAATATCTCGCTCGGCGTCGGCCAGACCGCGATCACCGGCTATATCAACGCCTCGAACAGCATCGCCTTTGTCCGCTCGGGCCTGGCGACCGACTTCGCGCTCGGCATGGGCTCGAACGGCGCGCTGCGGGCGCAGATGATCAGCCTCAGCAACACCGGCAGTGCCGGCACTGCGACGCTGACCGGCATCGTTGCCTCGTCGAGCCAGCTCGAGCTCAACCTCAACTTCAACGGCACTGCCAGCGTCACCACCTCGACGGGCGGTATCTATCTGAACAATGCGGCGGTGGACGGCGATCTGTACCTTCGCGCGTACAACGCGATCAGCGCCTCGGGCGCGCCCAGCGCCATCAGCGGCACGATCAGCGCCCAGAACATCACCGGGGACATCAGCCTGAATTTCGGCACCAACAATGTCGGCCATTTCGGCGATATCCTTACCGGCAGCGGCTATATCGGGCTCGGCGCCGCGTCGGTGGATCTCACCGGAGTCGTCCAGGCGGGCGGTGGGGGCGGCATCTTCCTCAGCGCCGCCAACGGTTCGGTCACCCAGGCCAGCGGTTCGATCGTCAGCGCCGCCAATATCGAGGGCATGGCCACCGGCGACTTCCTGCTGACCGGCGCCAACCATATCTCGGCGCTGGGCACGATCACCGCCACGAACGGTGACATCGCGGTCGCGACCGATCGTTCGCTGACCATCGTTGGCGATGTCACGACCGATCGCAGCCACAGCATCTCGCTGATCAGCACGCTGGCGTCGGGGCCGGCGATCCAGAACAGCGGCACCGGCGTGCTGCACACCGGCACGCTCAACATCCAGGCGATCGGCGACGTCGTCCTCACCAACCAGGACATCCTGCGCCTCGGCCTGATCGACCCGACGCTGTTCAGCTTCTCGCAGGCGGCCGATTTTGACATCACCGCGGATATCGTCGCCGACGCCGTCCAGCTGACTTCGACCGGCGGCCAGATCACGCAGTCGGGCGGGGCGATCACCGCCAGCTCGACCGCGCTGTCGGCGCGGAACGGCATCAGCCTGCTGGGCAACAACCGTTTCGGCACGCTCTCGCTGAGCACCATGACCGGCGACATCGGCATCAGGAATGTCGGCGACCTCGTCCTCACCGCGCTCGCCAGCCCGGGCGATGCGAGCGTCACTGTGGCAGGCGGCAGCCTGACGATCGGCTCGCCCACCGTCACCGCGGCCGGCAACCTTTCGCTTGAAGCGGACAGCTTCGTCTCGATCACCTCGGCGATCGATGCGGGCGGCGATGTCTCGGTGACCAGCCACAATGGCGCGGTCAGCCTGTTCACCGTCCGGGCCGGCGACGACATCGCGGTCTCCGCGGCGACGGCGGTGTCGATCGTGGGGGCGTCGATCGGCACGAGCGGTGTCGACAACGAAGCCGATGACCACAACATGCTGTTCAGCGGCAGCGCCGTGACCCTCGGCGCGGTCAGCCCGGCGAGCATCTCGGCGGACAATGCCCTGGAGTTCAACGGCTGGACGGGCAGCGCGGCAATCAACGCGGGCGCGGGCGGCGCGGCCGTCAATCTCTACCGCATGGACCATGCGCTCTCGATCGCCGCCGTCTCGGGCGCGGTCCAGGCCCAGGTCGATACCGGCGACCTGATGCTGGGCACCGTCTCTGGCGGCAATGTCTCGCTGCGGTCGGTGCTGGGTTCGGTCAATGCGACCGGGGTTAGCGTCACCGGCGACTACACGCTGTGGAGCGGCGCCGGCTTCAACGCTGGCGCGCTGTCGCCCTGCGGCTGCGGCATCGTCAACCTGACCATCACCCAGGACAACGGCAACCTGTTCCTGCCGACCTCGATCGGCGCGACCGGGAACATCCTGATCAAGATCGCGGCCGGCGCGCTCGATGCCGATACCGGCGTCCAGCTCGGCGCGAACGGCGATGTCGAGATCCGCGCCGCCAATATCGGCATCGGCGGCCTCAGCGGGAACAATGTCACGCTGGTCGCCAATGCCGGCACGATCGACGTCCGCGACTTCCTGCTTGTCGCCAACGACTATACGCTCACCGGCCGCAACTTCGCGGGCGCCGCGCTTGCGCCGGGCGGCACGCGCGGCGGCACCTGGGCACTGACCGCCACGGGCGCGCTCGACATGGGCGGCAACACGCTCGAATATGCGGGCGATATCGACTTCTCGGTGAGCGGCCTGCTCAGCAACGGCACGATCCAGTCGCTTTCCGGCGCGGTGACCGGCACCGCCAACTCGGCCGATGTCTATAGGCTGATCGCGGCGACCGACCTCGACGTCTCCACCACCAGCGGCAGCTTCACGATCTTCCAGGCCGCCGCTGACACCGGCAGCGCGACGCTCCGCAGCAGCCAGGCGCTCAACGTGACCGGCAGTATCGAGGCGGGCACCGATGCCAGCGTGTCGGCCCAGTTCGGCGCCGCCACGGTCGGCAATGCCAGCGCGGGCGGCGATATCAGTGTCTATTCGCTGTTCGGCAACGCCACGCTGCGCCAGGCGAAGCTCACCGGCGCGACCGGTAGCCTTAGCGTGCAGAGCGTTATCGGCGCGGCGAAGCTTGGCGCGGATGATAACGCCTCGATCACCGCCGACCATTATTTCGAGCGCGCGGCGGGCTCCACCGGCACCGTCTCGATCCTCGGATCGACCGGCGCCAAGGTGTACCTTGACCATTCGGCGGCGCTGGACCTGGTCCAGGCCAACACGGCTTGGGTCGAGGTGCAGCATGGCGACCTGTCGATCGACACGCTCGCCGCGCTTGCCGGCGATGCCACCGCCATTACCGGGGCGGGCTCGATCTTCGTCAATTCCGCCCGGGGCGGAGTTCTCCTGCTGGAGGCCAGCGGCGGAAACCTGACGCTCGGCGGCGCCGGAATCACGGCGAACGGCATCCACCTGGTGGCGGACGGCACCGTCGACACGACAGCGCTCAACAGCCTTTCCGGCCAGTATATCGAGATCGTGGGATCGACGATCCGCGCGGCGTCGCTCAGCTCGAGCGGCGATGCCGACCTGTCGAGCACCAATGGCGGGATCACGCTCGATAACCTGACCGCTTCGGGCGCGGTGTTTGTCAGTGCGTTTGGTGACCTGGCGATGAACCAGGTCTCGGTCGGCGGCCTCAGCAATTTTGTGGCGGGCGGCGAAGCAACGGTGCGCGGCGTCATCGCCGGCAATGGCTTCACGCTGACGGGGCAAGGCAATGTCACGCTAGGCGCCGATGCTGGAACGCTTGCGGCTGCCGGCAACTATATCCAGGTCGGCGGAGCGCTGGGCGGCTGCGGCTGCTTCACGGGCGGCGCGACGGTGATCTCGCTTGGCGGGAATGTGTCGGTCAACCTGCTCAGCGTCACCGGCGTGCTCGACCGCGTGACCGCCGACGCCGGCGACGTCAGCATCGCGAACGCCACGGGCGATCTCGGGATCAACCTGCTGCGTGCCCATGATATCGTCGTCTCGACGCCGGGCCAGCTCAGCATCATCGACGCGCAGAGCAGCGGCGGCAGCTATGCCCTGACCGCGGCGGACTTCAACACCTTCGCGCTCAACCCGTCGCTGTTCGGCGGCGCCACCCGCCTGGGCGACGTCACGATCATCGACACCGATGGCGATCTCAATTCGACGGGGTCGTTCAATTCCTCGGGCGATATCCATGTCGAAGCGCGGGGCGGGGCGATCACCGGCGGGCTGGCGCTGATTGCGGCCGGCGACGTCACCGCCATTGGCCAGGGCGTCGCGCTGCAATGGGCCGAGGGCCGCGACGTCACGATCGATGCCGGCACCGGCACGGTGGCGATCTCGAACACGCTCAGCGTCGGCCGCAACTATACGGTCACCGCAGGCAACTTCTCGGGCAATGCACTGACCGTCGGCGGCATGAAGACGGGCTCGCTCGCCATCACCGACACGGCCGGCGATTTCGACTTCGGCGCGACCGACCTGGCCTTTGGCGGCGCGATCGACATCGATGCCTCGCACGGCCTGCTCGCCATCGGCAACCTGCAGGCGGGCAACGCGATCACGCTGAACGCGGGCGGCAATCTGTCGCTGGCCAGCGCGACGCTGACCTCCACCGGCACCAACAGCTTCTCGCTCGTCTCGCGCGGCGACCTGCAGTTCGGCGCCGCCAATGCGGCTTCGATCGCCGGGACCAATGTCTTCAGCCATGCCGGCTCGATCGCGGGCGGCACGAGCATCCAGGCGGACGGCAATCTCGCGATCAACCTCCAGCAGGCCAATAGCCTCGGCGCGATCGAAGGCGGTACCGTCCAGATCACGGTGGCGGCAGGCGACTTCTCGGCTGGCGACATCGACGCCGTCGGCGCGCTTTCGGTGCAGGGACCGGCCGGCACGCTCGCGCTGGGCAACCTGACCACCAGTGCCGGCCATATCAACGTCAGCGGCCAGGGCTCCACGACGCTGGGCAATGTGTCGGGCCACTTCGTGATCAACCTCGGCACCAGCCTGGGCAATCTGAGCGTGGGAACCGTTACCGGCGGTGATGTGTCGTTCTCGGTGGCGGGCGGGATCAATGCGGCTAGCGTCTCGGCCAGCACGCTCGGCGTGGTCGCGATGGGCGGCAATGTCGATCTCGACGATGGCGGGACCGGCTCGCAGGTTGGCAGCCTGGGCAGCGTGACGGTCGGCAACGGCAACTTCGCGCTGCGCAACCTTCAGGGGCTCAGCCTCGACGGCGTGATCGAGGTGAGCGGCGTGCTCGACCTGCAGATTTCGGGCGCGCTGACCCAGAACGCCTGGTACGTCGTCGCCAATCGCCTGCAGGGCGATGTGACCGGCGCGGCGACGCTGGGCGGCGACAACCGGATCGGCACGCTTGCCGCCTTCTCCGCAAATGGCCTCAAGCTCAACAACGCCGCGGCGCTGGTGGTCGACGGGCTCGTCCAGGGCAATGGCGGCGCGGTCTCGATCGCCTCGCATGGCGGGCTGGAGATCAGCCCCAATGGTAGCATTGTCTCGGCCGCTTCGGGCGATGCCATCGTGCTGGCCTCGGACGGCAGGTTCACCAACCTGGCCGGGGCAGGGGCGCTGAGCGCCTCGAACGGCCGCTGGCTGGTCTATACCCAGACCGGCGGCAATCCCGGCACGTCCGACCCGCTCAACGATTTCGGCGGGCTGGCCGGTACGAGCTATTATGGCGACGCCTATGATTTCGGCACCGGCGGCTTCGCCACCGCGCCGAACGCGGGCAACCGCTTCGTCTATGGCTATCGCCCGGTGCTGACGGTCACGCCGTCGAGCCTGCACCTCGTCTATGACGGCACCGTACCGAACGTCACCACGACGATCACCGGCCTGGTCAATGGCGACAGCGCCGCGAACGCCTGGTCCGGCCAGGCCGCGATCACCGGCGTCGGCAGCGATGCCGGCACCTATCCGGCCTATGGCTCGCTCGGCACGCTGAGCTCCGAGATGGGTTACGCCTTCACCTTCGTGCCCGGCACGGTGGTGATCGATCCGCGCGTGATCAGCGCGATCCTGACCGCCAACGGCAAGACCTATGACGGCACGCTGGGCGCGACCGGCACGCTCGGCCTGAGCGGGTTGATCGCGGGCGACACGGTGACGGCGAACAGCACCGGCATGGCCTTTGACGGCAAGAATGCCGGCATGCACCTCGTCACGGCGAGCGGGATCACGCTCTCGGGCAGCGATGCGGGCAACTATGTCCTTTCGGCCGCCAGCACGACCGCGATGGCGGAGATCCTCGCCAAGGCGATCACGGCGACGCTGTCGGCCAACGGCAAGACCTATGACGGCACCACCGCCGCGACCGGCTCGCTGAGCCTGGCCGGGCTGATCGGCAACGAGCAGGTGAGCGCCACCGGCAGCTACGCCTTCGACAGCAGGAACGCGGGCACCGGCCGCACCGTCACGGCGAGCGGCATCACGCTCTCGGGTGCCGATGCCGGCAATTATGTGCTGACCGGGACCAGCGCGACGGCACTCGCCGATATCCTCGCCAAGGCGGTCACGGCGACGCTGTCGGCGAACGGCAAGACCTATGACGGCAGCATCGCGGCAACGGGCTCGCTGAGCCTTGGCGGGCTGATCGGCAACGACCAGGTGAACGTCACGGGCAGCTACGCCTTCGACAGCAAGAACGCCGGCACCCGGACGGTCACGGCCAGCGGGATCACGCTCTCGGGCACCGATGCGGGCAACTACGTCCTCTCGGCGACCAGCACGACTGCGCTGGCGGATATCCTCGCCAAGGCGATCACGGCGACGCTGTCGGCCAATGGCAAGACCTATGACGGCACTACCGCCGCCACCGGTACGCTGGGGCTGAACGGGGTGGTCGCCGGCGACACGGTATCGGCGACCAGCACGGGCATCGCCTTCGACAGCAGGAATGCCGGCACCGGCCGGACGGTCACCGCGAGCGGGATCAGCCTGTCGGGCGGGGATGCGGGCAATTATGTGCTGACCAGCGCCAGCGCGACCGCCCTGGCCAATATCCTGGCCAAGGCGATCAGCGCCACGCTGGCGGCGAACGGGCGGGTCTATGACGGCACCACCGCCGCCACCGGCACGCTGGGGCTGACAGGCGTGGTCGCGGGCGACACGGTGGGCGTCACCGCCGCCGGCATCGCCTTCGACAGCAAGAACGTCGGCACCCGTACCGCGACCGCCACGGGCCTGGCGCTCAACGGTACCGATGCGGCCAACTACACGATCAGCGGCACCGCGAGCGGCAGCGCCGCGATCTCCCCCAAGGCGATCGGCGCAACCGCGACGGCGGACAGCCGGACCTATGACGGCACCACCGCCGCCACCGGCCGGATCGCGCTGACCGGGCTGATCTCGGGCGACACGGTGACCGGCACGGCCAGCTATCGCTTCGCCGACGCCAATGCCGGCACCGGCCGCACGGTGCAGGTGAGCGGCCTTTCGCTCTCGGGCGCGGACGCGGCGAACTACACCGTCACCCTGTCGAGCACGCCGGTGACCGCCGACATCACCCGCCGCGCGGTGACGGTGACCGTGGCGGACATGACCAAGCTCCTCGGCCAGCCCGACCCCGCCTTCACCTACGCCGTCACCGGCGGATCGGTGGTGAGCGGCGACAGCTTCGGCGGCGCGCTGGCGCGGGCCGCGGGCGAGCAGGTCGGCCGCTATGCGATCGGACAGGGGACGCTGGCGCTCTCGGCCAATTACCTGCTCACCGTGATCCCCGGCACGCTGGCGATCACGCTTACCCAATCGGGCGCCGATGCGAGCGACGCCCTCAGGACGCTGCGGGCCGGCGTCGCACCCGGCTTCTCGCTGGATCAGAACCCCTCCCGGAATCTCGAGGGCGACGATCAGGGCGAGGACGAGGGCGACGGCGACAAGTAGCGGGAGAGCCCGCACGACCTTTCGGTGCGGGCTCTCTGCCCTTCAGGGCCGGGCGCTGTGGTTCGGGGGGACCGCAGCGCCCAATGCGTGGGGCCGGTTGCTGCAGGCCGGTGTAGGGCAGGTAGCAAAGAGGGCCCGCGCAGTCCCCCTGCGCGGGCCCTCACGGCCCCCCCAGAGGCCGGATGCCGGCACGGCAGCGAAGAGCGGGATTCCAGACCCCTCCGCGCGCCGCGCCGAAGCTCCCTTAGAAGCCGATCTTGATCCGCACCGAGGCGCGGCCCTCACGGGTGTTCTCGCCGGCGGCCCCTTCCAGCGCGACGCCCAGTCGGACATTCTTGCTGGCCCGAGCATCGATGCCGACGCCGAGCGTGCCGAGCACCGGCGCCATCCGCACGCCCTGGACGCCGAAGCTGCCCAGGCCGGTCGGCGCACCCGCGAAGCGCATCGCGCCGAGGGTGTCGAGATCGCCCGAATTGTAGCGCACGCCCGCGCTGACCCAGGGCATCGCCTCGCCGGCGCCGGTCTTCACCTTGGCACCCAGGCGGAGCTCGCCCGAGGCCGTGAACAGGTCACGGCTGGCCGAGGCGACCTGGAGGCCGAGACCGCCCGCGGCGCTCTCGTTGAAGCCGTCGCGCTTGTCATGGACCTTGCTCGCGCTGCCGATCAGGGCGAGGCGCAGGCCATTGCCGAGGTCGGTGCGGAAGCCGCCGGTGAGGCCGAACGAATAGCCCTTCGAACTGATGTCGCCGGTCGCCAGGCTCGAGGTGCCGCCGAGGCTGAGCGTGCGGCGGCTGTCGAAGTCACCCGAATACCAGCTGCCCGAGGCGGCGATGAACAGGCTGCCGGCATCGTAGCTGGCATAGCCGCCGAGCTGATACTGGTTGCCGCTCACCGTCGCGTTGCGGCTGTTCATGTCGGCATCGATCTGCGCCACGCCGCCGGCGATGCCGAGGGTGAGGCCGTCGAACTTCGTCTCGACGCCCATGGCCACGCCCGCCGTGGTGTTCTCCACCCCGGCATGGGCGCTGTCGCCGAGCAGCTTCTGATAGCCGCCATAGACTTGGCCCCAGACGCCGCCGCGGCTGGTGTCGTCACCCGCGCCGGTGCCCGGCAGGGTCGCGCCCGAGAGCGCGCTGGCGAAGCTGTTGCCGGCCGTGGTGGTGGTGCGGACATCGGCCAGGCTCGAGCCGGCGAAGCCGCCGCCGACCAGGGCATCGCTGCCGTCGCCGACACGCTGGCGGAGCAGGTCGGTGAACAGGTTGTTCGCCGAGATCGTCGCCGTCGAGACATCGGCGAGGATCTCGCCGGTGAAGCTGCGATAGGCGGCGATCCGCTGGGCCGGGGTGAGGGCGGAGAGGGCGTTGAGCGTGTTCGACCAGCTGTCCGACGCCGAGCCCGCGCCACCCATCAGCGCCTGGGCCACGGCCAGGCTGTTGGGATCGCCCGGGCCGACATCGGCGGCGAAGTCGACGCCCTTCTGGACCTGCAGGACCACCGAGTTCGGCACCAGGTCGTAGCGCAGGCGCCACTTCAGACTGTTGTTGCCAGTAACGTCAGCAAAGGTTGCGCCATTGGCGAAGGTGCCGCTGATGCTGCCTGCCGAGATAATCACATAGGTCTGATTGAAGCGATAATCGTTCGCCACCGCGCTGAGCGCGTTGATCGCCACCGTGCCGCCCGTGAGGGTAGCGGCGCCGTTCACCTTGATCGAGTCCGAGGCGAAGTTCAGTGCCGTGCCGCCGACGTCGAAGAGCAAGGTGCCGCCGCTGGCGACGAGGCTGCCGACGGTGAAGCTGCCGATCGGGTTGACCGTGCCCAGCCCGCCATTGAGGCCGCCCGGCGAGAAGGTGCCCGAAGCGATCGTCAGCGCGCCCGCCACCGTGCCCGAGCCGATCAGCGTACCGCCCTGGACGCGGATGCTGCCCTGGGTGGAGCCCGAGAAGGCGAGGGTGCCCGCCGTCACGTCGAAGCGGCCGGTGGTGGCGAAGGTGCCCGCCAGGTTGAGGCGGCCAAGGCCCTGCTTGTCGATCGAGCCGGTGCCGGTGATCGCGCCGCCGAAGCTCTGCTCGGAGGTGTTCGACAGGACCAGCTTGCCGGCGCCGAGCGCCAGCGTGCCGCTGCCCGCCAGGCCGCCGACCGTCTCGGTATAGCCGGCCAGGTCGAAGGTCCCGCCCGAGGCGATGCCCAGGGTCGCGGTGTTGGCGAGCCGCTCGCTGGCGCCGAGGCGCAGCGTGCCGCCCTGGACGGTGACGGTGTTGGCGCCGACCGTACCGTTCAGCGTCGAGGTACCGGCAAGGTTGTAGACGGTTCCGGCGCCGATGTTGGCATTCACCGTGGCTGCGCTGAGCTGGTAGTCGGTCGCGGTGAGGGTGCCGGTGCCGGCCAGGGTGCCGCCAAGTGCCAGCGATGCAACCGTTTCATTGTTCGCACCAAGGTCGAAAATGGCGTTCGAGAACACCGCCAGCGTTGCCGTATCAACGATACGGTTGGCTGCGCCGAGGCGCAGCGTGCCGGCCTGGACCGTGACGTTGCTCGCCGTGGTGCCGTTCAGCACCGAGGTGCCGCCGAGGTTGAACAGGGCGCCCGCGCCAAGGTTCGCGTTCACTACGGCGTTGTTGTCCAGCTTGTACTGGGCCGCGGTGAGCGTGCCGGTGCCGGCCAGCGTGCCGTTCAGCTCCAGCGTGCCGATCGTGTCGTTGAAGGTGCCGATGTTGAACGTGGCGCCCGATGCGACCGCGACCGTGCTGGTGTTGCCGATGCGGTTCGCCGCGCCGAGGCTGAGCGTGCCGGCCTGGACCAGCGCGTCACCGGCCAGCGTGCCGTTCAGCGTCGAGGCGTCGGCCAGGTTGACCAGCGTGCCGGTGCCGAGGTTGGCGTTCACCGTTGCGGCGCTGAGCTTGTACTGGGTCGCGGTGAGCGTGCCGGTGCCGTTCAGCGTGCCGGCCAGCTCCAGCGTGCCGATCGTATCGTTGAAGCCGCCGATGTTCAGCGCGGCGAGCGAAGCAACCGAAACCGTGCTGGTGTCGGCGATGCGATCCGAGGCGCCGAGGCTGAGCGTGCCGGCCTGGGCGACGGCGTTGCCGGCCAGCGTGCCGTTCAGCGTCGAGGTATCAGCCAGGTTGACCAGCGTACCGGCGCCGAGGTTGGCGTTCACCGTTGCGCCGGTCAGCTTGTACTGGCTGGCGGTGAGGGTACCGTTGCCGTTCAACGTGCCGGCCAGCTCCAGCGTGGCGATCGTATCGTTGAAGCCGCCGATGTTGAGCGCGGCGCCCGAAGCGACCGAGACCGTGCTGGTGTTGGCGATGCGATCCGAGGCGCCGAGGCTGAGCGTGCCCGCCTTGACCACGGCGTCGCCGGCCAGCGTGCCGTTGAGCGTCGAGGCGTCGGCCAGGTTGATCAGCGTGCCGGCGCCGAGATTGGCGTTCACCGTCGCGCCGGTCAGCTGATACTGGCTGGCGGTGAGGGTGCCGGTGCCGGCCAGCGTGCCGGCGATCCCGGCGATCGCGACGGTCTCGTTATAGCCCTGCAGGTCGAAGGTCGCACCCTGGGCCACGCCGAGCTCGGCGGTGTCGGCGATGCGGTCGGCGGCGCCGAGGCGCAGCGTGCCCGCGGTGACCGAGACATTGCCGCCGCTGGTGGTGCCGTTCAGCAGCGAGACGCCGCCGGTGTTGGTCACCGCGCCCGACAGGTTGCCGTTCACGGTCGCGCCGTTGAGCGCGATCGTGGCGGAGTTGAGCGTGCCGGTGCCGTTCAGCGTGCCGTACAGCGTCGCCTGCGACACGGTCATGCCGACCGTGGACAGGTCGAGCGTGCCGGCGGCGCTGACCAGCAAGGTCGAGGCCGGATCGAAGCTCGCACCGGCAGCCAAGGTGAGGCTGCCCGAGCCGACCTGGGTGAGACCGGTATAGCCGGCGGTGCCGCCGAAGGTCAGGTTCGCGCCGTCGATCAGCAGGTTGCCGGTGCCGGTGAGGGTGCCGCCGAAGCTGCTGGTGCCGGCGAACAGGCCGAGCGTGTGGTTGCCGAGCGAAACGGTGCCGGTGCCCGAGAGCGTGCCGATGCCTTCGTCGGCGGTCAGCTGGAGCGTGGCGCCGGTCGCCAGGTTGACCAGGGCGGCATTGTCGATCGCGCCGCCGGTGGCCAGGGTGCCGCCGGTGACGGTCCAGCTGGCAACGTCGTTGGTGCCGCCCAGCGTCCAGGTGCCGGTGCCCGACTTGGTGGCGCTTTCGAAGCCGGTGACGGCGCCGAGCGTCGCCGACCCGGTGCCGACCAGGGCCAGCGTGTCATTGCCCGCGCCGCCGCTGAGCGTGCCGGTGACGGTCGCGCCGGTGTCGATCGTGAGGGCATCGACGCCGTCGCCGCCGACATAGCTGCCGGTCAGCGTGCCGTTGATGTTGACGATGCGATCGCCGGTGCCGATCGAACCGATCGTGCCGATCGTGGTCGAGCCGGCATTGAGATTGACGGTGATCGCCGCGGCGCCGTCCAGATAGAGCGCGCCGAGGCCGCCCTCGATCTTGCCACCCGACTGGTTGGTGATCGTGGCCGCGCCGGTGGCGGCGATGCCATAGCCGCCGGTGCCGCCGGTGATCGTGCCGGCATTGTCGAGCGTGAAGCTGGCGGTGTTGATGTTGAGGCCGGTGCTCGCGGTGCTGGTGATGCTGCCGCCGGCCGCATTGGTAATGCTGCCGGTCGCGCCTTCCATGTAGACGGTGGCGATGCCGCCCGAAGCGGTAATGGTGCCGGCATTATTGAGCGTGCCGCCCAGCGAGAACAGCACAGCGTTGTTCGATGTGCCGTCGATCGTGCCACCGGCGAGGTTGGTCACGCTGGTGCCCGCTGCCATCACGTCGATCGCGCGGACGCCGGTGATCGTGCCCGAATTGGTCACGCTGCTGCCGGCGCCGGCAAGAGCGACGCTGACCCCGGCACCGCTGTTGACCGAGCCGGTGAAGGCGATCGCCGAGCCGTCGACCACCGTGAAGCTGCCGACATAGTTGGTGTTGCCCGAGAAGGTGAGCGTGTTGCCCGCCGCCAGGCCCTTCACGAAGACGCCGCCGTCGCTGCCCGAGATATTGGACGCGAAGGTGCCGCCGTTCGCCTGCTGGAAGTAGAGCGAGCCGCCCGACATGGTGACGCTGCTGCCCGAGATGCTGTCGGTGGTGCCGATCAGCGTGCCGCCGCTGACGGTGGTGGTGCCGGTCCAGTTGTTGGTGCCGGCGAGCGTCAGTTCGCCGGTGCCGGCCTTCACGAAGTTGCCGGTGCCGGTGATGTCCTGCCAGACCGTGCCGTTGATCGACTGGTTGTAGGTGAGCAGGCCGTTGTTGACGATATCGCCGCCCGAGATCGTGTCGGACGTGCCGGTGAGCGAGGCGCCAGCCGAGATGGTGGTGGTGCCGGTCCAGTCGTTCGCGGTGTTGGTGAGGACGAAGCCCGAGCCCATGCTGCCCTGGAACACGAGGTTCTGGCCGGCCAGGCTCTCGGTGATCGCGCCGGTCAGCGTCGCGGTGACGCCGGTCTCGGCACGCAGCACGGCCGGATCGTTGACCGTGTCCACCGCCGCCAGGTCGATATTGTTGGCATAGGTGCCGGTGGCGCCGAACACCGCGGTCGGATCGACCATGTGGATCGTGCCGGTGCCGAAGGCGCCCGCGGTGGCGGCGCGGATCGTGCCGCCATTGACCCAGATGTCGCCGGTCAGGTCGCTGGTGCCGTCGAAGGTGATCGTGCCCGAGGGCATGCCGCGGATGCCGGCGCTGATCGACTGGCCCGGATTGGCGCTCGGGCCGGTCAGGGTCATGTCGCCCGAGACCAGGCCGAGATTCTCGAAGCCGATGAAGTTGGCCAGGCTGACCGAGACGCTCTCTCCGGCGTCGCTGAAGTCGGCATACAGCCAGTCATTGCCCGCGCCGCCATCGACCATGCCGCTGATGGCGCCGCCGAAATAGGTGAAGCTGTCGTCGCCGTCGCCGAGGTTGACGTTGGTGATCCTGCCGCCGCTGCGGAAGATGACATTGTCGACGCCCGCGCCCGACGAGGCGTCATAGTCGCCATAGACCACGCCTGCCAGGTCGATGTTGCGGGTGCCGTTGCCGGTCGAGACGATGCTGCCGTACATGTACGAGCCGTTCTCGTTGGTCATGTTGACCGTGCCGTCACCCGTGAGCAGCGCCGCGCCGGTGCCGCCGACGAGCGCGCCGCCATTATGGTTGGTGATCGTCGAGGTCACGCCGCCGGCGGTGTCGATCGAGATGCCGTAGCCGCTATTGCCCTGGAGCGTGCCCGAGTTCTCGATCGTCGTCGCGCCGCCCGAGATGGTCACGCCATTGGCGCCGCCGACGATGATGCCGGTGGTGTTGCCGTTGACATAGCCACCGAAGTTGGTGACCGAGCCGCCCGCGGTGAAGCGGACGCCGTCGCCGGTGCTGAGGTTGGCATTGGTCTGCCAATATGCGGTGGCGTTGTCGCCGGCGGTGCCCGCGACGATGACGCCCGTGTTGGTCAGCGTCTGATAGTCGTCGCTGCCCATCACGCCATTGGCCTGGCCAGCGATGACACCCGCGTTGGTGAGCGTGGTGCCCGCGGCCTGTAGCGTGACGCCGTTGCCCGCCGCGATGATCCGGCCGCCGGCCTGGTTGTCGACGGTGCCGCCATTGGTGATCACGCCGTCAAAGCCGCTGCCGGTCGACTTAATGAGGCCGGCATTGGTGACGCTGCCGCCGGTGTACGAGGCGACGGCATAGGCGTCGTGGGCGATCAGCTGGCCACCGGCGTTGACGGCCAGGCTTGCGTCGGCATTGACGAGCGTCACGCCCGTGCCGGTCATCTCGAGCTTCGCGGTGCCGCCGAGCACGAGATTGCTGCCGCTCACGCTCCAGCCGCCTTCGGTCGGTGCCTGGGTGCCGGTCAGCGTGAGCGTGTCGCCGCCGTTCAGGCTGTGCTGTTCGAAGCCGGTGAGGGTGGAGAGGTCGAGCGACGCCGGGGCGGAGACGGTCGCGGCGAACCGGTCGTTGCCGTTCCCGCCATTGATGCTGGTGAAGCTGCCGCCATACCAGTTGAGCGTGTCGTCGCCGTCGCCGAGCGCGATCGCGCCATTGGTGGTCGAGCTGGCGAAGAGGCTGACCGTGTCGGCGTTGTTGCCGGTCAGGTAGATCGCATAGGTGCCGCCGGTGATCGTGCCGGCGTTGGCGATGTTCGCCGCGGTGGTGCCGCCCGAGGCGACGCCGTAATTGCCGCCGGTGACGGTGCCGGTGACGTTGTTGCTGAAATAGCCGCCGTTGAAGACGACGCCGTTGCCGGTGCCGTTCACCGTGAACGCGCCGGTGGTGCCGCCCGAGAGCGTGCCCGAGCCGATGAAGCCGCTATTGTTGATATTCGCGGTGGTGGCGACCTGGATGCCCCAGCCCTGGCCGACGATCGTGCCGGTTGCCTGGTTGGTGACGATGGCGCTGCCGCTCGAGAAGTAGATGCCGCGGCTGCCGCTGTCGAGGCCGACGATGGCGCCGCCATTGTCGACGCTCACGCTGGAGGCGGCGCCCGCCAGGAAACCGCCGGTGCCGCCGCTGACCAGGCCGTTGGTCTGGTTGTTGAAGCTGCCGGTCGAGGTGCTGGTGAAGCGTACGCCATAGCCCTGGGTGGCGTTGCTGCCGCCGGTGAGGGTGCCGGAGTTGTAGAGCTGGTTGCTGGTGCCCGCTACGTTCAGGCCGGCATTGGTCGACGCGATGATCGTGCCGCCGCTGTTGTTGAAGGTCAGCGTGCCGGTCGCGCTGACGCCGGTCGCGCCGGTGATCGTGCCGGTATACTGGTTGATGACCGTGCCCGAGGTGAGCGACACGCCGATGCCGGTGCTCGCGGTATAGGTGTTGGCCAGGGAGTCATAGGTTGCGGCGGCGATCAGGCCACTGTTGTTCACCGTGCCGCCTGCGGCCAGCTTCACGCCCACGCCGCCGCCGAAGATACGGCCACCGGCATTGTTGGTGACGGTGCCGGCGCCCTCGATGCCGTTGACGCTGTAGCCGGAGATCGTGCCCGTGTTGGTCACCGAGCCGCCGCTGGCGAGATAGACGCCGTCCCAGCTGCCGGTGATCAGGCCGGTGGCATTGTTGGTCACCGTGCCGAGGCCGCTACCGATGTAGACGCCGTTGGCGCGCGCGGTCGAGGTCGAGCCGAGCGACGCGCCGAGGATCTGGCCGGAATTGTTGACGGTGGTCGCCGCGAACGAGCTGATCGCGTTGGTGTCGGTGCCGCTGCCGCTCAGGAACGAGCCCTGGATCACGCCGCCGGCCTGGTTGGTGATCGTGCCGCCCATGGCCTGGATGCCGGTACCGCCGCCGGCGGTGAGCGTGCCGGTGGTGCCGCCCGAGAGCGTGCCGGTGGCGATCGTGCCGCGGTTGGTGATCGCGACCGAGCCGCCGGTCGCGATGCCGTTCGAGCGGCCGACGATCAGGCCGGCATTGTCCAGCCCGAGCGTGCCCGTGCCGCCCATGCCGATGCCGTTGCCGCCGCCGGCATTGCCCTGGCCGACGATGCGGCCGGTGGCGTAGTTGTTGATCGAGAGGTTGCCCGAGCCGCCCTGGTTCTCGATCGCGTTGTAGAGGTTGCCGGCGATCAGGCCGTAATTGTTCACGTTCAGCGCGCCGGTGGCGACGATGCCGCCCGAGGCGACATGGTTGATGCCGGCATTCTGGCCGCTGATCGACGCGGTCGAGTTGCTCGCCGAGCCGTTGTTGATCGTGCTGGTGCCGGTGGTGGCGACCACGGCGATCGCGGCGCCATAGCCATTGTCGCCGCCGGTGCCGGTGTTGGTGATCGCGCCGAAATTGTCGACGCCGTCATTGGTGCCGCCGAGGCGCACGCCGACATACTGGCCGCCCGCGACCGAGCCGGAGAGGCCGACGCGCAGGACGTTGCCCACGCCCGCCAGCGTCACGGCGGAGACAGCCGCGCCGCTGCGCGCGCCGGTCAGCGTGACCTGGCCGCCGGTGGCCGAATCCACGGTGAGGTTGCCGGTGGTGGTGATCGGGCCGCTCAGCGAGACGGTGCCGAGCGCCTGGACGTTGCCCGCGCCGCTGATCGCGCTGGTGAAGTCGTAATTGTCGCTGCGGTTGAACACCAGGGTGCCGCCCGCATCGACGGTGATCGCGCCGGCGATGCGCCCGCTGGCGGCGCCATCGCCGATCTGGAGGGTGCCGCCGGCGACCGTGGTGCCGCCGATATAGGTGTTGAACCCGGTCAGCGTGACCTGGCCGCTCTCCACGCGCAGCGCGCCGCTGCCCGAGATCACCTTGCCGCTCGAGCTGGCGCCCGACTGGGCATAGGTGAGCGTGCCGTTGTTGGTGATGCTGTTGCCCGAGATCGCGCTGGTCGATCCGCGCACGGTCACGCCCGAGTTGATCGTCGTGAGGCCGGTCCAGCTGTTGCCGGTGCCGGTCAAGTTGAACAGGCTGCCGCCGATGCCGGCGAAGGTAACCGCCTGCGAGGCGCCGATCGCCTGGCCGGCGGCGTTGGTGCCGCTGCCCGAGGTGATGCTGCCGCTCAGGATGGCGTTGCCGCCGAACAGGTTCTCGAACACCGCCGGCTGGCCGTTCAGCACTGCCGGAACGTCGAGCACGAAGTTGTTCGAATAGACGCCCGATGCGCCGAACTGCACGTTCGACGTGAGCAGGTGGACGACCGCGCTGCCGAACGCGCCGGCGCCGTTGGCGAGCACGATTCCGCCGTTCGCATTGATCGTGCCGATGCCGCTGGTGCCCTGGAATAGCAGGGTGCCGCCATTGGAATTGACGGTGATCCCGGGCACCACTGCCGCGCCGGTGAGCGTCCAGGTGCCGCTGTCGAGCTTGGTGATCGTCTCGGCGCCGGTCGAGGTGGCGAGCGAGAAGCTGCCTGCATCTGCGCCGGTGCCGGTGCCGCGCAGCTGCAGCGTGTCGCTGCCGCCACCCAGGTCGATCGCGCCATAGGTTGCCGCCGCCAGCGCGCCGCTGCTCTGCAGCGTCACGGTGCCGGCCGAGCCGGTCACGGCGTTGGTATAGCCCTGCGTGACCGCGCTGGCGTTGGTCTGGCCGGTGTAGATCGCCAGCGTGTCGTTGCCCGCACCGCCGGTGATCCGGCCGCTGGCCGAGCCGGCGAACAGATTGATCGTGCCGCCGGTGCTGCCGGTCAGCACGGTGCCGCCGGTCCCGCTGCCCGCCTGGCCGTAATTGTTGAAGGTGGTGCCGCCGTTCAGGAACACCGCATAGCCGTTCGTCGCGTCGTTGCCGCCGCCGAGCGAGGCGCCCACCGCATTGGTGACGGTGCCGCCGCCGGTGGCGCTGATCGCGAAGTTCGTCCCTTCGCTGATCGTGCCGGCGTTGAGGATGCTCGCGACACCGCCGACATCGACGGCATTGAGGGCCAGCGTGCCGGTGCCGACGCCGTTGACCATGCCGATGTTGACGAGGGTCAGTGCGCCCGTGGTGGCGATGCCGCCCGATGCGCCCCGGATCGAGCCCGTATTGGTGATGTTGGCGGTGCCGGTGCGGATCGCCGTGGTGGTGCCGCCCTGGACATAGTTGTTCGAGCCGTCGAGCGTGCCGGTGCCGATCGTGCCCGAATTGCTGAGGCTGAGCAGGCCGCCGCCGGCATTGTAGATGCCGGCGGTGCCCGCGCCGACGATCTGGCCGGCAT
>JAEXLC010000236.1 GCA_023445495.1 Pseudomonadota bacterium | reverse complement strand
ATCCGGGAGTTGGGGTGGCCCCGGCTTCACCGGCGGAGGCGGGAGCTTCGGCGGCGGCGGCGCATCCGGGAGTTGGCAGCCTCAATCTCAAGCACCAATCCCTCGGAAGCCCGTTCCCAAAAGACCGATGGAAAGGTTTGCTGGTGGTGGCGCAACCGGCGGCTGGACCAATGACAACAGACCGAGCGACACCAAATTCGGTGGCGCTGGTGCGAGCGGAGATTGGTCGGAATCGGTTTCAAGAACGCCGAGTTCGACGTCGAGTTCGCAGGCGGCTTCCAAACATCCGGAAAACCCAAGCCAGGGTCGCCCGCAGGAGCAATTTCGCCGCGTCGAACGCAATGGCTACAAATATCAGATCGATTCCTTGGGGCGGACGAGAGAGGTCTCCGGTACGCTGGCGCGAAGCGACAAGCAGTTGAGATCTCGCAAGGCTCAACGAGAAGCTGGCGGCTCAGATCGACGGCACGACGACGACGGAGGCCACTATATTGCAGCGCGCTTCAATGGGCCGACCGATGCGTTCAACCACTTTGCACAGAATTCAAACTTCAATCGCGGCGTATATCGCAATTTGGAGAACGAGTGGGCTAAGTCACAGCGAGAGGGCAAGCGGGTAGAGGTAAAAATAGTTCCGCACTATAGAAACGGATCCCAGAGACCATCTAGCATAGATGTGACATTCTTCACAAATAGTCGCCGAGATAGAATCAATTTCTTCAATGAATACAAGGGGATTTATAATGGAAATTGATGAAACTGAAAAACTTCTGCAAAGCATATCTCAAATCTTATCAGAAGATACCGAATATCCCCTCGATGGCACACTCCTTTATGCGCGGGTCGCAGCAAATATGGTCGGCCCATCCGTTTTTAAAAATCTCAGCGATCACATTCTCTATCGCGACCCTGAACTAGACAGCTTGAGCGAAGCCCTTCTTGCTCTTTGGTACGCTCAAGATTCAAAAAAGCGATGGTCAGAGATCGAATATCTGATCCGAGACGGAAAATTCACGGCAAAATTCGTTTATGCCGACGATATCGCTCCTATGGAAGTCGAGGACTCACTAGATCGGCGCGATAGGATCGTTCGCGAGTATTTTGGCGATAAGCCCATCGTTTATCCGCCTCTCGAACGCAATCAGGGACTACATTACATAGGCTGAATTACATAGGCTGAGTGCTTCAAACCGTCACGCCTTTAAACCCGCCGCCGCTGGCAGGCGGCGGGTTCATGTCGCTACGTGCCTGTCTTTGACCGGCACAAAGCAACCAACGCAATCATTTCGAAACACCGATCCCCATCGAGATGAGGAATCCAAGTCATGATGATACATCAGATCGCGCGAGCCTTGGCCAATATCAACATCGCGCTGGATTTTTCCGGAGAATCTATAGACGAGGACGATGTCATCCAAATCTTGGAGCGACTTGGATACGATCTACAAAACCTCGACACCGAATCCCGTAAAATATTGAGTGATGCCTTCCGCCATATCGCGCCGGAATATAAGGGCGAGCTTCGCGATTTCGTGGCAACCCTGCCCTACACGATCGGCATCGAGGACGAAGAGACATAGAATTCGGCCCGAACCATGTCGCAACTGATCACCCCATCCCCACCAACGCCTCCACCAGCGGCACATCCGCCGGCGGCATCGGCATTCCGCGCATCTCGGCTGGGGTCACCCAGCGCAGCTCGGTGGCGTGATGGGCCACCGGCTCGCCTTGCCAGGTCCGCGCGACGTAGAGCAGCAACAGCAGGTGCCGCCCGGCCAGCGGCTCGCTGGCAAAGGCGATCGGGCTCAGGTCTTTCCCGCTAAGGGTTAGTCCCAGTTCCTCGTGCAGCTCGCGGGCGAGCGCCGATTCGGGGCTTTCGCCGGGCTCGATCTTGCCGCCGGGGAACTCCCACAGCCCCGCCATCGGCTTGCCCGGCGGGCGCTGCTGGAGCAGCACGCGGCCGGAATCGTCGATCAGTGCCGCCGCCACGACGAGCAACATATCAGAAGCATCCATCAGCTTTTCGTTAAGCCTCTTTGGCTAGATTTGCCGCACCTTTGGAGAAGAAGTGCCCCCGATGCGAGCCCTTGTACGCGCGATCCACCAGGTGATGCATGACCGCCGCGCGGCAACCGCCGTCGAATATGGCTTCATCCTCGCGCTCATCGTCCTCGCGATGATGGCCAGCCTGACGAGCGTGGCCAACCAGACCAAGAACATGTGGGGCAACGTCACCAACAAGGTCCAGGCCGCCACCCAGTCCTGAGCGGTTCCGATTAAAGTGGTTACGGCCTCGTAACGCTCGGCCTTAGGCGTTTCTTTACTTCCGGATTGTAGCTTGATCGTGCCGAACCGGAGTCTTCCGGGGAGGCCGGGTGAATGAAGCTATTTTGAACTCTGGAGACCGGTTATGATGAAGATCCGCAACTTCTTTAAGAATTCCAAGGGCGCGACCGCCATCGAGTACGGCCTGATCGCCGCTCTGATCGCCGTCGCCGCGATTGCCGCCATGCAGGGCCTGGGCAACTCGCTGAAGTCGACCTTCACCAACGTTTCGTCGAACATGAAGGCTTCGTAAGCCTCGATCCGACAAACGGAACGAAATCGGGCGGCGGGACTTACAGTTCCGCCGCCCTTTTCATTGCTTTAGAGGGGTTTATGATTAACAGCTTGATGACTTTCCTGCGCGAGACGCGCGCCGCCACCGCGATCGAATATGGCCTGATCGCCGCGCTGATCGCGGTCGCCGCCATCGCCGCGATGCAGGGACTCGGCAATTCACTCAAGAAGACGTTCACCAACGTCTCCTCGAACATGAAGGCCTCGTAGTTTTCCTGAACCCTTGCGAACCGCCCGCTTCACCCGGGGTACATGCCGACTCTCCTATAAGGAGAGGATGAAGCAGATTATCCCCCACAAGGCCGTACGGCCGATGGAGCTGGCGCTGGTCGCATTCCTCGCGATCTGCGCCATTCTTGCGGTCGTCCAGGGCCTGGGCATGCTCGGCGCGAGCCTGGCCGCCTCGGAGCACAGCGCGCCGGTTCGCTGACCGGCGCGCGGTAGCGCCCTCCTAGATCCGCCCCATCGCCAGGAACTTGGCGCGGCGGGCCTGGCGCAGGCTCTCGGGCGACATGCCGTCGAGCTTGGCCAGCGACTCCTCGATCGCATCGCCCAATGCATGGATCGCGGCCCCGGCGTCGCGGTGCGCGCCCCCCATCGGCTCGCTGACGATCCGGTCGATCACCTTCAGTTCCTTGAGATGCTGGGCGGTGACCTTCATCGCCTCCGCCGCATCGGCCGCCTTGTCGGCGGTGCGCCACAGGATCGAGGCGCAGCCTTCGGGCGAAATCACCGAATAGACCGCGTGCTCCATCATCAGCACGGTATTGCCCGCCGCCAGCGCGATCGCGCCGCCCGAGCCGCCCTCGCCGAGGATCGACGCAACCAGCGGCACGCCCAGGTTGAGGCAGGCCTCGGTCGAGCGCGCGATCGCCTCGGCCTGGCCGCGCTCCTCGGCCTGCACGCCCGGGAACGCGCCCGAGGTGTCGACCAGCGTGAGCACCGGCAGGTTGAACTTGTTGGCCAGCGCCATCAGGCGGATCGCCTTGCGATAGCCCTCCGGCTTGCCCATGCCGAAATTATGCTTGAGCCGGCTGGCGGTGTCGTCGCCCTTCTCATGGCCGATCACCATCACGCGGCGCCCGCGGAACCGGCCCAGGCCGCCCTGGATCGCATTGTCGTCGGCAAAGGCGCGGTCGCCGCCCAGCGGCATGAACTCTTCGATCAGCCCGGCGACATAATGCTTGAAGTGCGGCCGCTCCGGATGGCGCGCGACCTGCGTCTTCTGCCAGGGCGTCAGCTTGGCATAGGTGTCCTTGAGGAGCTTTTCGGCCTTGGCCTGAAGCGGGCCGATCTCCGCGTCGATATCGACGGCGCCGCCCTGGGCGGTCTGGCGCAGCTCGTCGATGCGGGTCTGAAGCTCGGCGATCGGCTTCTCGAAGTCGAGGAAAGTGGTCATCGAGCGGGGGCTAACCCTGGCGTGAGCCTACGTCAACGCGCAGCTGTGTTCCGAAGGTGCGCAGGGTCATGCTTTGGCCTTGCCCAGCGCTTCCCCCAGCGGATGCCGCTGGTTGACCAGCTCGACCAGCCGGCGGCTGTCGACATGGGTATAGATCTCGGTCGTCGCGATATCGGCATGGCCGAGCATCGCCTGAAGCGCGCGCAGGTCGGCGCCGCCCTCGAGCAGGTGGGTAGCAAAGGCATGCCGCAGCACGTGCGGGCTGACCCGGTCGGGCGGGATCCCCGCCGCCCCCGCCAGCGCGCGGACAAGCTGGTAGAGCCGCACCCGCGAGATATGCCCCTTGCCCGAGGGAAACAGGAACGGCCGGTCCGAAGCGACATGCGCCCGCCACGCCGCCACTGCCGCGCGGGCACGGTCGGAGATCGGCACCAGCCGCTCGCGCCCGCCCTTGCCCTTGAGGATCAGATAGGGCCGATCGGGCGACACCGCATTACGCGGCAGCGAGACCAGCTCGGTGGCGCGCAGGCCCGATCCGTAGAGCAGCTCGATCAGCGCCTGGAGCCGCAGGTCGTTGGGATCGGGCGGCACCCGGGCGATGCGATCGGCGATCGCCGCGAACATCTTGTCGACGTCCTCGATGCTCAGCACCTTGGGCAGCGCGCGCGCCGTGCCGGGGCGTGGCAGCGCGGCGGAGGGATCGTCGGCGCGCAGGCCGTCATCGGCAAGGAAGGCATAGAAGCGCCGCAGCGCCGCCGACTTGCGCGCCACGGTCGCGCGGGACAGCGCCTGCCACTCGGTGCCAAGCTTCTCCAGCTCCGGCCGCCCCGCCCCGCCCAGCCCGCCGCCAAGAAACTCGGAGGCGAGGCGCAGGTCGGTCTGGTAGGCGGCGATGGTGTTGGCGGCGGCGCCCGCCTCCGCCCGCATCATCTCGAGGAAGCGCTCGATCAGCGCCCGGTCTTCGGCGAGGTTCACGCCGTGCGGGTGACCGCCTCCACGGCGATCATCCGCGCATAGCTGGTCATCCCCGCCGCGCGCATCGCCGCGACGATATGGAACAGCGCCTCGGGCGTCACATTGTCCCAGACGCGCGACTGCATGCCGACGGCGGCGAGCAGCGCGACCATGCCCGAATCGCCACGCTTGCCGGCCGCGTCGATCGCACGGGTCCAGTCGTTCTGCGCGCCGATCGCCACGTTGAGCGCCTGGGCGCCGCGCTGCGCGTCGCTGGTCTCGAACCGGCCGAGCCCGGCAAGCCCGGCAAAGGCCAGCTGCGCGCGGCGCTGGCCCGCGGCATCCTTGAACGCGTCGAAATCGCCGTAAGCGACGGGCCCCTGCGCGCCGGGATCGCCGAGCGCGAGCAGGCCCCAGGCGATGCTGCCGCGCGGCACCACCGAGCGCCACTCCATCGCCTTGGTCTCGTAGCCGGCGGAAAGCATCGAAGCGATCAGCTTCTCGGGCTCTTCCACCTTGGCATCGGCGGGGACCCAGGAAGCGGCGCGAGCGGTGAGGATCAGCCGGGCATATTGGGTGCGCGGGGTGGTCGCCTCCGCCCAAAGCGTGCGGATCGCCTTGATCCGCTCGGCGACATTGCCGTCGGTATAGGCGGTGCGCAGGTCGCGCGCGACGCCGCCCTCGGTGCTGTTCGCGTCGTCGCCCTCGGCGATCTCGCTGTAGAGATCGACCAGTCCGGCATTGGAGAACACCCCGGCGGTGGCGGCCAGCTCGGCAGCGGCGGCGCGGGAACGCGGGCTCAGCTGCGGCGCCAGCGCCTGCCAGTAGCGGACCTGCGGGCCCGCCGTGTTGTAGAGCGAAAGCGGCACTTCCTCGCCGGTCGCGGTGGCAAGGCCCCAGCGCCAGGCGTTGAGCCGGGTGATCCCGCTCCATTCGAGCGTGACCGCGCGGCGCCCCTGCGCGCCGGTGCCCAGCACCTTCTCGGCGAGCAAATTGTCGATATCGCTGGCGGGCGTGCCGCCACGTCCCTGGTCGAGCAGCTGGCCCGCTTCGTTCGGCTTGCCGGCAAGGCCCGCGCACATCGCCTTGGCCAGCGCCCAGCCGCGCTGGTGGATATATTGGTTGCCGCGCTCGGCGATGCCGCACAGCCCGCCCGGATCGGCGGTGGCGAGCGAGACCTGCATCGCCACCTGCAGCATGCGGGTGGTGTAATTGTCGGTGTCGACGTCGTTGATCACCGCGCGGGCGGCATTGGCCTCGCCCATGCGCAGCAGCAGCCAGGCACGCTCGGCGGCGAAATCGGCGCCGTTGATGTGCTTCGGCGTGTTGAGCGGCGACATCAGCGCGCGGCGCAGCGCGATCGATGCCCAGCGCGACGCGACCGGGGCGCTCAGCCGCTGCATCAGCACCGCGAGCGTGCGCCCGTCGGTGGCGCCGAACGCCCTGGCCGGGAACGGCGTGTTGCCGGCGGCGAGCACGCCGGTACGGTTCAGCGAATGCTTGGCGTAGTCGGGCAGCTCGTAGCGCGACAGATCGACCGGAGCGGCCGGAAGCTCTTCTGCGGCAGCACTGTTCGAGAGCCCGGCATTGTCATCGCCGAGCGTCGGCACGCTCGGGATCGGCGCGGCGGAAGGCACGGTCGCAGCGGGAGCGGTCGCCGCCGGTGCAGCGCTCGGCGCCGGGCGCGGCGCCGGGG
>JAEXLC010000220.1 GCA_023445495.1 Pseudomonadota bacterium | reverse complement strand
CCCCGGCACAAGGCCGGGGTGACGGTAGAGAGCAGTGGAGCTTCAATCCTGAATCCCGACCAATCCAGCGCGAAGAAGCGAAACTAAACGGCACCCCCAAGCGCTTTGCCGTTGACCCCGTAACGTTTCGCAGTGCAGCAACGCGCCTCATGGCTAGCCTCGCAATCGCAAATAACGAGGATGTTCGCTTCCTCGGTCGGCTCCTCGGCAACGTGATCCGTGCCTATGGCGGCGAGGAGCTGTTCAAGCGCATCGAATATATTCGATCGACCTCGGTCGACCGGGCGCGTGGCGTCGCCGGATCGGGATCGGTCGATCGCGGGCTCGACCGGCTGAGCCTCGACGAGACGCTCGATTTCACCCGCGGCTTCATGCTGTTCTCGATGCTCGCCAATCTGGCCGAGGACCGGCAGGGCGTGGCGACCGAGAAGGATGCCGATATCGCATCGGCGCTCAAGCGGCTGGAAGGCGAAGGTATCGGCCGCGACGCGGTGATGGCGCTGCTCGACCATGCGCTGGTCGCCCCGGTGCTGACCGCGCACCCGACCGAAGTGCGCCGCAAGTCGATGATCGACCACAAGAACCGGATCGCCGAGCTGATGCTGCTGCGCGACCAGGGCGTGGCCGAGACCGAGGATGGCGACCAGGTGGAGGAAGCGATCCTGCGCCAGATCGCACTCCTTTGGCAGACCCGCGTGCTGCGCCGCGAGAAATTGGGCGTGGCCGACGAGGTGGAGACCGCCCTCTCCTATCTGCGCGACATCTTCCTGCCGGTGCTGCCGGCGCTCTATGCGCGGTGGGACCGGGCGCTGGGCAACCGCACCCCGAGCTTCCTGCGCCCGGGCAGCTGGATCGGCGGCGACCGCGACGGCAATCCCTTCGTCACCGCCGATTCGATGCAGTTCGCGCTGGCCCGCGCCGCCGAGGCGGTGCTCGGCTATTATCTCGACGCGGTGCATGCGCTCGGCGCCGAGCTGTCGATCTCGACCGAGCATGTCGAAGTGAGCGAGGCGCTGCTCAAGCTGGCCGAGGCCAGCCATGACGAAGCGCGCAGCCGCGCCGACGAGCCCTATCGCCGGGCGATCACCGGCGTCTATGCGCGGCTCTCCGCGACGCACGAGAAGCTGACCGGCAAGGCGCCGCCGCGCCCCGCCGCGATCGCCGCCGACCCCTATGCGAACCCGACCGAGTTCCGCGACGAGCTGGTGACGATCGCGAGGGCGCTGGCCGACGAGGGCGCGGGCCCGCTGGCCACCGGCGGTGCGCTCGGCCGGCTGATCCGCGCGACCGAGACTTTCGGCTTCCACCTCGCCACGCTCGACATGCGCCAGAACAGCGCGGTGCACGAGCGCGTGGTCGCCGAATTGCTCAAGGCCGGCGGCGTGACCGAGGATTATGCCGCGCTTTCCGAGGACGAGCGCATCGCGCTGCTCCGCAAGGAGCTGGCGAACGCACGGCCGCTGACCAGCCCCTATGCCGAATATTCGGAGGAGACCGCTTCCGAGCTGGCGATCGTCCGCGCCGCGGCGCAGGCGCATGCGAAATACGGCCGGGCCTGCATCACCCATTACATCGTCTCGATGGCACAATCGGTGTCGGACCTGCTCGAGGTACATATCCTGCTCAAGGAAGCAGGGCTCTACATCCCCGGCGACGAACCGCAGGCGCATATCATGGCGATCCCGCTGTTCGAGACGATCGGCGATCTCGAAGCCGCGCCGCCGATCATGGAAGCCTGGCTCGGCCTGCCCGAAGTCGCGGCGATCGCGGCGAAGCGCGGCCACCAGGAAGTGATGATCGGCTATTCCGATTCGAACAAGGATGGCGGCTACCTGACCTCGACCTGGCAGCTGTCGCGGGGTTCGACCGCACTCAAGCCGGTGTTCGAGAAGGCCAATCTCGGCATGCAGCTGTTCCATGGCCGGGGCGGCGCGGTGGGACGCGGCGGCGGATCGAGCTTCGCGGCGATCCTCGCCCAGCCCAAGGGCACGGTGCAGGGCCGCATCCGGGTGACCGAGCAGGGCGAGATCATCGCCGCCAAATACGGTACCCGCGAGAGCGCGCGGACCAATCTGGAAGCGATGGCATCGGCGACGTTGCTCGCCAGCCTCGAGCCCGAGAAGCTGGGCAAGGCCGATGCCGAGCGTTTCGCGGCCGCGATGGACCAGCTCTCCGACGCGGCGTTCAAGGCCTATCGCGGGCTGGTCTACGAGACCGAGGGCTTCACCAGCTTCTTCCGCCAGGCGACGCCGATCGCCGAGATCGCCGGCCTGAAGATCGGCTCGCGCCCGGCGAGCCGCAAGAAGAGCGACGCGATCGAGGACCTGCGCGCGATCCCCTGGGTATTCAGCTGGGCGCAGGCGCGCGTGATGCTGCCGGGCTGGTACGGCGTCGGCCAGGCGATGGAGCAGTTCGAGGACAAGGGGCTGCTGCGCGAGATGGCGACGGCCTGGCCGCTGTTCGCCTCGACGCTGGCCAATATGGAGCAGGTGCTCGCCAAGTCCGACATGGAGATCGCGGCGCATTATGCCGCGCTGGTCGAGGATGCGGGGCTGCGCGACAAGATATTCGGGCAGATCCGCGAGGGCTGGCAGAAGACGCATGACGGGCTGCTCCAGGCGACCCGCCAGACGCGACTGCTGGAGAAGCACCAGGCACTGGAGACCTCAATCCGGCTGCGCCTGCCCTATATCGAGCCGCTGAACCTGCTGCAGATCGAGCTGCTCAAGCGGCACCGCGCGGGCGAGGAAGATCCCCGGATCGGCGAGGGCATCCTGCTGTCGATCAACGCGATCGCGACGGCGCTGCGGAATAGCGGGTAGTTCCTAAATCCTCCCCGAGCTTGCTCGGGGAGGGGGACCGCTCGCGAAGCGAGTGGTGGAGGGGCCGCCGCGAAGACGGCGGAAGCGACTAAGGCCGAACCCCCAGAACCGTCCGCTTCAGATCCGCATAGATCAGGTCATTGCCCAGCCCGCTCGGATGGTCGCCGTCGAAGAAGAGCGGCCGGCCGCCGGGCAGTGCCTCGCAGGTCTGGCCGGGGCAGAACAGGGGCAGGGGGTCCCACAGGATCATCGGCTTCTCGCTGGCGACCAGCGCGCTCATCGCTCGCATCACGTCGCGGCGGCGCTCGAGCATGTGCTCGCGCGCGATCGTCAGCCCGTGGCAGGACGGGTTGGTGCGGTTGAACCAGTCGGCGCAGCGGAAGACGGGGCTGGGGAAGATCGGCTTGGGCGCCTCCAGCACGAGCCGGGCGCCGCTCGCGGACAGCCTTTGGGTGATCCCCCGGGCCTCAACAAGCGCGGTGTCCGACACCAGATCCTCGCGGGCGCCGATCAGGTCGCGGTCATTCTCGAACTGGTTGGCGAGGCGGGTGACGCGCAGCCCGGGCAGGAACACCACGTCGCCGGGCCTCGAGCGGGTGGCGATGTCCTTCTCCACCGCGTCGTACCAGCCCGCGCAGCGCGGGCGCGAGGCATGGGTCTGGATGAGCTTGAGATAGGGGCAGCCGGGCTTGAAATACAGCCGCACGCTGGCCCCGGTTTCGGCCGCAAGCCGTCGCAAAGCTGGCGAATACGCCAGCCCATGCGAGTCCGCCGGCACGAACAACGTGAATCCCTCCGGCCGCCCGCATCGCGGCGTCCATAGCGCGATCCTGCCGCTGGCCAGCCAGGTCTCGCCATCGATTGGCACGCAGCCGGTCAGGTCGATCGGCAGCGGCCGGCCCGGCTCCGCGTACCAGGCGACGCGCTCGCGCGTGACGCTGAGGGTGATGCGGTTGTGTGCCGCGATCAGCAGCTGCCCGCCCAGCGTCGCGACCAGCACGCCCGCTACCGCCGCCGCGACGACCCGTCCGCGTGGCCAGCCGGCGAGACGGCGGCTGGCGCGCAGCGGCTTTTCCACCAGGAAGTAGGAGAAGATCGCCAGCGCGACGGCAATCGCCAGCGCGGCGAGCTGGTGCTTGAGCGTGTGCAGCCCCACGGTCCAGCGGAACAGCACGAACACCGGCCAGTGCCACAGATAGAGCGAATAGGAGAGCAGCCCCACCGCCACCATCGGCCGCCCGCCCAGCGCACGCGGCGCGGTGCCGCCCAGGATCGCCATGATGACCAGCGCGGTGCCCATCACCGGCAGCAGCGCGCCGGGGAAGGGGAAGAGCGGCCCTTCGGGGATCGCGAAGCCCGCCGCGATCAGCAGCATGCCGAGCGGTGCGAGCCAGCGCCGGCCCGTCGCCCAGGGCTGCCAGCGCTCGCGGGTCAGGCACAGCAGCATGCCGGCGCCCAGCTCCCAGAAACGCGGGAAGATCAGGTAGAAGGCGAACTTCTGCGCGAAGATGCTCAGCACCGCGCAGAGCAGCAGCGACAGGGCGGAGAGGATCGTTACCAGCCGCACCGCCTTGGGGCCGGAATGCAGCCGGTGATGCCACCACAGGATGAAGGGGAAGAACAGGTAGAACTGCTCCTCCACGCCCAGCGACCAGCTATGGGTGAAGGGATTATACGCCGCCTGGGGCCCGAAATAGCTGTCGGTGTCGATCGCCAGCACCACGTTGCTCAGCCCGACAAAGGCGAAGCGAGCGACCTGGGACAGGCTGTTGCTCAGCCAGGCATCGGGGATGAACAGTTGCGAGGCCAGCAGCGCTGCCAGCAGCATCACCACCAGCGCCGGCATGATCCGCATCAGCCGCCGGGCATAGAAATAGCCGGCAAGCTGGCCGAGGCTGGAAAACTCGCGGCCGATCAGCGAGCCCGTCACCACGAAGCCGGAGATGACGAAGAAGATGTCCACGCCGGTGA
The DNA here is from genome assembly GCA_023445495.1 of Pseudomonadota bacterium. GTDB lineage: Bacteria > Pseudomonadota > Alphaproteobacteria > Sphingomonadales > Sphingomonadaceae > Sphingomonas. Next base: position 504 of record JAEXLC010000220.1, on the reverse strand, counting down.
AGCCGCCGGGCAGCGACCAGGGCCAGAGGTGGAAGAGGATCACCGAAGTGACGGCAATGGCGCGCAGCCCGTCGATCGCCGGTATATAGCCGGGGCCGGTCCCCGATCGCTCGCCAGTCACCAATATCTCCCCAGTGTTTCATCGCTGTAAGGGACGGAGACGGCAGGGACAATCCGCCCTCGACATGCGGCGAATGACGCGCGATGTGCAGCCGCGGTTCATCTTCGGAAGGCCAGGAAATGCGGGTGGACGCTGGGAGGCTCAGAACTGGTTGGCTATGTGGCCTGGCCGCGGCATCGATCGCCGCGCCGCTGGCCCATGCCCAGAATGCACCGGCGCCGGGCTCCGGCAGCGCCCCGATCATCACCCCGCCGCCGAGCGTCCGCCCGCAGCCGCAGCAGCTGCCCGGCGTGATCCCCGAGCGGTTCAGCATCGCCCCTGCGCCGAGCCCCACGCCCGCGCCGGTGCCGGCACCCACGCCAACGCCGGCGGCCCGTGCGGCG
>JAEXLC010000199.1 GCA_023445495.1 Pseudomonadota bacterium | reverse complement strand
CTTGCGGCGTGTGGCGCGCTCACCCTCATCCTTCCCCCCGCCTTCGGGGGTGGGCCCCTTCCTTCTCCCAGCGGGAGAAGGAGTCACCGTCCCTTGAACAACCCGCCCAGCACGCCGCGGACCAGCCCGCCCAGGATGCTCGCTCCGGCGCCGCTCTTCTTGCCGAACACCGCCTTGGAGACTTCGTTCGCCACGGCGCGGCCCGCCGCCGAGGAGGCCGAGCGCGTCGCCGAGGTGATCGCCCGGTTCCACGGATTGTTCGCCGCCTCGCGCTCCGCCGCCTTCTGGGCCTGGGCATCGAGCCGCGCCTGGCGATCGGCGTCCTTCTGCGCGGCAAGCCGCTGGCGCTCGGCTTCCTTGGCGAGCCGCGCATCCTCCTTGGCCTTGGCCGCCGCGGCCTTCTCGGCTTCGTCCTGCGCCTTGGCCTCGGCCGCCGCGGCGGACGCCTCGGCCGACTTGGCGGCGAGCAGCTCCTCGGCCGATTCGCGATCGACCAGCTGATCGTACTTCGCCCCGATCGCATCGGTCTGGATCAGCACCTTGCGCTCGTCCGGGCTGACCGGGCCGACGCGCGACGCCGGCGGCCGGATCAGCGTGCGCTGCACCGGGCTCGGCGAGCCGTCATCCTGCAGCACCGATACCAGCGCCTCGCCGACCTTCAGCTCGGTGATCGCCTTCTCGACATCGACATCGGGATTGGCGCGGAAGGTGGTCGCCGCTGCCTTCACTGCCTGCTGGTCGCGCGGGGTGAACGCCCGCAGCGCATGCTGCACCCGGTTGCCGAGCTGGCCGGCGATGCTGTCCGGCACGTCGATCGGGTTCTGGGTGATGAAGTAGACGCCGACGCCCTTGGAGCGGATCAACCGGACGACCTGCTCGATCTTGTCGAGCAGCGCCTTGGGCGCATCGTCGAACAGCAGATGCGCCTCGTCGAAGAAGAAGGCGAGCTTGGGCTTGTCCGGATCGCCCACTTCGGGAAGCGATTCGAACAGCGCCGAAAGCAGCCAGAGCAGGAAGGTGGCATAGAGCTTGGGGCTGGCCATCAGCTTGTCGGCGGCGAGCACGTTGACCACGCCGCGGCCCTTGTCGTCGAGTCCGAGGAAGTCCTCCATCGACAGCGCCGGCTCGCCGAAGAAATTGGCGCCGCCCTGGCTGCGCAGCTGGAGCAGCGCGCGCTGGATCGCGCCGACCGACTGCTTCGAGACATTGCCATAGCTGGCGGTCAACTCGTCCGCCCGCTCGGCGCAATGGGCGAGCATCGACTGCAGGTCGTCGAGGTCGAGCAGCAGCAGCCCGTCCTTGTCGGCGACGGTGAAGGCGATGGTCAGCACGCCTTCCTGCACTTCGTTGAGATCCATCAGCCGCGCGAGCAGTAGCGGGCCCATCTCGGAAATGGTGGTGCGGATCGGATGGCCCTGCTCGCCGTACAGGTCCCAGAACTGCACCGGGGTGTCGGCATAGGCCCAGTCGGCCAGGCCGATCTCGGCGGCGCGCGCCTTGAAGATCTCATGCGTCTTGACGGTGGGCGAGCCGGCCATGGCGAGGCCGGAAAGGTCGCCCTTCACATCGGCGACGAAGCAGGGAACGCCCGCGTTCGACAGGCCCTCGATGATCCCCTGGATGGTCACCGTCTTGCCGGTGCCGGTGGCGCCGGCGATCAGCCCGTGGCGGTTGGCACGCTTGAGCACCAGCGATTGGGGATTGGCGCCGCCGGCACCTGCGCCAATGAAGATGCCCGTCTCTCCCGCCATGTCCGATCTCCTTGGTTGGGAGATCGGAATAGAGGAGAAACGGGCATTCGTCAGCCCGATTGGGCGTGGTTTTAGTTGATGCCGACCGAGACGAAGCGGCCGAGCGCGCGGCGCTGGACCCAGAGCAGCACATTGCTCTTGCCGCCGGACTTGGCGGCCGTGACCTGCTTGGCGACATCGGCCGCATTGGTCACCGGCACGCGGTTCACCGTGGTGATCACGTCACCGCGCTGCAGGCCCTTGCCCGCCGCGTCGCTGGCCTGGTTCACCTGCACCACAACCACGCCGGTCGTGCTCGGATTGACGCCAACGCTCTGCGCGATCTGCGGGGTGAGCGGAGTCACCTGCAGGCCGAGCGAGGCTGCCGCCATCGTATCGGCTTCGGCGCCCGGTGCCTGCGAGTTCTCGTCGTTCGGATCGAACTGGGCGAGCTGCTCCTCGGGCGGACGGGTGCCGACGGTGAGCGTCACCGTCATCGGCTTGCCGTCACGGTAGAGCTCGAGCGGGATGCGGGTGCCCGGCTTCACGTTGGCGACGAGATAGGACAGGGTCTGGTCGGGGGTGACGTCCTTGCCGTCGACCTTGACGATCACGTCGCCCTGCTTGAGCCCGGCCTTCTCCGCCGGCTGGCCGGCCTCGACCCGCGCGACGACGGTGCCGCGGCCCTTGGGCACGCCCAGGCCGTCGGCGATGTCGTCGGTCAGGTCCTGCATGCCGATGCCCAGATAGCCGCGGGCGATCTTCTGGCCCTTCATCAGGGTATCGATCACCGGCTTGGCTTCCTCGGCGGGGATCGCGAAGCCGATGCCGACATTGCCGCCGGTCGGCGACAGGATCTGCGAGTTGATGCCGATCACGTTGCCGTTCAGGTCGAACATCGGGCCGCCCGAATTGCCGCGATTGATCGAGGCGTCGGTCTGGATGAAGCGGTCATAGGCACCGCCCTGGCCGGTGACGCGGTGCAGCGCCGAGACGATGCCGGCGGTCACCGAGCCGCCCAGGCCGAAGGGGTTGCCGATCGCGACGACCCAGTCGCCGACGCGGGTCGCGTTCGAATCGCCGAACTTCACGAAGGGCAGGTTGGTGCCTTCGATCTTGAGCACGGCGAGGTCCGACTGGACGTCGCTGCCGATCAGCTTGGCCTTGAACTCGCGCTTGTCGGGCAGGGTGACGGTGATCGATTCGACGGTCGCGCCCTGGGCGCCGGCGGCGATCACATGGTTGTTGGTGACGACATAGCCGTCAGCCGAGATCAGGAAGCCCGAGCCCAGCGACTGGGCCTGGCGGGTCACCGGCTGGTTGCCGCCGCCAAATGCCTCGAACGGCGTGCCGGCGAGCGGATTGGCATTGGTGGTGACGCGCTGGGTGGTCGAGATGTTGACCACGGCCGGCTGCAGCTTGGCGACCATGTCGGCAAAGCTCATCGGCGCGCCGGCGCGGGGCACGGATGCCTGGATGGCGCCCGGCTCGTTCTGCGCGGTCTGCGCGCCGGCGGGCTGGTTGAGCGTCATCGTGGCGGCGGCGCCGCTCAGCAGGATGGCGGTGGTCAGAGCGTAGGCATAACGCACGTGATTGAGTCCTCTCAGGCGAAGGAAAAGCGTTCGAAGTGGATTTTCGCGCCGAAATGCTGAACGGCGATTGAATATGAACGGATAGACAGCGTCATCGTTGCTGCATGAATTCCTTCAGATAGCTGTTCTGCGGGCTCAGGATGATCGACGTTTCGCCCTTTGCGGGGTCGTTGTTCAGGAACGTCGTCCGGTAAGACCGCATCGCGCGCCAGAAATTGTAGAAATCCGCATCCTTGTTGAACGCCTGGGCATAGATCTGCGCCGCCTGGGCATCGGCATTGGCGCGGATGATCTGCGCATCCTTCAGGCCCTGGGCTTCGATCGTCTTGGCTTCCTGGTTGCGCGCGGTGCGCATCCGCTCGAGCGCGCTGTCGAGCGGCGAGCCCGAGGGCAGCTCGGTCTGCTTGATCCGCACGTCGACGATCGACACGCCATATTGCGCGGCGAGCTTCTGCAGCGAGGCCTGGATATTGTCCATCACCTGGCCGCGCTCGGGGCTGAGCAGCACCGCCGAGGGGCGCTTGCCGAGCTCGTTGCGCAGCGCCGAGCGGAACAGCGGCTGAAGCTGCTCGCGCACCCGGTCCTCGGTGCCGATCGACACCACCATCTTGAGCGGGTCGGTCACGCGGAAGCGGGCATAGGCGTCGATCTGCAGGCGGAGCTGGTCGGTCGACAGCACCGGCTCGTTGGGCAGGTCGACCGACAGCACCCGCTTGTCGACCCAGACGATCCGATCGAAGAACGGGATGCGCAGGATCGGGCCGGCATTGGTGCGGCCGAACTGCTCGCCCGTCGTCCATTCGTTGACGGTGCGATAGGGCTTTTCGAGCCGCAGGATCACCGCCTGCTTGGTCTCGGGCACGATCGCGACGGTGCTCATCACCACGATGAGCAGGATGATCGCGGATACCGCGATGCCGATGGGGCTACGCAGCCAGGTCATTTCTGGTCTCCCTGCTGGGCCTTGCCCGTGCCGGGGCGAACCCCCGGAAGCGGAAGATAGGGGGTGACGCCAGGCGCCTCGACGATCGTCTTGTTGGTCTTTGCGAGCACCTGCTCCATCGTCTCGTAATAGAGGCGGCGGCGGGTGACTTCGGGGGCGGCCTTGTACTGTTCGTAGATCTTGTCGAACTCGGCGGCCTCGCCCTGCGCCACGGCGATCACCTGCTGGGCATAGCCATTGGCGTTGTTGCGGGCGCCCTGCGCTCCCTGCTGCGCGGCCTGCACCGCCTTGAAGGCGTCGTCGACCTGCTCGGGCGCGGCGGCCTTGGTCAGCGCGACGCTCTGCACGCGGATGCCCGAATGATATTCGTCGAGGATCTTCTGCATCGCCGCCTGCACATCGGTGGAGATGCGGCCCTGGCCCTCGCCGATCGCCTCGGTCAGTGTGGTGGTGGCGATCACCGCGCGCATCGCGCTCTCGGCGGTGTCCTTCACCGTCTCGACTGGATCCTTGATCTGGAAGGAGTAGTCGGCGGCGTCGCTGATGTACCAGTTCACCGAATAGGCGAGGTCGACGATGTTCTGGTCGCCGGTGAGCATCAGGTTGGCGCCGCTCTCCGGGAATTTCTCGGTGCGGACGCTGCCGACGTCGACGACTTCGACGAGCTGGAACGGCGCGGGCAGGGTGAATTGCAGGCCCGAGCCGAGCGTGCCGCTATAGCGGCCGAGCGTGGTGACCACGCCGCGCTCGCGCGGGCCGATCGCATGGGCGCTGGTGAAGAGCAGCCAGGCCAGCAACAGCGCGCCCACGACGAGCAGCCAGAGCTTGCCGCCGCCCGGTGGCACCGGCAGGCCGCCACCGCCCATGCGGCGCAACAGGTCCTCGAACGGGCCGTTGCCACCGCCATTGCCGCCACCGCTGGAACGCGGGCGCCGCCCCTCGGGCGGGAAGGACCAGGGATTGCGGGGGCCGGAGCCGCCGCCCGATCCGCCGGAACCACCTTTGCCATCGCCCGAGCCGCCGCCGCCATTTCCGCCGCCGCTGCCCGAGCCCCAGGGGCTCTTCGGAGCCTCGTTCTGCAAGTTGCCGGCCTTGTTGAGCCAGCCAAAGAGGTTTGCCATTCGACCTTTATAAGCAGGCGCGCGCGGATTTACAGTGGCGCGCGGCGATTGTGCGCCTATCTGGCACGCGATGACCGATACCGAAGCCCTGAACGCCGCGCTCGCCCCGATCACCGCCGGTCGCGCCACCGGCCGCATCGAAGGCGGCCGCGCCAGCGTCGTCCTCGACGTGACCGGCCTGGCCGAGGCCAGCCGCGAGGAGCTGGAAGCCGATATCCGCCGTGCTGCCGGCGCGCTTCCCGGGGTGGCGGAAGTGCGCGTGCTGATGACCAGCGAGCGGCGCACAAGGCGGCTGATCGCGGTGGCGAGCGGCAAGGGCGGGGTGGGCAAGTCTACCGTCGCCGCCAATCTCGCGATCGGGCTCCAGCGCCGGGGCCGCAAGGTCGGTCTGGTCGATGCCGATATCTATGGCCCGTCCCAGCCCCGGCTTCTGGGTGTCGAGGGCGTAAAGCCGCAGGCGCGTGATAAAGTGTTGCTGCCGGTCGAGACCCGGTTCGGGGTGCCGATGCTGTCGATGGGCGGGCTGGTCGCCGAGGGGCAGGCGATCGCCTGGCGCGGGCCGATGGCGGGCGGCGCGCTCGGCCAGATGGTCGATGCCGATTGGGGCGAGACCGATCTGCTGGTGCTCGATCTGCCGCCGGGGACGGGCGATGTGCAGCTGACGATGATCCAGAAGCACAAGCCGGCCGGCGCGGTGATCGTCTCGACGCCGCAGGATCTCGCGCTGATCGACGCGACGCGGGCGATCGACCTGTTCAACAAGGCCGGCGTGCCGGTTATCGGCCTGATCGAGAACATGTCGGGTTATGCCTGCCCGCATTGCGGCGAAGTCTCCGATCCATTCGGCGCGGGCGGTGCCGAGGCGGCCGCGGCGAAGCTCGGTATCCCCTTCCTCGGCCGCGTGCCTTTGGAAATGGCGATTCGGGCGGCTTCGGACGCGGGCGAACCGCCGGCGGCGGGGAACGGTCCGCAGGCCGAATTGTTTGCAGGACTGGCCGGGCAGGTGGACGACTGGCTGAAAGGATAAGCCAATGCCGTTGACGCGGGACGAGGATATCAAGGCGCTGCTCGAAAGCGTGCGCACCATCGCGATGGTCGGCGCATCCGATCGGCCCGATCGTCCCAGCTACGGCGTGATGGCCTTCCTCCAGCGCCACGGCTACCGGGTGATCCCGGTCAACCCGCAGATCACCGGCGAGCATGTCCACGGCGAGTTCGTGTTCCGTGACCTGTCGCAGATCGAGCCGGTCGACATGGTCGATATCTTCCGCCGTCCCCAGGCCGCGGGCGAGGCGGTGGACGAGGCGATCGCCGCCGGCGCCAAGGCGGTGTGGATGCAGCTCGGCGTGATCAACGCCGAAGCCGCGGCCCGTGCCGAGGCTGCCGGGCTCAAGGTGGTGATGGACCGCTGCCCGGCAATCGAGATTCCCCGACTGGGGATTCAGCCGGTCGCCTGATAATCGGGCCTGACGCCCGCTTCTTTCCAGTATCGCGCCAGTCCCAGCTCCTCGGTCAGGCGGCGGAAGCGCGGATCGGCGCGCATCCCGGCGGTCGACGGCAGGAAGAGCATGTGGGTGCGACGGGCGTTGCGCCGCGTGTAGGTGCCCTGCTCGGTGGAGAAGCGCAGCTCGCCCGGATCGAAGCCGCGCGCGAAATAATAGGCGTCGGCGACGGCGAAGGTCTCGTCGAGCCGGCCGAGCGCGGAGAGGAACTGCATGCCGTTCTCGGCGAAACCCGCGCCGCGATGCGCACCTTCGAGCGATATCGCGACGGCGGCATCGATATCGCGCGGTGCCCGGCTCAGCATCGCGCGGGCCACCGTCAGCACCTGTTCGAAATTCCATTCGGGGATGCCGGTCGGGCGGGCGTCGCGATTCTCGCCGAGCGCGATCGCCTCACGGACGCGGCCGGTGTAAAGCAGCAGGTAAAAGCGCGTGAACCAAACCGCGAAATGGGTGGGGAACAGGGCGACCGCATCGTCCATCGCCTTGTCCGCCTCGTCGGGCCGGCCGGCTGCCCACAATGTCTGGGCATGGGTATAGGCAAGGCCGGGATTGGGCGGGATCCGCTTCCAGATCCCGTCAATCAGGTTGGCGGCCTCGCCACAGCGGCCGACGCTGAGCATCACGCCCGCCAGCGAGCTGGTCAGCATGTCGTTGCCGGGATGGCTGGCGAGGCTCGAGCGCAGGCCGTGTTCGGCGACACCCCAGTTTCCCAGCAGCGGCCTGCCCAGCCCGTCGGCGGCACGCGCATAGGCATTTGCCGGGTCGAGCGCGAGGGCGCGGCGACGCGCCTCGGTGGCCCGGGTGCGCATGTCCGCCTCGAACTGCTGCGGCCGGCCGACGGCGGCGGCCGAATAGGACAAGGCGAGCAGCCCCCAACCATCGGCATAATCCGGGCGCAGCGTCACCACGCGGCGCAACAGGCCGATCGCCTGGTTGCCACCCTCCACCGTGCCCTGGGTCATCGCCATCTGCGCCTGAATCATCAGCGGGGCGACATCGGCGGGCGGCTTCTCGCCTGCAGGCGGCTGAGCGGGTGTGCCGAAGCGGCGCCAGGCCAGGGTACCGCCCACGGTCGCCACGGCGAGTCCGGCGCCGGCGAGCATGGCACGGCGATCGAGCCGCAGCCGGTGCAATTCGGCGCGGGCCAGCGCCAGCGGGCTGTCCGGCGCAGGCGCGGGCGTGCCGGCCTGGCCCGCGCGCAGGAGCCGGTAGCCGACCTTGGTGATCGTCTCGATCCGGAAGCTGCCCTGGCCGATCCCCTCGGCCGCGCGGCGCAGGCGCGATACGACTCGGTTGATCGCGTCCTCGCCAACCACCCGGCCTTCCCAGCAGCTGCGGGTCAGGTCGTCGCGGCTGACGATCGCGCCATCCGCCCGGGCCAGCGCGACCAGCACCTGCATCACCCGCGGCTCGAGCACGTCCTCGCTGCCATCGTCGCGCGCGAGCTGGCGCAGCGCAGGGCGCACCTCGATCGGGCCGAGGCGGAATATCGGTTCATGCGCAAGATCGATGCGGCTCTCCACCAGTTCCCCATCCCCGCAACCAGCGTCCAAATCCACCCTATCTGCGAATCATCGGCATTTCATCAGCTCTTCATCGGCTCCTCATCCTCTCGCCCGGCCGGCTTTCCGGCGATCAGGAGGGCATCCGGCGACCATGCCGGCATTCCACGGAAAGGAGCCACATCATGTGCAAGTTCATCATCGCCCTCACCGCCGCCACCCTGAGCGCGACGCCGGCCCTGGCCGGGGATCGTAGCGTCACCATCCGCCACGCCGCTTTCGACCTGAAAAGCGAGGCGGGCCGCGATCAGTTCAACCGCCGCATCGCCGCCGCGACCGAGCAGGTCTGCGGGTCTTATGCGAACGCGAGCGCCGAGGAGGTCGTGCAGATCGATCGCTGCCGCCGGGCCGTGGAGCGTGATGTCGCCCGCCAGCTCAGCGCCCGCTGGGGTGTCGCGCAGGTCGCTCGCCGCTGATCTTCCTCACGGCCGGGCGTGACGCGCATTGCGCGCCCGGCCGCTTTTTCAGCGGAGCCAGGACAGCGCTTCGATCAGCCGCGTCACGTCGCGGCCGTCCTGGTACAGGCCGAGGCCGATCCGCAGCACGTCGCCGCGGACATCGGTAATCACGTCCTCGGCTTCTAGCTCGGCCTTCCAGCGCTGGGCATTGGGCGAACGCAGCGCAAGGAAGCGCGCCGGGCTGCCCGGATTGAGCAGCTCGCCCTCGATGGGCAGTGCGGCAAGCAGTTGTGCGCGCAGGCCATCGACATGCGCGGCGATCTTCGCGGTGGTCAGTTCCTCCTGGCGCAGCATGTCGCGCACCGCGACGAAGCGGTAGATGCCCGAGGGATCGAAGGTCGCGCCCAGGAAGCGGCGTGCGTCGGGTGCATAGCCGATGCTGCCCGGCGGTAGCGCCAGATCCTCGAACTCGGCATACCAGCCGGTGATCTCCGGCCGTGGGCCAAAGTCGGGCGGGGCGTGGAGAAAGGCACAGCCTTCGCCGGCCATCGCGTATTTGTAGCCGCCCGCGAGGTAGAAGACCTTGTCCGCCACCGCCGACAGATCGACCTCCATCGCCATGAAGGCGTGATAGCCGTCGATCACCACCCAGGGGCCATCGGGGCGGGCGAGTGCCGCCAGTTCCTCGATGCGGTCGAATACATGGCCGGTGCCGAACTGCACCTGGCTGACGAAGATCAGGTCGTGGTCGCCCGCCTTTGCCCGTTCGACGATCGCCTCCAGAGGCACCCGTTCCACGGTCGCGCTGCCGGCTTCTTCCCACCGCATCGACTGGCGACGGAAGCTGTGGAACTCGCCGTCGCTGGCGAGGATGCGCAGCGGCCCCGGACGCGCCGAGGCGATGCGCAGCAGCAGCTCGTGGGTGTTCGGTGCGAAGACCACGCTGTTCGGATCGGGCAGCTTGAGCTCGGCCGCGAGATGCTGCTGGGCGGCCGGCCAGATCTCGCCCATCACCCGCTCCCATTTGCGGTCGGCGAGGCGCACCCCGTCTTCCCAGGCGGCGAGCTGGCCGAGATAGGAGGCGTCGGGCCACAGGTGATGCGAATGCGCCGCGAAGTGCAGCCGCTCGGGGGCGGCCGCCAGCGCGCGCTGGAAGAGGTGCTTGTAGCTCAAAGCTGCGTCCTGAGCGTCCACAGTTCGGGGAAGGCGCGCTTCGACAGGGTCGAGGCAAGATAGGGCACGCCGGGGGTGCCGCCGGTACCCGGCTTCATCCCGATCACCCGGCTGACGGTCAGCACATGCTTGTGCCGCCAGGTCGCCAGCGCGTCGTCGATATCGACCAGCTTCTCGGCGAGCTGGTACAGCTCCCAATATCTGTCGGTCTCGCGATAAACCTGCGCCCAGGCATCCTCGACCGCCTGACTGGGTTCATAGGGCTGGGCCCAGTCGCGGTTCAGCACCTCGGCCGGCAGGGCGAAGCCGGCGCGGGCGAGCGCGGCATTGGCTTCGTCCCACAGGCTGGGCAGGGCGGAAAATTCGTGGGTCAGCGGACCCGGCACGCCGCCGCCGCGCACGCCGAGCAACGTCTCCACCGCGCGGAACTGGTCGGACTGGAACCCCGAGCTGGCGCCGAGCACGTCGCGGAAGCGCGTATAGTCGCTCGGCGTCATCGTGGTCAGCACTTCCCAGCTCAGCGTCATCACCGCCTGGATGCGGCTCACGCGGGCAAGGCTCTTATACGCCTCCACCGGCTTGTCGGCGCGGACCAGGTCGAGTGCGAGGCGGATCTCGGCGATCGCCTGCTTCAGCCACAGCTCCTTGGTCTGGTGGATGATGATGAACAGCAGCTCGTCATGCCGATCCGACAGCGGGTGCTGGGCGGCGAGCAGCTCGTCGAGCGCGAGATAGCGTCCATAGGTCATGCTTTCGGTCATGACCCGTCCCTACGCCATCTCGCCGCCCGGATGAAAGCCGTAACGCTGGATACTATCCGAGCGGACCCGCCATCCCGTGCCAACAGCCGTCATCCCGGCGAAAGCCGGGATCTCAGGCGAAG
>JAEXLC010000182.1 GCA_023445495.1 Pseudomonadota bacterium | reverse complement strand
CGCGGAAGAAGAAGCGGGATCCCGGCGCAAGACCGGGATGACGAAAGAAGTTCACCCGTTCAGCGCGGCGAACACCTTGGCATAGTCGCCCCGCGCCTCGGCGAAGCGGAGAAACTTGACCCGCTCGGTCAGGTTCTCGGCCGCGCCGGCTTCGAACTGCGCCAGGGTCTCGGCGATATAGTCGGCGAGCGGCATCGAGCGCGGGTCCGCGGCATGGCCCGGCATCAGGTCGGTCGCCACCGCCGGGGGCGCGATCTCGACCATCTCGACATTGGTGTCCTTGAGCTGGTGGCGCAGCGACTGGCTCCAGCTGTGGATCGCCGCCTTGGTCGCCGAATAGGTCGGCGTGGCGACCAGCGGGACAAAGGCCAGGCCCGAGCTCACCGTGGCGACGGTCGCCTTGGGCCGGGCGAGCAGATGCGGCAGCAACGCGGCGTTGAGACGGATCGGGCCGAGCAGGTTGGTGGCGATCGTCGCCTCGGCGATGGCGAGGTCCGATCCCGGGGCGACCAGATTCTCGGCCTGCATGATCCCGGCATTGTGGATCACGACGTTGAGCGCCGGATGCGCCGCGACGATCTCGCGGGCGAAGCGGGCGATGTCCGCGGCATCGGAAACGTCGAGCGTCGCGGTGGCGATGCCCGGATTGGCGGCGGCGACTTCCTCCAGCGCGCTCGCCCGGCGGCCCGAGACGATAACCTTGTTGCCCCGCGCATGCAGCGCCTCGGCGAGCGCGCGGCCGATGCCGCTGCCGCCGCCGGTGATCAGGATGGTGTTGCCGGTCATGTCCATGGTCGAGCTCCTTTCGAATGTCTGGACGCCGGATATCGTGATGTGGTACCCATTGGGGAGTAGGCACCCAAAATATTCATACACACCTTTTGGAAACCATGACCGATTACGACCCCCATCACTATCCCGATCTCGATCCCCGGGTGGAAGCGCTCGTCACCGAGATCATCGGCCGCGTCGCCGACAAATGGACGATGATCGTGCTCGAGGCGCTGACCGAGCATGGCGAGCTGCGCTTCTCGAAGCTGCGCGCCGAATGCGGCGGGATCAGCCAGAAGATGCTCACCCAGACGGTGCGCGCGATGGAGCGCGACGGGCTGCTGATCCGCACCGTCCACCCGGTGATCCCGCCGCGCGTCGAGTATCGCCTCACCGAGCTGGGCGGCAGCCTGGCCGAGGCGTTCTGCGGCGTCTGGGTATGGGCGGCGCGCAACCTGGAGCGGATCGAGGCGTCGCGAGAGGCTTTCGACGCGCGAGGGACGGAATAACGCCCTCCCTCCACGCCCTTCCCCAGCGAAAGCCGGGGAGCAAAAATGCATCCGGCGAACAGATTAGCTAGGCTTGCCAAAGCTGCCCCGTAGTCCGACACAGCGCGCCATGCCCGAACCGACCATCCGCCCCGCCACGCGCGACGACCTGCCCGCGATCCACCCGATCATCGAGCGCGCCTATCGCGGGGAGACCGCGCGCGCCGGATGGACGCATGAGGCGGACCTCATCATCGACAGCCCGCGTACCGACATCGCGACGCTGACCGCCATCGTCGACGACCCCGCCCAGCGCCTGCTTATCGCGGATACCGGCGCTGGCCTGCTCGGCTGCGTCCAGGTGACCAGCAAGGGCGACGGCCTCGCCTATCTCGGCCTGCTCTGCGTCGATCCGACGCTCCAGTCGGCCGGGCTCGGCAAGCAGCTGGTCACCGCCGCCGAGGCGTGCGCGCGCGACGTGTTCGGCGCCGCGCGGATGGAGATGACGGTGATCGACAGGCGCGCCGAGCTGATCGCCTTCTACGAGCGCCGCGGCTATCGCAATTCGGGCGAGAAGCGCGACTTCCCGGTGCCGCTCGACCCGCCGCTGTTCATGGTCGTGCTGGTCAAGGACCTCTGATGCCGGTCACCGCCAAGATCTGCGGCCTGTCCACGCCCGAGACGCTCGATGCGGCGATTGCGGGAGGGGCGAGCCATGTCGGTTTCGTTTTCTTCCCGCCTTCCCCGCGCAATGTCGGGATCGAGCAGGCGCGGGCGCTGGCGGCACGGGTGCCGGATCACGTCACGAAGGTGGGCGTGTTCGTCGATCCCGACGATACGCTGATCGACGCCGTGACGGCAGCGACCGGCATCCGCACGCTGCAGCTCCACAAGACCGCGTTCGAGCGCGTCGCCGAGCTGGACGGTCGCGGCCACCATGTCTGGCCGGCGATTTCGGTGAAGCGCGCATCCGACCTGGACGAATCCGCGCGCTTCGCGGCCATCCCGGTCGACCGCGTCGTGTACGATGCCAAGACGCCCGACGATGCGCTGCTGCCGGGCGGCATGGGGCTGCGCTTCGACTGGACGATGCTGCGCGGCTATCGCCATCCCGGCCCGTGGATGCTGGCCGGTGGGCTCGATCCGCAGAACGTGATCCCGGCCATCCAGATGACCGGCGCCAGGCTGGTCGATGTCTCCTCGGGCGTCGAGAGCGCGCCGGGCGTCAAGGATGTTGCCAAGATCGCTGCATTCCTTAAAGCGGTCGGGCAATGTTGAGGCCGTTTGTCCCTGTTCGCATCGAGTTTCGATGGCGTTGATCGCTCGCTCCCACGCCAGCGCCCGCCACCCGAAATCACGAGAGACGCAATGACCGACACTGCTGCCACCTTGCCCAATAGCCTGCGCAACCTGCCTGACGAGAACGGCCATTTCGGCCAGTTCGGCGGCCGCTTCGTCGCCGAGACGCTGATGCCGCTGATCCTCGACCTGGAGCGCGAATATCGCGCGGCCAAGGCCGATCCGGCGTTCAAGGCCGAGTTCGATGACCTGCTCGAACATTATGTCGGCCGCCCGAGCCCGCTCTACTTCGCCGAGCGGCTGACGGAGTATTACGGCGGCGCCAAGATCTATTTCAAGCGCGAGGAGCTGAACCACACCGGCGCGCACAAGATCAACAATTGCATCGGCCAGATCCTGCTCGCCCGCCGGATGGGCAAGACGCGGATCATCGCCGAGACCGGCGCGGGCCAGCACGGCGTCGCCACCGCCACGGTTGCCGCAAGGTTCGGCCTGCCCTGCGTGATCTTCATGGGCGCCAAGGATGTCGAGCGGCAAAAGCCCAATGTCTTCCGGATGAAGCTGCTCGGCGCCGAAGTGCACCCCGTCACTTCGGGCGCCGAGACGCTCAAGGACGCGATGAACGAGGCGCTGCGCGACTGGGTCGCCAACGTCCACGACACCTTCTACATCATCGGCACCGCGGCGGGCCCGCACCCCTATCCCGAGCTGGTCCGCGACTTCCAGAGCGTGATCGGCATCGAAGCGCGCGCGCAGATCCAGAAGGCCGAGGGCCGCCTACCCGACCTGTTGATCGCCGCGGTGGGTGGCGGATCGAACGCGATCGGGCTGTTCCATCCCTTCCTCGACGACAAGGACGTCGCGATGATCGGCGTCGAGGCGGCGGGCCACGGCATCGAGACCGGCCAGCACGCCGCGTCGCTGAAGGGCGGTTCGCCGGGCATCCTGCACGGCAACCGCACCTATCTGCTCCAGGACGAGGACGGCCAGATCACCGAGGCGCACTCGATCTCGGCGGGCCTCGACTATCCGGGCATCGGCCCCGAACATAGCTGGCTGCACGAGAGCGGCCGGGTGGAGTACCTGCCAATCACCGACCAGCAGGCGCTCGACGCCTTCCAGCTCTGCTGCAAGCTGGAGGGGATCATCCCGGCGCTCGAAAGCTCGCACGCGCTCGCCGCGCTCGAGACCAAGGCGCGCGAGATGGGCCCGGACAAGATCATCGTGGTCAATGTCTCGGGCCGCGGCGACAAGGACATCTTCACCGTTGCGGACGCGCTGGGGGTCGAGCTGTGAGCCGCGCCATCCCAACACTGTCACCCCGGCCTTGTGCCGGGG
>JAEXLC010000165.1 GCA_023445495.1 Pseudomonadota bacterium | reverse complement strand
GGCCCGGGATGGAGCCGCACGAGATCCCGGCTTTCGCCGCGATGACGGGCTACCTACGTTGGTGGCGTGATCCACCTCGTCCACCACCCCGACTACGTCGCGCCGGCGCCTGCACGCAGCCAGTATCAATGGAACAAGAACGGCCTGGTCCGTGACCTGCTGCGCGAGGAGGGCGCTGCCTTCACCTGGCACCAGCCCGATCCGATGCCGCGCGCCTGGCTGGAGGCGGTGCATGACCCGGACTATGTCGAGGAAGTGCTCAGCGCCGCGGTGCCGCCCGAGAAGGAGCGCCGCATCGGCTTTCCGGTGACCCCCGAGGTCGCCCGCCGGTCGCAGGCCGTGCCTGGCGGCTCCTATCTCGCCGCCCGGCTCGCGCTCGAGCATGGCTTTGCGGCGAACACCGCCGGCGGCAGCCACCATGCGCTCGCCAATACCGGCGCGGGCTTCTGCGTGTTCAATGACCTCGCCGTTGCCGGCATCCGCCTGGCGGAGGAGGGGCACCGCATCCTGATCGTCGATTGCGACGTCCATCAGGGCGACGGCACTGCCGCGCTCACGGCGGGCCGACCCGAGATCGCCACCTATTCGATCCATGCCGAGAAGAATTTCCCGGTCCGCAAGGCGCGCTCGACGCTCGATGTGCCGCTGGCCGACGGGGTGGGCGACGCCGAATATCTGGATACGCTGGCGCGCACGCTGCTCCCGCTGCTCGAAGGTTTCGCACCCGATCTGGTTCTATATCAGGCAGGCGTCGATCCGCTTGCCGGCGATCGGCTCGGCCGCCTCGCGCTCAGTTACGAGGGGCTGATCGAGCGCGATCGCTGGATTTCCGGCGTCATGACGTCACGCGGCATCCCCTTCGCCAGCGCATTGGGCGGCGGCTATGGCGAAGATGCGCTCGAAGTCTCGCGCCGACATGTCGCCTCGATCCTCGCGCTGGGGCGGGGCGCGTCCCGGAGCTGAGGCGCATTTTCCGCTTTGGGTTGGGAGAGAATGGGGCGTACACACCTGCATAACGATATAAAATTGCAGGAGACAGGCTGTGGCGACTGCCGCGCATATGCTCACGCCCGAAGAGGCGTCGGCGCATCCCGCACCTGAAGCGATCGTGGTTCGTTTCGCCGGCGACTCCGGCGATGGCATGCAGCTCACCGGCGGCCAGTTCACCCTCTCCACCGCGCTGGCCGGCAACGACCTCGCCACGTTCCCCGATTTCCCCGCCGAGATCCGCGCGCCCCAGGGCACCTTGTTCGGCGTCTCCGCTTTCCAGATCAATTTCGGCTCGGCCCGGATCGATACCGCCGGCGACCAGCCCGATGTGCTCGTCGCGATGAACCCCGCGGCGCTCAAGACCAATGTCGAGGCGCTCAAGCCCGGCGGCCTGATCATCGCCGACGAAGGCGAGTTCGGACAGCGCAACCTCGACAAGGCGAAATATGCCGCCAACCCGCTCGAGGATGGCAGCCTCGCCAAGTGGCAGCTGCTCCGGCTGGATATCTCGCAGCTCACCCTCGATGCGGTGAAGCCGTTCGGCCTCGGCAACAAGGAAGCGCTGCGCTGCAAGAACATGTGGACGCTGGGCCTGGCGCTCTGGATGTTCGACCGCGATCGCCAGCCGCTGGTCGACTGGCTCAAGGCCAAGTTCGCCAAGGCGCCCGAGCTTGCCGAGGCCAACATCGCCGCGCTGAATGCCGGCCATGCCTATGGCGAGACCGCCGAGTTGGGCGCGATGGGCATCAGCCAGCGCCAGGTCGCCGCCGCGCCCGCCGAGCCGGGGCTCTACCGCACCGTCACCGGCGCGGAGTCGATCTCGCTGGGTCTGGTCGCCGGTGCGCAGCTGGCAAGCCTGCCGATGTTCTTCGGCGGCTATCCGATCACCCCGGCCAGCGCGATCCTGCACACGCTGTCGCGCTACAAGGAGTACAACGTCACCACCTTCCAGGCCGAGGACGAGATCGCCGCGGTCGCCTCGGCGCTGGGCAGCGCCTATGCCGGCAGCCTTGGCGTCACCTGCTCCTCCGGTCCGGGGATCGCGCTCAAGACCGAGGCGATCGGCCTCGCGATCATGACCGAGCTGCCGCTGGTGATCGTCAACGCCCAGCGCGGCGGCCCTTCGACCGGACTTCCCACAAAAACTGAACAGTCCGATCTATACCAAGCGGTTTACGGGCGAAATGGCGACGCTCCGGTGCCGGTGCTCGCGGCCCGCTCGGCCGCGGACTGCTTCGATGTCGCGATCGAGGCGGTGCGCATCGCCACGCAATACATGACCCCGGTGATGCTGCTCACCGACGGCTATCTCCAGAATGCCGCCGAACCTTGGAAGGTGCCGGACATGTCGGCCTACGAGCCGTTTCCGGTGCAGTTCCAAACGCAGGTTCCGCCCGAGGGCGAGAAGTTCCAGCCCTATGCCCGCAACGACAGGCGTGCACGGCCCTGGGTGAAACCGGGCACACCGGGCCTGCTTCACCGCATCGGCGGCATCGAGAAGGCGCAAGGCTCGGGCAATATCGATTATTCCCCGGCCAACCACCAGGCGATGACCGACATGCGCCGCGACAAGGTGATGGGCATCGCGGTACCCGATCAGGCGGTGGAGCAGGGCCAGGCGGGCGGCAAGCTGGTCGTGGTCGGCTGGGGCTCCACCTATGGCCCGATTGCCCAGGCGGTGCGTCGCGCGCGGTCAAAGGGGCATGACGTCAGCCATGTTCATATCCGCCATATCTGGCCGCTACCGAAGAATCTCGGCGAATTGCTAAAGAGTTACGAGCATGTCCTCGTACCGGAGATGAATACCGGCCAGCTCAAGACGCTGCTGCGCGACCAGTATCTGGTCGATGCCCGGTCGCTCACCAAGGTCTCCGGCCAGCCCTTCCGCATCGTCGAGATCGAAGCCGCCATCGCCCAGCATATCGGCGCCGACTTCGACCAGGAACTCCCACCCAGCGACAGCCAGCTCCCCAGCCCGGAGGCGGTGAACCCGTGAACTTGCCTCCGTTCAAATTCGTCACCCCGGCCTTGAGCCAGGGTCCCGCTTCCACCCTTGCCGCGCAAAGCAGCGCGACCCCGGCTCAGGGCCACGGTGACATTGGAGAATTGGCATGAACGAGATCACCACCATCCGCCCGAGCACTCCGAAGGACTGGGAGACTGACCAGGAGGTCCGCTGGTGCCCCGGCTGCGGCGACTATGCGATCCTCAAGGCGGTGCAGCGCACCATGCCCGAGCTGGGCGTCGCGCCCGAGAACACAGTGTTCGTCAGCGGCATCGGCTGCTCGTCGCGCTTCCCCTATTACATGGAGACCTATGGCTTCCACACCATCCACGGCCGCGCGCCGGCGGTGGCGACGGGGGTCAAGCTTGCCAACCCCGATCTCGACGTCTGGATCATCACCGGCGACGGCGATGCGCTGTCGATCGGCGGCAACCACACGATGCACCTGCTGAGGCGCAACCTGAACTGCCAGTTCCTGCTGTTCAACAACGAGATCTACGGTCTCACCAAGGGCCAGTACTCGCCGACCAGCCGCGAAGGCACGCGCAGCCCGTCCACCCCTTTCGGCTCGGTCGACCATCCCGCCAAGCCCTGCGCCTTCGCGCTGGGGGCAGGGGCGCGCTTCGTCGCCCGGGGGATCGACGTCCACAAGAACCTGCCCAGCGTGCTCAAGGCCGCCCATGCCCATCAGGGCGCGGCGTTCGTCGAGATCTTCCAGAACTGCATCGTCTATAACGACGAGGTCTTCGAGCCCTTCACCGCCAAGCCCAATGCCGCCGCCAGCCAGCTCTGGGCCGAGCATGGCCAGCCCTTGCTCTTCGCCGGCGGCACCCGCGGCCTCGCGCTCGATCCCGAACGGCTCGTCCTCAAGGTCGTCGAGGTCAGCGATGGCGACTGGCAGGGGGCAGGGGTGATCGTCCACAACGTCACCAACCGCGCCATCGCGCACATGCTGGTCGAGATGCCCTTCGGCCCGTTCCCGATGGCGCTTGGCGTGCTCTATGACGATCCCGCGCCCACCTTCGAGAGCGCGGTTATCGCCCAGAACCGGGCGGCGAGCGAAGGCAAGGCCGCCGATCTCCAGAAGCTGGTGTCGAAGGGCCAGACCTGGATGGTCGACAAGGAACCCCACAAGCGCTGACTGTTATCGCTATCGGCTTGCATTGACGGCGAACTGGCCTATCGCCCCGTTCATGTTGACCCGCGCACCCGCCGGCCTCCTTGCGCGTGAACTTGCGCCGTTCCGAAGCGTCTTGTCCCGATGAACCCCGCCGACGGCACTTTCCGTACGCCCGCCGAGCGTGCCCGCCGGCACGATCTCGATGCGCTGCGGGCGGTGTTCCTGCTGTTCGGCATTCCCTATCACGCCTCGCTCACCGCGCGGCCGGGCGGGTGGATCGCCAACTTCCACGATCCCTCGGTCGATTTCATCTACCTGGCGGACTATCTCCACCTTTTCCGCATGCCCGGCTTCTACATGATCGCCGGCTATTTCGCCGCGATGCTGCTCCAGAAGCGCCCGGTGGCGAGCTATCTCCCGTCGCGCCTCCACCGGCTCGTCCCGCCCTTCCTGGCCGGCACCTTCCTGCTCGTGCCGCTCATGCATTTCCTGCTGCTGTGCATCGCCGGCAATCCCGATCCGCTCGGCCGCTGGTGGGAAATCATGACGATGACCGAGCGCAACCCGTTCGAGCATCTCTGGTTCGTCCAGGTACTGCTCTACTACACCGCCGGGCTCGCCGCCCTGGTCTGGATCGTCCCCGCGCTCGCCCATGCCGAGATAAGGGGCGAGCAGCGCATTCTCGTCCGCTGCTTCATTCCGCTAACCCTCGCCACCGGGCTGGTCCTAGGCCTGTGCGGTCTCGGATCGCTCCAGCTCGAGCGCTATCGCTACCTGAACAATTTCGCGGTGAACTTCCTCTCGGCCCGCTACGCGCTCGACTATCTGCCCTGGTTCCTGCTCGGCACGATGCTCCAGCGCATCCCGGCGCTCGACCGGCGCTTCGCCCGCTTTTCCTGGATCCTCTTCGCCACCGGCCTCGCCGCCAGCATCGTCGTCGCCCTCTATCCGCGCACCGTGCCCTTTCTCTGGCGCCCGGTGCTCACCGGTGTCGCCGCGCTCTGTCTCACCCAGGCGTCGCTCGGCGCGTTGGCGCATTTCATCCATGGCGAGCGCCGCTGGGTGAAGGCGCTCGTCTCCGCTTCCTTCGTCATCTATCTGTTCCACGAGCCGCTGATCGTGCTGGTCACGCCCTTGCTCGATCATTTGCCGATCCCGCTCTGGCCGCGCTTCATCCTGCTCTGCCTGATCGCCTTTTTCGGCTCCTACGGCATCTGGAAGCTCATCAAGCGCAGCCCGGCGCTGCGCTACCTGTTCAACGGCGAGCGTCCGAAGAAGCGTAGCAAAAGCTAGCTTGCCCGACTCACCGGCGCGTGCATTGTGCGCGACGCAATGCACGCGCCCCTGAGCCAGCCCGATTCCGACCGACCAGGAAGCTGGTTCTCCCGCGCGCTTGCGCCCCTTTTCCGTCGCCAGCTCGACAAGATCGACGCCGGTATCGCCCGGGGCAGCCTGTCGCTTGGCCTGCCCGACGGCACCGCCCGGCTGCTCGGCGGCCGTGCTGAAGGCCCCGCTGCGATCGTCGACCTGCGCAGCTGGCGCGCGCTGCTTCGGCTCGCCATCGGCGGCTCGATCGGCTGGTACCAGGCCTGGGCGCTCGGCGAATGGGCCAGCCCCGATCCGGTCCAGCTCTTCGCGCTGTTCGGTCTCAACCGCGCCGAGCTTGCTCGCCAGGCCCGCGCCACCGGCTTCTCCAAGTCGGTCAAGCGCCTGCTCCACTGGCGCAACCGCAACCATCGCGGCGGCTCGCGGCGCAACATCCAGTTCCATTACGACCTGGGCAATGATTTCTACCGGCTCTGGCTCGATCCCGGCATGACCTATTCGAGCGCGCTGTTCACCGCGCCCGGCCATACGCTCGAACAGGCCCAGCATGAAAAGCTCGCCGCGATCCTGGCGCGCACCGCGACAGAGCCCGGCGACGAGATCCTCGAGATCGGCTGCGGCTGGGGCAGCTTCGCCGAGCTGGCGGTGGCGCAAGGCCGCAAGGTCCACGGCATCACCCTGTCCACCGAGCAAAAGGCCTGGGCTGAAGCGCGGGTGCCCCAGAACGCCCGCTTCACGCTCACCGATTATCGCGACGTCACGGGCAGCTATGACGCGGTCGCCAGCATCGAGATGGCCGAGGCGGTGGGGCAGGCCTATTGGCCCGCCTATCTCGATGCGATCGCCGGCGCGCTCAAGCCGGGCGGCCGTGCGGCGCTGCAGGTCATCACCTTCGACGACGCGTTCTTCGAGGATTATGCCGCGAACGTCGACTTCATCCAGGCCTATGTCTTCCCCGGCGGGCTGCTGCTGTCCGAGCAGCGCTTTGCCGCGCTAGCGGCGGCACGGGGCCTGCGCACCCAGGATCGCACCGGCTTCGGCCTCGACTATGCCGAGACGCTGCGCCTGTGGCGCGAGCGCTTCGACGCGGCGGTGAGCGCGGGTGCGCTTCCCGCACAATTCGACAGCAAGTTCATAGATTTGTGGCGCTATTATCTGATGTATTGCGAAGGTGGGTTCAGAGGCGGCGGTATCGACGTCGTCCAGCTCACCTTGGTGAAGGAGGAGGGGATATGAAGAAGTTGCTGCTGGCCGGCGCGCTCGCGCTCGGGACGTTCGCGGGGCAGGGGGCGATCGCCCAGGCGGTCCAGTCGTCCGACGTGAAGCTGCAGACCGGCGACAATTCGGGCCTGCGCAAGGTCGGCGCCGAAGTGCTGTTCTGGAGTCAGGCCCAGCGCGACGCCAATTTCCCGCATATGGAGAGGCTGTTCCCGGGCCATATCGTCAAGGCCGGCACCAGGGTCCGCGCGCTGCCCGCCGGCAAGCCGCTTGCTTTCCCGGACGCCGATCTCGATGCTTTCATCGCGCAGCAGAACATCGCCGGGCTGATCGTGCTCAAGGACGGCAAGATCGTGCTGGAACGCTATGCCCGCGGCTATTCACGGGAAGGGCGCTGGACCAGCTTCTCGGTCGCCAAGTCGTTCACCTCGTCGCTGGTCGGTGCCGCGATCAAGGACGGCTATATCAAGTCGGTCGACGAGCTCGTCACCAAATACATCCCCGAACTCACCGGCAGCGGCTATGACGGCGTCACCATTGCCCAGCTGCTCACCATGACCTCGGGCGTGAAGTGGAACGAGGACTATACCGACGCGAAGTCGGACGTCGCCCGCATGTTCCTCGAGCCGGTTCCGGCGGGGGAGGACCCCACCGTCTTCTACATGAAGAAGCTCCCCCGCGAGTTCGCGCCGGGTGCCAAGTGGGTGTACAAGACCGGCGAGACCAACCTGATCGGCGTGCTGGTGATGCGCGCAACGAAGAAGCCGCTGGCGACCTATCTCAGCGAGAAGATCTGGCAGCCTTACGGCATGGAGCAGGATGCGTTCTGGATGGTCGATCCGTCCGGGCACGAGGTCAGCGGCTGCTGCCTGTCGGTGAGCTTGCGCGACTATGCCCGGCTCGGCCAGTTCGCGCTCGAAGGCGGCAAGGGCGTGGTCCCCACCGACTGGTATCGCCAGTCGACCACCGCCCATGCCGATATCGGCGTGCCGGGCTTCGGCTATGGCTATCAATGGTGGACCTATCCGGAGGGCCGCTTCGGCGCCCAGGGCATCTTCGGCCAGACGATCCGCGTCGATCCGAAGTCGAAAGTGGTGATCGCCGTCTCGGCGGCAGCGCCCAAGGCCAGCGACAGCGACTATGGCAAGGCGCGCACGGCGTTCCTCAACCGGCTGTTCGAGGCTGCGGCGAAGTAACGGCATAGCCTAACCAGATAACCAAAGCTGATCCCCGGCGAAGGCCGGGGCCCAGTTTCAGCGGAGCCGGTTGGGACGTTCAAACCTCTCCAACGCTGTATCCTATGTTGCGCGCCGCACTGAAAGAGATCATATTCGGATCGAATTCAGTCGAGGACCAGCCATGCGCCTGGAACGGATCAAGCCGATCAGCTACTTCAAGGCGAACGCTGCAGAGGTCATCAACGATCTGCGCGAAACCGGCGAGCCGATGGTCATCACCCAGAATGGAGAAGCCACGGCAGTGATCCAGGATGTCGCCTCCTATGAGAAGGATCAGGAGACGCTGGCGCTGCTCAAGATCCTCGCGCTTGGGCAGAAGGACATCGAGGCCGGGCGCTATAGCCCCGCGGAAGAGGCTTTCGCCGATCTCAAGGGCAGGTACGCCGAGCGCTGACAATGTCCGCTTTCACTGTCTTCCTGACACATGAAGCCAGGAACGACCTCGCGGCGATCGGCGACTATATTGCTAGCCACCAGTCGGGTGCGGAAGCTCTCGCGACGATAGAGAAAATCGAGACAAGGATAGCCTCACTCGCCGAGTTTCCGCTCCGGGGCAGCATTCCGCGCGAACTTGAGGAGATGGGAAACCGCGATCACCGACAGCTCCTCGTAACGCCGTACCGGATAGTCTATCGCGTGCTCGATACTGCGGTGTTCGTGCTTCTCATAGCGGATGGGCGCCGGAATATGCGTGCCTTGCTTCGCTATCGCATACTCGGTTCTCGATAGCCGGCCCTCCTTATCCCCACTTTGGCAAAAGCCGGGGATACGTTCGGGGAAGGCCTTGCGTACCGTCATCCCGGCGAAAGCCGGGATCTCAGGCGAAGGCGCGATGTGGCACGAGATCCCGGCTTTCGCCAGGATGACGGGGATTACTCAACCCGCTCGAAATGCCCAGCCTCGAACCCCGAGACAGCCAGCGCCGCGATCCGCTCCGCCACAACCTCGGGTGCCTTCACCGTCGCCGGATCCTCGCCGGGGAAGGCGCGCGCGCGCATCTTGGTGCGGGTGGCGCCGGGATCGAGGATTCCGACGCGGATCCCGCTGATATGCGCGACTTCCTCGCCATAGGTGAGCAGCAGGTTCTCGAACGCCGCCTTGGACGAGCCGTAGACGCCCCAATAGGCGCGGGCGGTGCGGCCGACGCTGGAGGTCACGCCGATCACCCGGGCGCCGCTCGATGCCTTGAGCATCGGGTCGAACGCCGCCAGCATCGCTGCCTGGGCGGTGACGTTGAGCGTCAGGACCTTGGCATATTCCTTGAAGTCGATCGCCGGCACCGCGCTCAGCGTGCCGAGCTGGGCCGCGTTGAGCACCAGCACGTCGAGTGCCGTCCAGCGGCTCGAGATCGCCTCCGCAAGCCGGGCGATGCTGTCATTCTCGGTCAGGTCGAGCGGGGCGATCGTCGCCGATCCGCCCGCCGCGAAGATCGCTTCCTCGACTTCCTCGAGCCCGCCCGCGGTGCGCGCGGTCAGGATGACATGCGCGCCCTGGCTGGCCAGCGCGACCGCCGTGGCCGCGCCGATGCCCCGGCTCGCGCCGGTGACGAGCGCGGTCTTACCCTCGAGTGCCTTATCGGTCATTCCCATCCCCGTTCGCCCTGAGCTTGTCGAAGGGCCGTACTTTCTTCCTGCCCGCGTCCTTCAGACAGAACGGTGCTTCGACAAGCTCAGCACGAACGGGGATTTGCAGAATGACCTGGAGATCAGCCCACGCGCTCGTGGAGCAGTGCGAACTGGTCGGTCGGCGGGCCGTTCTCGTCCTGGTCGGTAAGCGTCGTGGGATATTCGCCGGTGAAGCAGGCATCGCAATATTTCGGATGGATATCCGCGCGGTGCGCTTCGCCCAGCGCCTTGTACAGGCCGTCGATGCTGATGAAGGCCAGGCTGTCGGCATGGATGAAGTCGGTCATCCCGCCCACGTCGAGCTTGGCCGCGAGCAGCTTGGCGCGCTCCGGCGTATCGACGCCGTAGAAGCAGCTGTGCCGGGTCGGCGGGCTGGCGATACGCATATGCACTTCGGCAGCGCCGGCCTCGCGCATCATCTGCACGATCTTGAGGCTGGTGGTGCCGCGCACGATCGAATCGTCGATCAGCACCACGCGCTTGCCCTTGATGAGTTCGCGATTGGCGTTGTGCTTCAGCTTCACGCCCAGGTGGCGGATCTGGTCGCCCGGCTGGATGAAGGTGCGGCCGACATAATGCGAGCGGATGATGCCGAGCTCGAACGGGATGCCGCTCTGCTGGGCATAGCCGATCGCCGCGGGCACGCCCGAATCGGGGACGGGGACGACCAGATCGGCCTCGACCGGCGCCTCGATCGCCAGTTGCGCGCCGATCGCCTTGCGCACCGAATAGACCGAGCGGTTGTCGCTGATCGAATCGGGGCGGGAGAAATAGACGTACTCGAAGATGCACGGGCGCGCGCCGACGGGGGCGAACGGCTTGTGCGAGCTCATCTCGCCGCCCTTGACGATCACCAGCTCGCCGGGCTCGACGTCGCGGACATATTCGGCGCCGACTACGTCGAGCGCCACCGTCTCCGATGCGAAGACGATCGTGTCGTCGAGCTTGCCCATGACGAGCGGACGGATGCCCAGCGGGTCGCGGCAGGCGATCATGCCCTCGGGGGTCATCACGATCAGCGAATAGGCGCCCTCGACCTGCTTGAGCGCGTCGATGAAGCGGTCGATCAGCGTGCGGAACTGCGAGGTCGCGACGAGGTGGATGATAACCTCGGTATCGCTGGTCGACTGAAAGATCGCGCCGCGGCGGATCAGGTCGCGGCGCAGGCGCATCGCGTTCGAGATGTTGCCGTTATGCGCGATCGCGAAGCCGCCGCTCGCCAGCTCGGCATAGAGCGGCTGGACGTTGCGCAGCGAAGTCTCGCCGGTGGTCGAGTAGCGGACATGGCCGCAGGCGACATTGCCGTGCAGACCGCGGATCACGTCGTCGCGGTCGAAATTGCCGGCGACATGGCCCATGGCGCGGTGGATGTGGAACTGGTGGCCGTCGAAGCTGGTGATGCCCGCCGCCTCCTGTCCACGATGCTGCAGCGCATGCAGGCCTAGCGCGACCGCGGCGGCAGCGCCGTCCATGCCGGAAACGCCGAAAATGCCACACTCTTCGCGCAGCTTGTCGTCATCGAACGGGTTTGTGGTAAGCATCAGCCCTCAAGGGGTTTTGAACTATCGAGCGGGCATATAGGCGCTTCGTCCCGGTTTGTCGCCCGCTTGTCACAAAGAAATGAACTTGCTGGCTTTTCCGGTGGTTTTTCAGGGCGAAAGGAGACTTTCCCATGCCCGGACACGATCACGGACCCAAGATCAGGAACGACGAACTCTACGAGAAACTCCGCGACGAAGGCGCTTCGAAGGAGAAGGCGGCGCGAATCGCCAACGCCCAGGCGGCAGGCACGCTCGACCATCCCGGCGGCACGCTCGAAAGCCGTTCGAAGGACCAACTCTACGACGAGGCGAAGGAGATCGGCATCGAAGGCCGCTCGAAGATGGGCAAGGACGCGCTGATAGAAGCGATCCGCGATCATTGAGGCGCCGGCTCCGCCGCGCTAGACAGCGCGCGTGGACAATGAACGCGAAACGGGCCTCGTGCTCGACCCCAAATACGACGCCGCCGGCCTGATCACCGCGGTCTGCACCGATCCCCAGGGCACGGTGCTTATGCTCGCGCACATGAATGCCGAAGCGCTGCAGGCGACGCTCGACACCGGCGAGGCGACCTTCTGGTCGCGCAGCCGCGGCAAGCTGTGGAAGAAGGGCGAGACCTCGGGCCACATCCTCAAGGTGCTCGAGGCCCGGATCGACTGCGACCAGGACGCCGTCTGGCTAAAGGTCGAGCCGCACGGTCCCGCCTGCCACACCGGCGCGCCGAGCTGCTTCTACCGGATCGTCGAGGGCGGAAAGCTCGTCCGCGGATGAGGCTTGCCGGGCCCTTCCTCGCGCTCCTTCTCGGCGCCTGCTCCTCGGGCCAGGCGCCGGCCGACAAGGCCCAGCCACCCCAGGACCTGGAGAAGGCCGCCATCGAGCGCGGCCTGGTCCGCAATCCGGCGGACACCGACATCGCCGGCCTCTACGCCCGCGACACGGATCGCATCTGCATCGTCCCCGATGCCGAGCTCGGCTACCGGATCGGCGCGTTCGTCGATTATGGCGACCGCATCACCTGCAGCGGCACCGGACGCGCGAGCCGGGTAGGGGAGGCGCTCCATATCGAGTTCGGCGAGGACGGCAGCTGCTCGTTCGACGCCAAATATGATGGCGACAAGATCGCCTTCCCGGGCGCCTTGCCCGACGGCTGCAACAAATATTGCGCAAAACGCGCTTCCTATGCCGGCCTCGAGGTCACGCGGCTCAGCGAGTCGGCCGCCGAAGCCGCCGCGATGCGCGACGCCAATGGCAAGAGGCTCTGCGGCGGCGGCAACTAAGCCGTCATCC
>JAEXLC010000094.1 GCA_023445495.1 Pseudomonadota bacterium | reverse complement strand
CGAGGAGCTCGCTCGCCGTTCGCTCAGTCCCTCACCCGGCCTGCGCTTCGCGCGGCCACCCTCTCCCGCAAAAGCGGGAGAGGGTTATGCATCAAGCACACTGCCCCAGCGAGCGCAGGACGAACTGATAGTCCTCGCGGGCCCTTGCCGCGTTCTGGGCGTCGTCCGACTCGACCGCTTCCGCCGGCAGGGCGCGGGGCAGGCCGCAGGCCAGGCGATACCAGAGGAAGGTATTCGCCCGCGGCGCGCCGGCCGATTCGTCGACAATGTCCCCCAATGACACACTCCAGCGCGTCGTCTCGCCCGGGCGGCGCAGGATCTGGAGCGACACCGGCGCGCCGCTGGCGGTCTGCAGGAAGACCTGGGTCTCGCCTTCGCCGGGCAGGCTTCCGGGCACATGGAAGGCATTGCCGACGCCGGTGATCGCGGGCGGCGCATCCGCGGCCAGCGCGTCCCTGGTGATCGCGCGAACCTGCGCATCAAGTTCGGGCAACCAGTTCATCTGGCTCTGCAATCCGGTGAGCTGCACCATGCCCGGGCGGCCCGGGACGGGGCGGGCGAAGAGCAGCACGCGCTGCTTGGCGAGCTTGGGCGGCTTGCCCTTGGCATTCAGCGGCACATCGGCGGTGTAGGTGATGCGCGATGCCATGGCCTGGGTGCCCCGAATCAGGGCGGATACATCGGCCTCGACCAGGAATCGGACCATGCCGGGGGCCAGTCCGGGCGATTCCTCCGCCTTGAGACGATCCGCCTTGCGGATGCGTGCATCGATGATCAGCGGGGCGCCGGTGACCTGCCGCGCAAGGGTGGCGTAACTGGGTAAAACAGCGGCAGTTTGTGCCTGTGTTTGCTGGGGTTTAGCCCCTGCATCTAAGGATGCGGCCAGCGCAATCGCGCAACAAAATATGGCGGGAAAGGTTCGGTTCATGCCGTTCGCGTTACCGGAATGTGGCTCGGCTATACAGAAATAATTCTGTCATTGGGCGATTGTACGCCCGGTTTGTCCGACAAAGGGTTTGCGTCCTCCGGGTGCGCGCGATAGAGACTCGCCCGCTGCCGAACAGGACGCATATAGCGCACGGCGGGCAGGCATGTGCACGGGTCGCAAATCCGCCGCACAGGACTGCATGTCAGGGATTAGAGGAGTGACGTTGCCGAATGGCTTACGCTGACCGTAATACAAGTGGCAGCCGTGTAATCGCGATCGTCATGGTCGCGGTCATCGTGGCTGGCATGGGATATGCCTTCGTCACCGGCCTAGCATATCAGTACATCAAGAAGCAGGCGGAGAAGCTGAACACGTTCGACGTGCAAGAGCCGCCGCCCCCGCCGGAGGAAGTGCCGCCGCCGCCGCCGCCGCCAGACACGCCGGTTCCGCCGCCGCCCACCCAGATCGTGGTGCCGCCGGCTCAGGTTCCGGTGCCGACTCAGGCGCCGCCGATCCCGACGACGACCGTCATCCCGCCGGCTCCGCCGATCACCCCGCCGGCTCCGCCCGCGCAGCCGGCTCCGCCGCAGCCGCCGGCTCCGCCGCGGATCGCAAAGAAGCTGTCCCCGCGCGGTTCGCCGCAGAGCTGGGTTACGGACGATGACTATCCTGCCGCCGCCCTGCGCGCCGAGCAGGCCGGTACCGTGCGTTTCCGCCTCGATGTGGACGCTTCGGGCAAGGTTACCAATTGCACCGTCACCGGTTCGAGCGGCACGTCCGTCCTCGACACCACGGCCTGCAATCTTCTCAAGCGCCGCGCCCGGTTCAATCCGGCCGAGGACGAGAGTGGCAACAAGATCCCGGCACCGTATAACGGCAGCTTCACTTGGAAGATTCCGAGCTAGGCCGTGTGATTGGATGGCGCGCGCCGATCCGGTGCGCGCCGGATTTGGAAACAAAAAGCGCTATTTAGTTAGAGGAAAGAACCGAAAATGCTCACCACCATTCTCGCCGCTGCGGCGCCCAAGGAAAATCCGTACGGCCTGATTCCGGCGCTCCGTGAGGGCGGCCTGATCTCGCAGACGGTGTTCGGCATCCTCGTGCTGATGCTCTTCTTCTCGCTCTACATCCTGTTCACCAAGCTGTTCGAGCAGCAGAAGATCCTCAACCAGGCGAAGCGCGTCCGCGCCGGCTTCTGGAACGCCAACAGCCTGCGCGAAGGCGCTGCGAAGCTCGAGAAGAACTCGGCCTATCGCCAGCTGGTCGACGACGGCCTCGCCGCTCAGGAGCAGCACTCGAAGCTGACCGATCCGGTCGAAGCCCATGACTGGCTGCACGGCTCGCTCGCTCGCTCGGAAGACCTGATCAACTCGCAGCTGAAGAGCGGCCTGTCGTTCCTCGCCACCGTGGGTTCGACCGCTCCGTTCATCGGTCTGTTCGGTACCGTTATCGGCATCATCCGCGCACTCGTGAAGATCGGTGCGGCTGGCCAGGCGTCGATCGACGCGGTCGCCGGTCCGGTCGGTGAAGCGCTGATCATGACCGCCGTCGGTCTCGCCGTCGCCGTTCCGGCCGTGCTCGCCTTCAACTGGCTGCAGGCCCGCAACAAGAAGATCAACGAGAGCCTGAACGCTTTCTCGAACGATCTGCTCGGCTACCTGGCTTCGGACGGCCGCGTGCGCCCGACCGCTGCCAAGGCCGCTCCGGCTGCCAAGGCTGCTCCGGCCGCGACCACCAGCACCGCGCCGCGCGCCTAAGCGATCTGGAATATAAGGGCCGCGCTTCCCCGTATCGGGCGCGCGGCCCTCTCCAGCCCCTGAGGGGCAGGGGATTGGATTAGAAGGATAGGATAGCGCGCAATGGCGATGAGCGTAGGCGGGGGCGGTGAAGACGCCCCCATGTCGGACATCAATACCACGCCGCTCGTCGACGTGATGCTGGTGCTCCTCATCATCTTCCTGATCACGGTTCCGGTCGTGATTCAGACGGTGAAGCTGGAGCTGCCGAAGGTTCAGTTCGAGCCGACGACCACCAAGCCCGAGAACGTTTCGCTCTCGGTCACGGCCAGTGGCGGCAAGTGTGAAGTGTTCTGGGGCATGACCCCGGTGACCAGCCAGGAGCTGGTCGAGCGTGGCGCGAAGAAGCTGAAGGCCGAGATCGACAAGCAGGGCGGCATCAACGCTGCCGGCCTCGAGCTCCCGGAAGTGCACATCCGCGGCGACGTGAACACGCCGTACCGCTGCATCGGTGGCACCATCTTTGCCATGCAGATGGCCGGGTTCGCCAAGGTCGGCTTCATCTCTGAACCGCCCGCCGGTTCGGCCACGGTCCGTCTCTGACGGCCGGCTCAAAGGAGTTTAGACTATGGGTATGAGCGTGGGCGGCGGCGGTGACGACGGCCCGATGATGGAAATCAACACGACGCCGCTGATCGACGTCATGTTGGTGCTCCTCATCATGATCATCATGACGATCCCGATTCAGACGCATGCCGTGAAGGTCGACCTTCCGCAGAACAGCACCAACCAGGCGCCGATCGTCGAAGCGACCAAGAACAAGGTCTATATCGACGCGCGGGGCCAGGTGTTCTGGAACAGCATGCCGGTCGATGACGTGACGCTGCGTCAGTATCTCGACCAGTCGCTGCAGATGTCGCCGGAGCCGGAGCTGCACTTCCAGCCCGATCCGCAGACGCCGTACGACGTCGTCGACCGCATTCTCGCGATCATCAAGCGCGCGAATGTGACGAAGCTGGGCTTCGTCGGCAACGAGCAGTATCGCAACGACTTCTGATCCGCTGCCCTTCGGGGCCGGGATCCGGAAACAGGAAAGGCGGTCCTTCGGGGCCGCCTTTTCTTTTGCCCGTATATCTACGGATCGGCGCAAATGCGCTTGCAGGGTAGTCATGGAAGTGTAACACTATTGTCTTCAAAGAGTCATGGAAGTGTCTCCGTGGCGTAACAGAAGGAGTAGGAGTTATGCGCACCGCGCTCATTGTCCTTGCAGCCGCCCCGTTCGCGCTCGCCGCGCTGCCCGCGCAGGCCCAGCGCCCGGACGGGGACCCTGTAGCAAGTACCGCCATCCAGCATGGCCAATATGCCCAGGCGGAGCGCCAGCTCACCGCCCAGCTGCGCCAGAATCCCGGTGCGCCCGAGCTTCTGCTCAACCTTGCCGCCATCTATGCCGAGACTGGCCGCGCCACCGAAGCCCGCGATCTCTATCGCCAGGTGCTCGCGCAGCGGAATTTCGAGATGGACCTGCCCGGCGACCGGCAGTCGACATCCTATGCCGTCGCCAACAAGGGTCTCCAGCGCGTCAATGCGCTCCAGTTGACTTCGCGCTAAGGCGCGAGCCAACACCGACGGCCGCGCACCCCTCTCGCGCGGTCGGCGGCGACAGCCTCCAGGGCTGACAGGCGCCGGTCCATCCGGCGCCTTTTCCATTTCAGGCGGGAAGCTTAGAGCCGGGGCAGGGTGACGCCGCGCTGGCCCATATATTTGCCCGCGCGATCCGCGTAGCTGGTCTCGCAGGGCTGATCGCCCTTGAGGAAGAGGAACTGGCAGGCGCCCTCGTTCGCATAGATCTTGGCGGGCAGCGGCGTCGTGTTCGAGAATTCGAGCGTGACATGGCCTTCCCATTCGGGCTCGAGCGGCGTCACGTTCACGATGATCCCGCAGCGCGCATAGGTCGATTTGCCCAGACAAATCACCAGCGTGTCGCGCGGGATGCGGAAATATTCGACCGTGCGGGCCAGCGCGAAGCTGTTGGGCGGGATGATGCAGACATCGGTCTTGCGATCGACGAAGCTGTTCGCCGCAAAGTCCTTGGGATCGACCACCGCCGAATCGACATTGGTGAAGATCTTGAACTCGTCGGCCACGCGCGCGTCATAGCCATAGGAAGAGAGGCCGTAGCTGATGCAGCCCTCGCGGCGCTGCGCCTCGACAAAGGGCTCGATCATCCCGGTGGTTTGGGCCTGTTCGCGAATCCAGCGGTCTGAAAGGATCATGGCCATCGTTTTGCCGGAAGCGGGCGGCGGGGCAAGTCCCTGTTGCCCGATTGCGATTGGCTGCGCATAACGCAGACAAATAAGACAGGAGAGGGCGATGCGGGTTGCGGCGGCGGCACTGGGGCTGGCGATGACATGGGCGGTGCCGGCGATGGCCTGCCAGGGCGCGGTGACGGTGTGCGCGCGCCCGGCGCCCGGCAGCTTCGCGCTGATCGCTGGCGGCAAGCCGGCCACCGTGCTGGTCGATCCCGGAGCAGATCCCGCGGTGCGCCGCGCCGGCGATGGCTTTGCGAGCGACCTCGAGCGGGTGAGCGGCGCGAAGGCCGCGCGCGTGCAGGCCTTGACGGGCGCCAGCGGCCCGGTGGTGCTGATCGGCGTGCTGGGCAAGAGCCCGGCGATCGACGCGCTGGTCCGCGCCGGCAAGATCAGGCCGCAGGACATCGCAGGGGAGTGGGAGGCCTTCCGGCAGATCGTCGTCGACAATCCCGCGCCCGGCGTGCCGCGCGCGCTGGTGATCGTCGGCTCGGATCGGCGCGGGGCGGTCTATGGCGCCTATGATCTGTCCGAGAAGATCGGCGTGTCGCCCTGGCACTGGTTCGCCGATGTGCCGGCCGCCAGGCGCGCCAATGTCTGGCTGACCGCCGGAGCGCGGCGCGACCAGCCCCGGGTGCGTTATCGCGGCTTCTTCATCAACGACGAGGCGCCGGCCTTTTCCACCTGGGCGCAGAAGAAGTTCGGCGGCGCGAATGCAAAGGCTTACGCGCATATCTTCGAACTGGAGCTGCGCCTGAAGGGCAATTATCTGTGGCCGGCGATGTGGGCGCCGCGGGCGTTCAACGACGATGATCCGCAGAACAAGATCCTTGCCGACGAGATGGGCATCGTCATGGGCACCTCGCACCACGAGCCGATGACCCGTGCGCAGGACGAATGGCACCGGAACACCGCCGGCGGGGTGACCGGGGGGAAGTGGGATTACGCGACCAATGCCGCGAACCTGCGGGCCTTCTGGCGAGGCGGGATCGAGCGGATGATGTCGAAGGGAGACGGCAAGGGCTATGAGAGCCTGGTTACCGTCGGCATGCGCGGCGATGGCGACGAGCCGATGGCCGAGGGAACGGCGACGAGGCTGCTCGAGGGCATCGTTGCCGACCAGCGCGGGATCATCGCGGAGGTGACCGGGAAGCCAGTCGACCAGACGCCGCAGGTCTGGGCGCTCTACAAGGAAGTGCAGGACTATTACGACCATGGCATGCAGGTGCCGGATGATGTGATCCTGCTGTTCGCCGACGACAATTGGGGGCAGGTGCGCCGGCTTCCCGATCCCGGCGGCGCGCCGCGCAAGGGCGGGTACGGGGTCTATTATCATTTCGACTATGTCGGTGGGCCGCGCAACTACAAGTGGCTGAACACCAACCAGATCGAGAAGAGCTGGCAGCAGATGGATCTGGCCTGGCAGCGCGGGGCCAGGGCGCTCTGGATCGTCAATGTCGGCGACCTGAAACCGATGGAATATCCGCTGAGCTTCTTCATGAAGCAGGCCTGGAACCCCGAGGCGATGACGCCCGAGGCGCTGGCCGCCTGGCCTGCGGAATGGGCCGCCGAGCAGTTCGGGGTGGTACGGGGGAAGGCGATCGGGGCGCTGCTGACCCGCTATTCCCAGCTTGCCGCGCGGCGAAAGCCCGAGCTGATCGATGCCGGCAGCTTTGGGCCGAGCGAGTTCGCGGCGATGGTTGCCGAATGGGATGCGCTGGAGAAGGCGATGCTGGCCGAAAAAATGCGCGTCGCGGCGCAGGGGAGGGATTCGTACTTCCAGCTGGTCGAACACCCGATCGCGGCGATGGCGAACCTGTACCGGCTCTATTCCGCGGTCGCCGAGAACCGGCGGCTTGCCGCAGCCAATGATCCGCGCGCCAACGGCTTTGCCGACCAGGCCGAGGCGCTGTTCGCCCGCGACCAGCAGCTGAGCGACCGCTACCACGCGATCGCCGGCGGCAAATGGGACGGGATGATGCTCCAGACCCATATCGGCTACACCAACTGGCAGCAGCCCGAGAAGCAGGTGATGCCCGAGGTGAAGCGGGTGACCGGCGGCCCGCGCATCACCGCGATCGACCTGCACAAGGTCGAGACCGACGCCACCGCGATCGAGGCGGGCGACTATGCCCGCACGGTGGGCGGCAAGGGACTGGCCTGGCGGGCGATCCCGCATCTCGGGCGCACCCAGGGCGCGGTGCTCGCGCTGCCCCAGGGCCGGCCGGCGACCACGCCCGAGGACGGCGTGCGCCTGGAATATGCCGTCACCGCGCGCAAGGCGGGCACGCTGGCGGTGCAACTGATCCTGGTGCCGACGCTCGGCACCGGCGCCGACGGCAAGCTGCGCATCGGCGTGTCGATCGACAACGGCCGGGTGCAGGTGCTGAGCGACCTGCTCACCCCGGCACCCAACGCCGCGGACAGCGAGCCCAAGCGGGACTGGGAGCGTGCGGTGGAGGACAATGCCCGCACGCTCAATGTACGCTTCCCGGGCATCGCGGTGGGCAGGCATGTGCTCAAGGTCTGGCGCATCGACGACAATGTCGTGCTCCAGCGGATCGTCGTGGGCAGCGGCGAGCTGCCGGGGAGCTATCTCGGCGGGCGGTGAGGTTCGCTAGCGGCGTCAAGGAGCGGCGGGTGGTTCTCGCTGGACGGTGTGAACCGTTCAGGTGATATTCTGCTCCGCAAGCGTGCCAGATTGGCGAGGCTTCCGATGCGGGCTTGGGTTTTCCACTGCCATCCCACGGATGCGGGGCGCAGGACCGCGAGCAGCGGTGGTGCGGCTCGGTTCATGCTGTCCCGGGGGAGGAATTGGGGTGGCGCCCAGGCGCAATGCCCTAGCCCTGCACCACGTGCCAAAGCTCGCCGCAGGGGCCGAACACATAGGCGAGGGTGAGGCCCCAGGGCATCAGCGCGGGAGGCTTGGGCTCGGCGACGCCGAACTGGCCGGGCAGGTCGAGCGCCTGGATATGCGCCCACCAGGCGTCGAGATCCTTGACGATGAGCTGCATCATGAAATTCTCGCCCCACCCCTGGTGATAATAGTCCTGAAGCAGGAAGCTGCCGGAATCGCAGGCAAAGCCGGCAACGCCGCCCGCTTCGAAGGTCAGCTCGAAGCCGAGCGCCTGGTAGAAGCGCTTGGAGAGGTCGAAATCCTTGCCGCCTGGAACGAAGGGGCGGATCGTGGTGGTAGCGAGAGTCGTCATCCGTGCAGCATCGCGATTGGTGGCGGGGCTGCAAGGGGCTCGTTTGGGGGAGCTTCCTCGGCAATCCTCCCCCGGGAGGGGGAGGATCTGTTGCTTGGAGGAGTGGCGCAGAACCCTTTTTGCTCCCCTCCCTGAAAGGGAGGGCTGGGGGTGGGTTGGGGGGGCGGCGCCCCGCGGGCAGCCGCG
>JAEXLC010000101.1 GCA_023445495.1 Pseudomonadota bacterium | reverse complement strand
GCGGGACCCCGGCGCAAGGCCGGGGTGACGAGGGAGGAATGAAATGACCGACCTCCTCTACGGCTTTTACGGGGACGATTTCACCGGCTCCACCGATGTGCTCGAGCAGCTTGCCGAGGGCGGGGTGCCTGCGGTGCTTTTCCTGCGCGCGCCCGATGCGGCGCTGCGGGCGCGCTTTGCCGAGGCGCGGGCGATCGGCATTGCCGGGGACAGCCGCAGCCAGTCGCCCGAGTGGATGGACGCGCATCTGCCGCCCGCCTTCGCGGCGCTGGGGGAGGGAGCGATTGTCCATTACAAGACCTGCTCGACCTTCGATTCCAGCCCGACCACCGGATCGATCGGTCGCGCGATCGAGCTGGGCCGGGCGGGGTTTCCGGGCAAGGCGGCGATCCTGGTCGGCGCGCCGCACCTGCGCCGCTATGTCGCGTTCGGCAATCTGTTCGCGGCGGCGGGGGCGGAAGTGTTCCGCATCGATCGCCACCCGACCATGGCGCGCCATCCGGTCACGCCGATGCATGAGGCGGATTTGATCCGGCACCTTGCCGGGCAGAGCGAGGCGCGGGTCGCCCTGGTGTCGCTGGAAGCGATCCGGGCGGGGCAGGCGGTCGCGGCGTTCGACGCGGTCGAGGCCGATGCGGTGCTGTTCGACGGCGTCGCGATGGAGGATCTGGCGGCGGCGGGCGAGGTGCTGCTGTCGCGCGGCGTGCGCTTCGCGGCGGGCAGCTCGGGCGTGACCCGGGCGCTGGTGCTGGCCTGGCAGGCGGCCGGGCTGATCGACGGCCGGCCGGCGGAAGTGCGCGCCGGGGCGGTCGATCAGTTGCTGGTGATAAGCGGTAGCTGTTCGCCGGTGACCGCGCGGCAGATCGCGCGGAGTGGGGCGGACGGGTTTGTGGCGAGGCTGGCCGATGTCGGTGCGCTGCTCGAGGGATCTTCGGCGGAGGAGGCGCGGCTGGCCGATGCGGCGGTGGCGGCGCTGGCCGGGCAGGGCAAGGCGCTGATCCATTCGGCCGAGGGGCCGCTGGATGCGACGGCGCCGGCGGCGGGCGAGAAGCTTGGCCAGGCGCTGGGCCGGGTTGCCGGGCAGGTGGTGCGCCGGGCGGGATTGCAGCGGCTGCTGTTCGCGGGCGGCGACACGTCGAGCCACGGCGTCGCGCAGCTCGGCATCGACGCGCTGACCTGGGCCGCCCCGATCGAACGCGGCGCGCCGCTGGTGCGGGCGCATGCCGCCGATCCTGCCGTGGATGGGCTCGAGCTGGTGCTCAAGGGTGGCCAGATGGGCGGGGACGGGTTCTTCGAGACGGTGAGGCTGGGGGGCTAGTTCGGCTCGATGCCGAGCTTGGCTGGGATCCTTCGCCGCCAAGCCTTGTGCCGGGGCCCCGAAGCGGCGGGCACTGGAAAAGGTCGCGCCCCCTAAACGACCGCTATTGGGTGGAAGGCGGGCATTGTGCGACATAGGTTGAGTTGAGGCCCTACGACCACGGGGAAGCGCAATGGACGATCGAGAGATAAGGGCCTTTACGTTGGCCCCACTGCCCTGGTTGATTCCACTTCTGGCGGCGATCGGTGTCAACGCGGTGGTCGGCGATACGGGCGACGCGGGATATACAGGCGCTTTCGTCGCCATGCTGGTATTCGCGCTACTAAGCTATGTCGCCACTTTCCTGATCGGAGGGCCCATCCACTTGGTGTTGCGGCGTTTTCAGAGGACAGGTTTGATCTATTATTTGGGATTGGCAGTCCTGCCCTTCGTTCTTCTCGCTGGAGCGATTGCTGCGTGGACGCAATTGGGGCCCGCTCCGGGGCCGAAGATCAACCCGCACAGCTTATACATGAACGGCAGCTTTGCCATAAAATGGCTGCTGGTCTTTGCCGCTACTGCATCCCTGTCAGCCATCACTTTCTGGTACACTGGAGTAAGGCGGCCAAAGTCCTGAATACCCAACGCTGGGGCGCTTGCCGACAGGCCACCTCTATAGGCACCGGCCCAAATCGGGCGTGTAGCCTTCCTCCATGGTGGTTTCCGGCACAAGGCCGGGGTGACGTTGACCTCGGGCCAGGGCGGGGACGGGTTCTCGAGGGCGGGCCTGGATGAGCTTCCCCAGGACGCCGCGTTAGCTTGGCCTTGGGCTGGGTCCGTCGGGCAGCATGCTGAGCTTCAACTGCGCAGCAAGCGCAAGTCGACACTGTCGCACCACTGGTCGCCTATCAGCCAGGTGCGTTCCCGACGGCCGATTTCGATGAAGCCGAGCTTCGCGAGCAGCCGCAGCGATGCGGCGTTCTTCGGATCGACATCCGCTTCGACAGCCTCGAGGCGGTGCACCTGGAAAGCCCTTTCGAGCACGGGACGCAAGGCTTCCTCAGCGAACCCGCGGCCCCAGGCGCGAGGATGCAAGATGAAGCCAATCTCCGGAAAGCGGTAGAAGCCGGCCTTGCCGATGGCGCTGCCCCGATGCTCGACAACGAAGTCCTCGCCTTCCCCGGGCGGGATATCGACCATGCTCTGCAACCATTCACGCGATTGCTCGACATCGCTGTGCGGCGGCGTCGACCAGAACGCTGTTGCCTGCGGGTCGCTGAGGATCGCGTGGAACGCCGCAAGATCGTTCATGGTGGCGCGCCGCAAGAGCAGTCGCTCGGTTTCAATTTCCGGCATGCGGACAGAGTAGCGAGTACGGCCGCTTTCCAAAACGCCGAATTTTAGGGCGGACAGGCGCAAGTGGAGACCCGTGGATGCCCGGGCTGGTGCTCAAGGGCGGCCAGATGGGCGAGGACATGTTCTTCGAGACGG
Organism: Pseudomonadota bacterium; assembly: GCA_023445495.1. Classification (GTDB taxonomy): domain Bacteria; phylum Pseudomonadota; class Alphaproteobacteria; order Sphingomonadales; family Sphingomonadaceae; genus Sphingomonas. The sequence goes on along the minus strand of JAEXLC010000101.1, from coordinate 3,913 downwards.
TTCGGTTGGGCGGGTAAGCTCCCTCTCCCTTTGGGAGAGGGAAGGGGCCCGCGAGGCGAAGCCGAGTGGGAAGGGTGAGGGTGATCGCGCTATGAAAAGAACCCATCTCCCGCTCAACGGCCTGCGCGTGCTCGATGCCGCCGCACGCCATCTGAGCTTCACCCGCGCGGCGGACGAGCTGGCGGTGACTCCCGCCGCGGTCGGCCAGCAGATCCGCGCGCTCGAGGACACGCTGGGCGTCGTCCTGTTCCGCCGCACCACCAAGGGCTTGGAGCTGACTCCCGAGGCCGAGGCCGGCCTCTCGGCACTGCGCGCGGGCTTCCTCCAGTTCGAGGAAAGCGTCCGCGCGATGCAGGCGGGGCAGTCGTCCAAGTCGCTGACCATCGCCGCGCCGCGCGACCTCACCGCCAAGTGGCTGATGCCGCGCCTGGCCGAGATCGCCCGCGTCGACAGCGACCTGCGCTTCGTGCTGGTGCCTGCCGACGACGCGCTCGACTTCACCGAGGCCAATCTCGATCTCGCGATCCGCTGGGGCGAAGGCCCGGGCGAGCATGAGGGCGAGGCGCTGGAGAGCGACGGCATGGTCACGATCGAGCGGCCGGGCGGCGGCATCGATGTGCGCATCTCCTGGCCGGGTTGCATGGCCGAGGATGCCGGCTCGCTGGTTCGCGTCGCCGATGCCGGGCTCGCGCTCGAAGCCGCGGCCGAAGGGCTGGGCCGGGCGACTGTGCCCGAACTGCTCGCCCGCGCTGATATCGAATCGGGCCGGGTCGCCGTGGTCGGCGAGCCCAAGAGCTCGAAGCTCGGCTATTGGCTGGTCGCGCCGCTGCCCCAGTGGCGGCAGAAGAAGGTGAAGACGCTGGTCGACGCGCTGGCGCTGTGAGCCGCCCGGCCGAGCTGGTCCGGCGCGAGACGGTGGTGCTGGAGACGGCGCGTCTCCGCCTGCGGCCGCGCACGCCCGGGGATGCCGAGGCGCTGTTCCCCAGCCTGTCCGATCCCGAGCTGATGCATTTCTGGTCGGGCCCGCCGCATGCGAGCGTCGAGCAGACGCGCGCCGATTTCGCCCGGGAGGCGCCCGAATGGCGCTGCTGGGCGATCACTTTGCAGGGCGACGATATCGCGATCGGCTTTGTTGCCGCGGGCGAGAAGCGCCAGGGCAATGTCTCGGAGATCGGCTATATGCTGGCCCGCCCGCATTGGGGCGGCGGCATCGCCGTCGAGGCGGTGAGCGCGGTGATCGACCGGCTCTTCGCCGAGGGGCAGCGCCGCGTCTTCGCCGATACCGATCCCGAGAACCTGGCCTCGCGCGGGCTGCTCGAACGGCTGGGCTTCAGGCTCGAAGGCATGCTGCGCGCCGAATGGGAGACCCATATCGGCGTGCGCGATACCGCGCTCTACGGCCTGCTGCGCGACGACTGGCGGCGCGGCTGACTCCTCAGAAAGGTGCGCGCGGCGGCACGTAGGACGCGGGCGGGATGCTCGGCGCCGGCTGGTCGGGCGTGATGTCGAGCCAGGTCAGCCGTCCTTCGCTGGCGCGTGTGGCCATGTTCGAGCCGGTGGCGTCGCCCGCGTCGAACACGAGCGTGAACCGCTCGATACGGATCTTCCCGTCCGATCCCGGCGGCAGGCGCAGCGGGGCATAGCGCCGCGTGGCGACGGTCTTGCGCACCCGGTTGGCCCAGTCCGCCGAAATCTCGGGGGAGCGGCGGACCTCCTCCAGGTCGTGGACGCGGCCATCGGGGGCGACCCGGAAGCGGAAATCCACCCATTCGGGATCGGAGTCGATCTGCTTGCGGATCGCGGCCTTGGCGCCGTTGCGCAGCGGCACATCCTCATAGACCAGCACGGGTTCGGTGAAGCCGGCATCGCCCAGATTGGCGATCGCCCGGTCCATCGCGTCGCTGCTGCCGGCCAGCCCGGTGAGGCGGGCGCGCAGCACGCGGGCGGCGATGCGGACCTGTTCGAGCTCGGGCTCGGTGGTCCGCTCGATCCGGGCGATCCGCGCCCGCGCGGTGCTGCGGAAGATCGAATCCTGCGACGCGAGGAAGGTGTACATCGCGGCGGAGCGGAGCATCGCGATGCCCGCGACCTGCGCTTCGCCGGCCTCGCGCGCCTGCTTCTCGACCCGGCGATAGGTCTCGTCGGCGGCATCGGTGCGGCCGACGAGGCGGAAATCGTCCCCGGCGGTCAGGCGCTGGATCAGGACGCGCGTGTCCTTGCCGTCCAGCGCGCCCTTGAGCGTATCGAGGGCATCGACCTGGGCGATGCGGGCCCGGTCCGGGAACCCGTCGAGATCGGTCATCCGGCCATAGCTGCGTTCGAGATCGGCGACCGCTACCGGATAGTCCTTGCGGTGGCCGCCATTGCGATCGCGCGCCGCCGCGAGCGTGGCGCGCGCCTTGCGATAATCGCCGGCAAGCAGCTGGTTCTCGGCCAGGGTGATGCTGGCGTCGATATCCTCGGGCGGGGGGCATTTGCGCGCGAGGCATTGCTCGAGCTGGCGGGCCGAATCGGCGAGCCCGTTGCCGGTGACGACGATCGGTGCCGGCGGGTGGCTCGCGCTATTGTCCTGCGCCCAGCATGGCAGCGCCACCAGCAGCGCCATGCCCGTCAGAATGCTTCGCATCATGCTCTCCCGATCCGCCCGTCGCGGCTTTCGCCGATACGGGAACTTGGCGCGGGGCGGTCCGAAGCGCTAGGGCAGATGCAACCGAGATGGAGGACACCGAGATGCCGCAGAGTCCGTGGAGCCACAGCCGCAGCGCCGGCGTGTCCGACGATATCGATTTCGAGATCAAGGGGCAGGAGCTCCAGTTCGTCGAGATCGAGCTCGACCCGGGCGAGAGCGCGGTGGCCGAAGCGGGCGCGATGGTGTGGAAGGATGCATCGGTGGGGATGACCACCGTGTTCGGCGACGGCAGCGGCCAGCAGGGCGGCGGCTTCATGGGCGCGCTGCTCGGCGCCGGCAAGCGGCTGGTCACCGGCGAGAGCCTGTTCACCACCGTCTTCACCCATAACGGCTCGGGCAAGGCGCGCGTCGCGTTCGCCGCGCCGGTGCCGGGCGCGATCGTGCCGCTCAAGCTCGACAGCCTTGGCGGCACGCTGATCTGCCAGAAGGACGCGTTCCTTTGCGCGGCCAAGGGCGTGTCGATGGGCATCGCCTTCCAGCGCCGGATCATGACCGGCCTGTTCGGCGGCGAAGGCTTCATCATGCAGAAGCTCGACGGCGATGGCTGGGTGTTCGTCCAGTTCGGCGGCATGGTCGTCGAGCGCGAACTCGCCCCGGGCGAGGAGCTGCACGTCGATACCGGTTGCGTCGCCGCCTTCACGCCGTCGGTGGAGTTCGACCTGGTCGGCGCCGGCGGGGTGCGCAGCGCGATCTTCGGCGGCGAGGGACTGTTCTTCGCTCGGCTGCGCGGCCCCGGCAAGGTCTGGATCCAGTCGCTGCCCTTCTCGCGCCTCGCCGGGCGGATGATGGCGGCGGCCTCGTCCTATGGCGGGCAGAATCGCGGCGAAGGCTCGGTGCTCGGCGGCCTGGGCGACCTGATCGGGGGCAATCGTTGAGCCGGCCGATCCCCAACCTCAACGACCCCGAGGAACGCCGCGCCTATCGCCGCGAGCTGCTCGGCGTGGCCAGGGGGCTGCGGCGCAGCGGCGTCGCGCTGGCGGTGCTGGGGTCGGCACTGATCCTGGTCAACGCCTATTGGACGCCGGTCCCGAACCTCCTCACCCTGGCGGCGATCGTCGCCGGCTTCGCGCTGATGCTGATGGGGATCGGCGCGCGGACGAAGTACCACAAGCGCCGGATGCGCGGGGAGATTTAGGGCGGCGCGTAGCTGGCGGCTTTGCATTCTCTTTCGTCACCCCGGCCTTGAGCCGGGGTGCCGCGGCCGGTGCACCCGGGCACTAGCCG
>JAEXLC010000057.1 GCA_023445495.1 Pseudomonadota bacterium | reverse complement strand
TGGGTGGCCGGGTGGGGGTGCGGGCCGGTGCCGCGCTGCGGCGGGAGCCGCATAAGTGGCTGCGCAGCGCGCACCTCATGGGAACCAGCTCCAGCCGAAGATCATCGTCAAGAAGATCATCGTCGAGGGGCATGGCGGCCATCACGGTGGCGCCTGGAAGGTCGCGTATGCGGACTTCGTGACCGCGATGATGGCGTTCTTCCTGCTGCTCTGGATCCTGGGCGCCACCACCGAGAAGCAGCGCAAGGCGCTGGCCGATTATTTCGCGCCGACCCTGGTCGAGCTCAAGCAGAACAGCGCCGGCTCGAACGGACTGTTCGGCGGCGAGGCGATCAACCAGCGCGACAATTATCCGGGCAAGGCATCGCAGACCGGCACCAAGTCGCTGACCGTGCCGGTGGGCGGCGCGGGCGGCAAGGATGTCGGCACCGGCAGCAAGGGCACGCTCAAGGACCAGCGCGCGCTGACTCAGCAGGACCAGAAGAACTTCGACGAGACCGCCAAGCGCATCCGCCAGCGCATGCGGATGACGCCGGCGCTGGCGAAGCTCGCCAACCATGTCCGCTTCGTGCCGACGCGCGACGGCATGCGGATCGACCTGCTCGACGACGCCAATTATTCGATGTTCAACTTGGGTACGACCGCCCTGGTGCCCGAAGCGAGCGCGCTGATCGGCACGATCGCCGATTCGATCAAGGGCATGGAAAACCCGATCATGATCCGCGGCCATACCGACAGTCTTGGGTATGGCGATCCGCTGGCGATGAACAACTGGATGCTGTCCAGCGGCCGCGCCGAAGCCACGCGCAGGCGCCTGCTTTCGGGCAGCGTCAGCGAAGCGCGCTTCGAGCGGATCGAAGGCGTCGCCGACCGCGAGCCTCTGATCGTCGAGAACCCGGCCGACCCGCGCAACCGCCGCGTCTCGATTACCCTGCTCTATCGCCGGATCATGGATCAGGACCAGCAGGGCCGCTTCCGCCCCGGCCTGCGCGCCAGCCGTGAAGCCGGCGCGCCGATCGAGCATTGAACCGACGCGCCGCAGCGCGCTGGTTTCATTTCCTCAGAAGAACTGCTTGCGGAAGGTCAGCTTGACCGTGCGGCCCAGCGGGTCGCGCAGGTTGGGCGCATAGGCCGCCGGGGTCAGGCCATTCTGGTCGGTCACCCGCTGGCGCGCGTTGAAGATATTGTCGACGCGCAGCTGGACCCGCGAGCCGCGGAACCAGGGATGCTTGAGCAGGAAGTCGATGTCCTGGCCCGGATTATATTCGGCGAGCAGGTTCAGCTTGGCGAGGCTGCCGAAATTGAGCTCGCTGATGCTCCCCGGAATCGCCGCGCTGCCGGTGCTGGTATGCGTGCCGCTGGTCCAGTTGCCGTTGAGCTGCAGGAGCATCGCATCGCGCTTCACGCCGGCAGTGACGTCGATCCGGTGCGCGGCGATCGACTGGGCGCTGTCGCCGCTCAGCCGGTCGATCACGGGCAGGCCCGGACGGATCTGGATCTCATCCTTGAGCACCCAGGTGTGATAGGCGCTGAAGATCAGGCGGTTGCCGCCGCCCCCGCCGCCAAAGCCGCCGCGGCCACCGCCCCCCGGCCCGCCGGGACCGAAGCGCGGACCACCGCCGCCCGGCGGACCACCTGCACCCGGGGCGGCACCGTCTGCCGGCGGGCGCGGCGGCGCTTCCTGCCCCTGCTGGCCTTGCTGCCCTTCCGGACGAGGACCGCGGAACTGCTGGTTCAGCGTGCCGCCGAACAGGCTCGATTGCTGGCCGAAGCGGCGGAACTGCTCGAACATCGCCGTCATCTCGGCGGGCATGGGCTGCCCGGTACGGCGCGATTCCTCGCGCGCCTTCATGAACGCCTCGCGCCGTGCCTGCATCCGCTTCTGCTGCGGCGAGGCGATCGGCAGGAACAGGTTGAAGCCCCAGCGCAGCTCGGAATGCTCGGTGCGATCATAATTCACCGGGCGCGAATCGATGCTGAGCAACCGGCCGGCGCCGTCGCGGACGAAGCGATCGGGGAATGCCGCCTCGACCTCCGCCGAGGCACCGGGGAAGCTCTGGATCGCGTTGCGGAAGCGCGAATTGGTGTAGTTCACCACGATGCCGAGATTGGTCTCGGTGAGCGGGCGGATGTTGAGGCCCGCGCGGAAGACGTGGCGGCTGTCGGCGCCGAGCCCCGCATTGCCGCCGGTGATCTGGCTGATGTTGACGCTCTCGCCGCGCACGAAATCATAGACGGTGACGTTGGGCGTGGTGACCACCGGATTGCCGAGCTGGCCCGGCGTCGGCGCGTTGCTGTCGTCGATGACGCTGACGATCGCCTGCACCTGGGTGATCGGCGACCAGTTGAAGCCATAGCCGGTGGTGGTCAGCCGGCCGAAGTCCGAGAGCTGCTCGACTTCGATATTGGCGTTGATCGAGAAATCGCCGATCGCATCGAGCACGGCGCGGCGGCGGCTGGCGATCGGCACGCTGATATTGCCGCGGATGCTGCCGGTGTCACGCGAGATGTCGCTGTTGCTGAACACGCCCGAGCGGAAGGAGCGGCCCGACAGGTCGTTGGTGCGCCCGGCCACGCGGATGCTGGTGGTGACGTCGCCCGCCGGCAGCTTGAACAGCGCACCGTTGGTCAGGAACTCGACATTGCCGACCTTCGCGGTCGATTCGGTCCAGTCGTTCGGACGGATGACGAGGGCGCTGTAGGGCAGCTCGGCGAACGGATTGAAGCTCGCGTCATTGGCGTTGAGCAGCGCCTGCATCTGCGAGGGGTCGATGCCGCGCGTCGTGCTCGAATCGCTGCCGGTCTGCTGGTAATTGGCGTTGAGCGACCAGCGCCAGCTCTTGATCCAGGGTGCCGAATCGCCGTTGACCGTCACTTCGCCGCGCAGCGCCTGGCTGCCGCCCGAGCGGGTGAGCGGATTGAGATTGTCGTAATAGCGCAGCAGCTGGACGTTCTGGCCGAAGGGCGAGAACCGGTTGCCCGCCGGCAGGGTCAGCGTCGCGCTGGGCAGGCCGAGCCAGGATTCATTCTCGGTAACGTCGAGGTTGATCGTCGCGGTCGCGTTCACCTTGGGCGAGAGCGCGCGATTGTAGATCCCGCTGACGTTCAGCGTCTTCGCCGGCCCGATCAGGGTGCGATAGGGCGTGAGATCGGTGACGTTGGGATCGTTTGCGTTGGCCGCATAGGCCGAGAGCGGGAGCAGCCCGTTCGCCGCTCCGACCGGCACGCCGGCGACGGTGACCGGCGACCCGACCAGCGCGCTCAGCGCCGGATCGATCTGCGCACCGCCGATGCCGGTGATGTTGCCGGTGGTGTCGAACAGCGAATTGCCCGCCCGGGTCACCCCGCGCTCGCTCTCGAGGATCGCGGAATTCTGGTTGTACTTCACATCCAGCGTCACTCGCCCGTCGCGGTTGAGCTTGAGGATGTTGACGTTGCCGCTGCCGGTGAAATTGCCGCCGGCGGTGGGCATCTGCCCCTCCAGCACGGTGGTGAGCGCCTGGAAGCGGCGGCGCAGCACGAAGTTGATGACCTTCTGCGTGGCGGCATAGCCATATTGCAGCGCGACTTCCTCGGGCAGGATATCGATCCGCTCGATCGCCTCGGTCGGCAGGTCGCGGACTTCGTTCATGCTCGAACGGCGACCGCTGATCAGGATCACCGGCTGCTCGTCGCCGCGGCCCGAACCGCTGCCGAGCTGGGCCTGGAGCGCGGTAATCAGCTCCGACACGTTCGAGGCGCCATAGGCGCGGATATCGGCCGGATTGAGCTGCACCTCGGGCTTCACATCGGTCTTCACCGCGCCGGGCAGCACGCCGTTGACGACGATCGCGCCCTCGTCACCCGCCTCGTCGCCGCCATTGTCCTGCGACGCCGCCGGCTGGGCCGATTGCTGCGGACGGGCCTGGGCAGGGGCCGGCGTGGGGGCAGGCTGCTGGGCCTGGGCCAGCGCGGTTCCCGGCATGGCGCCGACAAGCAACCCCGCAACAGCAGACCCAAGCATCAACGTAGAACGCATGAATTCCCCACCCTTTTCGAAAACCCCGGCAGTGCCGTGACACCGCTCGCATGAACAAGGCGTGGCTAAGCGCGACTTGTCGCAGAAGTTTGCCCGGTTCTCGAAAAAATTGCGGCACCGCGGCGATGTCGCCGGGTGCCTGCATTTTTCACTGGTGCGGTCGAGAAGACTCGAACTTCCACGGCCTTTCGGCCACAACGACCTCAACGTTGCGCGTCTACCAGTTCCGCCACGACCGCATCGTGAATCCGCCGGTTTGGAGACCAACGGCTGGTAAGGCAGCGGCCCCTAGCAACGCGTTTCGGACTTGGCAAGCGCTTCTGCCACGCTTTTCCAAACTAGGTGAAATCCGCTAAGCGCGCGCTCCCATGCGCCTCCCCTCCGATCTTTCCGCCGAGATGCGCCGAATCCTGTCGCTGGCATGGCCGGTGGCGCTGACCAGCCTCAACTGGACGATCCTGCACGTCACCGATGTGGTGGTGGTCGGCTTCACCGGCACCGAGCAGGTCGCCGCCCTGGGGGCGAGCCGGGCGCTGACCTTTCCGGGCATCGTGATGGGACTGGGCGCGCTGACCGGCGTGCTCGTCCATGTCTCGCGCGCCGACGGAGCAAAGGACCTGCCCGGGACCGGCCGGGCGCTGCACCAGGGAATATTGCTTGCGGTCGCGCTGGGCCTGCTCAGCGCACTGTTGCTGTTCGCCTTTGCCGAGCCGATGCTGCTGGGCATTGGCGTAGCGGCCGACGTCGCGCCGCTCGCCGCCGAGGTCGTACGGGTTATGGCGCTCGCCTATCCGTTCCAGCTGCTCATCATCGCCGCCAGCTTCTTCCTCGAAGGCGTGAGCCGGCCGCAACGCGTGACCGTCGTCACCCTGGCGATCCTGCCCGTCAACGCGCTGCTGGCCTGGGCCTTGTCCGCCGGGCATCTCGGGCTGCCGGCAATGGGCGCCACCGGCGCGGCGCTGGCCACCACCATTGCCTCGGCACTGGGTGCGGCGGGCATGATCGGCGCGGCCTGGACGCTGCCCCGCGCCCGCCAGCGCGGCGTGCACGACCTCACCCATCTGTTCAGCCGCGATTCGCTGACCGGCGCGCTGGGGCTGGCCAAGTTCGGACTGGTCCCCGCCATCGCCTCCGGCCTCGAACTGGTCGGCTTCTCGATCCTGATCGCGCTGTCGACCGAGCTGGGCGACGTGACCACCCACGCCTTCCAGATCGTCTTCTCGATCCACAACGTCACCTTCTCGGTGGCGCTGGGGCTGGGATCGGCGGCGGGCGTGCGTGTGGGCAATGCCGTGGGTGAAGGTGCGCCACAGGCCGCCGGGCGTCGTGCGGCGATCGCGGCGGCGCTTGCCGCGCTGGCCACCGGGCTGCTCGCGATCCTGCTGGTGCTGATCCCCCACCCCTTTGTCGCGCTGTTCCCGGCGGTGCACGAGGTGCAACGGCTGGCGCTGGTGATGCTGCCGGTCTGGGCGCCGTTCATCCTGTTCGACGGCGTGCAGGTCGTGTTCGTCTATGCGCTGCGCTCGATCGGCGATCAGGTGGTGGCGGGGATCAACTCGGTGATCGCCTTCTTCCTCGTCACCGGCGGGGCGGGGCTGCTGCTCGTCCGCGAGCTGGATCTGGGCGCAACGGGGCTGGCGCTGGCGTCCGGTTTGGGCATGGTGGTCGCCGCGACGTTGCACGGCACCCGGCTCTGGTGGGTCAGCCGCCGATTTCGGTAGCGAAGGTCAGCCGGGCCGAGCGCGCGCTGCGCGGCGGATCGACCTGCGCCGAATTGAAGTCGATCACTTGCTTGGGGCCGAGCTCGCGGACCTGCGGGGTCACGCGCCAGCTATAGACCAGCCGGTCCTGCTCGTCCTTCAGCTCGATGCGGATATCGGGCACATGCTGCTTGTCGGCGGTGGGATTCGCCACCTTGCCCGAGATGATGAACAGCTCGCTGCCATTGGTCTGGGTGCGCAGCTCGACATTCTTGTCGGTGAACACCAAGGGCGTCTCGACTTCGCCGCCGAGACCGAGCCCGATGCCCAGCTGCGCGGCGAGCCCCGGGGCGCCCGAATAGAGGATCGCGCCGGTGCCCAGCAGCATCGAGAAGCCGGCGACGAACGCCGCGGCGGTCCAGCGCCGGGCCGGGTTGCGGCGCGGCTTGAACGGCGGCTGCGGCGCGAAGGGATCATAGTCCGGCGTCGCGCCGGCCGCGGCCATGATCGAGGCATCGTCGAACACCCGCGGCGTGGCGGGCGCTTCCCGCTTGGGCGCTTCGGCCTCGCGCTTGGGCGCATGGGTGACCGGGCCGTCCGCAGCGGTGGCGCGCGTCGTCAGGTCGAGCGCGACCGGGGCCTGGAACCAGCTATGCTTGCAGCTCGCGCAGCGCACGGTGCGGCCATCGGCGCCAATGGCGCTGTCGGGCACCAGATATCGGGTTCGGCACTGGCTGCATTCGAGGATCATTACGCGCGGCTCACGACACGGGGGCCTGTCGCCCGATTGTCACGATTCTAGACCTATCGATTCGCGCGAACAAGAGTCCCGTTCCCAGCTATCCCCAGCTTCTTGAGCAGGACGGGCCTCTGTGCGATGGCAGGTGCAAGGGAAGCGCCGGGAGCCTGATGGCCAGCATCGTTCAATTCGAGAATGTCGGCCTGCGCTATGGCTCGGGCGACGAAACTCTCTCGGACATCAGCTTTTCGCTGAACACCGGCGCCTTTTATTTCCTCACCGGCCCGTCCGGCGCGGGCAAGACCTCGCTGCTCAAGCTGCTCTACCTCGCCCAGCGGCCGAGCCGGGGGACGGTGCGGCTGTTCGGCGAGGATGCCGGTGCCCTGCCCCGCACCCGGCTGCCGGGCTTCCGCCGGCGGATCGGCGTGGTGTTCCAGGACTTCCGGCTGGTCCCGCACCTCTCCGCCTATGACAATATCGCGCTGCCCCTGCGCGTCGCCGGCGTGTCCGAGAGCGATATCGAGGCGCCGGTCCGCGAGATGCTGGCCTGGGTGGGCCTCACCGATCGCGGCCGCGCCAAGCCGCCGACGCTTTCGGGCGGAGAGCAGCAGCGCATCGCCATTGCCCGCGCCGTGATCGGCCGGCCCGAGCTGCTCGTCGCCGACGAGCCGACCGGAAACGTCGATCCCGACATGGCCGAGCGGCTGCTGCATTTGTTCGACAGCCTCAACCGGCTCGGCACCACCGTGGTGGTGGCGACGCACGACTTCCATTTGCTCAACCGCATCCCCAACGCGCACATGATGCGGCTGGAGAAGGGCCGGCTGAACGACCCCACCGGCGCGCTGCGCAACCCGCCGCCGGGGCGCGCATGAAGCTGAGCCTCAACCCCAATGCGCCCGACCGGCGCCTGCTCGACGAGAGCCGGCGGACGCGCGCCATGACCTGGATCATGGCGATCATGCTGTTCCTCACCGTGCTGGCCGGCGCGCTGGGGCTGGGCATGTTCGCCGCGACCGCGCAGCTCGACCGCCAGCTGGCCGGGCGGATGACGATCCAGATCGTCGAGCCCAATGCCGCCATCCGCGACAGCGAAGTGAAGGCGCTGCGCGCCGCCCTGCCCCGCGTCGCCGGGGTGACCCGCGTCGCCGAAGTCGATCGCCAGCACCTCGCCGAGCTGCTCAAGCCCTGGCTGGGCGATACCGGGCTCGATCCCGACCTGCCGATGCCGGCGATGATCGATATCGAGACGCGCGGCGGCAACGGCGCCGCCGTCGAGCAGACCGCCCGGGCGATCGCGCCCAATGCCCGGATCGACCGGCATGCCCAGTGGCTGTCGCCGGTCCGCAGCTTCATGACGACGATGAGCTGGCTCGCCGTCGGGCTGATGCTGCTGATCGCCACTGCCACCGCCGCGGTGGTGCTGCTCGCCGCGCGTTCGGGGCTGGACACGCACCGCGACACCATCGATGTGCTCCACATGCTCGGCTCCACCGATGTCCAGATCGCCCGCCTGTTCCAGCGGCGGATCGCGTTCGACACGCTGCTCGGCGGCCTGATCGGCACGCTGGCGGCGCTGGGGCTGGTGTGGTTCCTCCAGTCGCGCATGGCGCTGGTCGGCTCCGAGATGCTGAGCGGCGTGGCGCTGCAGCAGCGCGACTGGTTCCTGCTCCTGCTGCTGCCGCTCGGCTTCGCGCTGCTCGCCACCTTCGCTGCGCGCAAGACCGTGCTGCGCGCGCTGGGCCGCACGCTGTGATCCTGCGCCTGATTGCCCTGGTCGTGATCGCCTGGCTGCTCGGCTTCGCCGCGTTCATGCTGTCGCTCGGCCACCCGCTCGAAGGCCGCAAGACCGATGCGATCGTGGTGCTGACCGGCGGGGCGAAGCGGATCGACCGCGCGCTCGAAGTGCTGCGCGCCGGCGATGCCGAGCGGCTGCTGGTCAGCGGCGTCGACCCCGATGTGCGGCCGGGCGAGTTCGCGGCCGAGTACAAGATCGACCGCAAGCTGATGCGCTGTTGCGTCGACCTGGGCTGGCAGGCGGTCGACACCCGCTCGAACGCCGAGGAGACGGCGGAATGGGTGAAGGAGCATGGCTACAAGACCGTGCGCCTCGTCACCTCGGACTGGCACATGCCGCGGGCACGGCTCGAGCTGTCGCATGCGCTGAAGGGCGTCGAGGTGATCGGCGATCCGGTGCGCAGCCAGCCCGGCTTCGCGATGCTGTTCCGCGAATATCACAAATATCTGGTGCGGCGGATCGCGCTGCTGATGGGCGCCAATTGATGAACCTGCTGCGCACGCTGATCTTCTCGATCTTCTTCTACGGCCTGTCGGTGATCCTGGTGCTGCTGGTGCCGCTGGTCGCGCTGCTCGGCGGCGACGCGCTGCGCACCTATGCGATGGCCTGGGTGGCGCTGATGACCTGGTCCGCGCGCTGGATCCTGGGCATAAGCGTGAAGATCGAGGGGACGATCCCCAAGGGCCCGGTGCTGTTCGCCGGCAAGCATGAATCGCTGTTCGAGGCGCTCGAGCTGAGCCGGCTGCTCGGCTCGCCCGCGACGGTGATGAAGCGCGAGCTCGCCCAGATCCCGCTCTGGGGCTGGGCGGCGCGGCGCTACGGCGTGATCATCGTCAACCGCACCGCCAATGCCGCGGCGCTGCGTTCGATGATGAAGGACGCCAGGGCCGCGCTGGCCGAGGGCCGCTCGGTGCTGATCTTCCCCGAAGGCACGCGGGTGAAGCCGGGCGAGGCGCCGGAGCTGCGATCGGGCTTTGCCGGGCTCTACCGGATGCTCGAGCTGCCGGTGGTGCCGATCGCGGTGAAGAGCGGCCATGTCTGGCCCAAGCACGGAATCAAGAAGCCCGGCGTCATCACCTTCCGCTTCCTCGACCCGATCGTGCCGGGCCTGCCCCGCGCCGAGGCCGAAGCGAAAGTGCATGCCGGGATCAATGCGCTGAACGGCTGAGTGCGGTCCTACACGGCGAAAGGCGGCGACTCGCGGAAGTACATAAAAGTACAGGCCAGGAGCGGGTTTTGCCGCCCGCTAAGTTGACATAGTTCCCGCAAGCGCACCGCGTCTCGCAACGATCTTGCGCGCGCGTGATCCTATTTTCCCCAACGGCTTCAAAGAGCGGCCAGCCACCACGCCGACCGCCCGAGGCAAGCAGGCGAAATCCTACATTGCAAGCCCGTCCCCGGGCGACGCCCTATTTGTGCGCGCGGCCGAAGTCGGGCGCCGCGTCGTCCTGGCCCTGCTCGATGATCGAGCGGCGGATCGCGCGGGTGCGGCTGAACAGCTCGAACAGCTCGTCGCCCTTGCCCCAGCGGATCGCGCGCTGGAGCGCGGTCAGGTCCTCGGAGAAGCGCTGGAGCATGTCGAGCACCGCTTCCTTGTTGGCCAGGAACACGTCGCGCCACATGGTCGGGTCCGACGCGGCGATACGCGTGAAGTCGCGGAAGCCGCCGGCCGAATATTTGATGACTTCGGACTGGGTGACTTCCTCCATGTCCGATGCGGTGCCGACGATCGTATAGGCGATCAGGTGTGGCAGATGGCTGGTGACGGCGAGGACGCGGTCATGATGATCGGGCGCCATCGTCTCGACCTCGGCACCCAGGCGCCGCCAGAATTCGAGCACGCGCTCGACGGCGAAGGGCGCGGTGCCCTCTACGGGCGTGACGATGCACCAGCGGCCCTGGAACAGCGAAGCGAAGCCGGCCTCGGGCCCGCTATTCTCGGTGCCCGCCACCGGATGCGCCGGCACGAACACGGCATCGGGCAGCGCGGCATGGACGGCCTCGACCACGCTTTCCTTGCACGAGCCGACATCGCTGACGATCGCATCGGCCGGCAGGTCGGCCGCGATCTCCGCCGCCGCCGCACCCATCGCGCCGACGGGGACGCAGAGAATGACGAGGTCGGCATCGATCACTGACGTGCCGGCGGTGTCCGCGATATCATCGCACAGGTCGATGCGCACCGCCGTCTCGCGAACGGCGGGATCGGCGTCATAACCGGTCACCCGCACGCTCGGCATGTGCTGGCGGATGCCGCGCGCGATCGATGAGCCGATCAGGCCCAGCCCGATGATGGTGACGCGCGCGAAAGGCAGCATCAGTCCTCGCCCGCCATCTTGCGGAGCGACGCCATCACGCCGCGCGTCTCTTCCTCGGTGCCGATCGTGATGCGCAGGCCGTGCGGCAGCCCCTGGCCGGGCAGCCAGCGGACGATATAGCCGTCTTCCATCAGGCCCTTATAGGCCGCCTCGGCGGTGAGCTGGCCCTCGAACAGCACCAGCACAAAGTTCGCCTGGCTCGGCACGGCGCGCAGGCCCTTGTTGCCCAGCTTGGCGATCTCGGCGGAGAACCAGCGGCGCCACTCGGCATTATGCGCCTTGGTGTGCTCGACGAACGCGGTATCGCCCAGCGCCGCGACCGCTGCCGCGGTGCCCGCGATGGTGATCGAGAAGGGCAGGCGGATGCGATGCATCGCTTCGATGATCGGCGCCGAGGCATAGCCCCAGCCGATCCGCTCGGCGGCGAGGCCGTACATCTTGGAGAAGGTGCGCGTGACCAGCACGTTGGGCGCGCTGCGAGCCAGCTCCATGCCGCCGTCATCGTCATCGCCTTCGATATATTCGGCATAGGCGTGATCGAGGACCAGCAGCACATGGCTCGGCAGGCCGGCGTGGAGGCGCAGGATTTCCGCGCGCGGCGCATAGGTGCCGGTCGGGTTGTTGGGGTTGGCGACGAAGACGACCCTGGTCTTGTCGGTTACCGAGGCGAGGATCGCGTCGACATCGGTCGCGTAATCCTTGTCGGGCGCCACCACCGGCGTTGCGCCGACGCGGCGAGTCGCGATCGGGTACACGGTGAAGCCGTAATGGACGTAAATGATCTCGTCGCCCGGGCCGGCGAACGCACCGGCGGCGAGGTGAAGCACTTCGTCCGAGCCGTTGCCATAGATGATCCGCGCCGGATCGAGGCCGTATTTCGCCGCGATCGTTTCGCGCAGCTCGACGGCGCTGGCGTCCGGATAGCGCTCAAGGCTGGTCGCGGCGGTGAGGAACGCGTCGCGTGCCTTTTGCGAGGTGCCGAGCGGATTCTCGTTGGACGAGAGCTTGGTTACCTTGCGGCCGTCTTCGGTGGTGGAACGCCCCGGCACATAGGGGGCGATTTCCATGATCCAGGGCTTGGGGACAGGTGCGGTCATGGTCGCGCGGCTTGGCGGAATGGTTACCGGATGGCAAGGGTCAGGCGCTAGGGCTTCATGGTTAAGCAGGGGCCGAGGAGGGGCAATGCGGGGGAACGGCATCGTCTGGCGCGCACTGGAAGCGGCGCGACGACGGAATCTGGAAGCGGCGGGCGAGGCCCTGCCGGTCAAGGGCGCAAGCGGCGCGACGCGGCGCGGGGTGCTGCAGGCACTGGCGATGGGCGGCGTTGCGAGCGCCCTGCCCCGGCCGGCCATGGCGCGTCCTGCGGGCCGGGTGGCGATCATCGGTGGCGGCATTGCCGGGCTGACTGCGCTGCATCACCTGCGCGAAGCCGGCGTTGACGCGTTTCTCTATGAAGGCCGGGGCCGCACCGGCGGGCGGATGTACACCCATAAATCGGGCGACTGGACGTTCGAAGTGGGCGGGCAGCTGGTCAACACCGATCATTATGACATGCACGCCCTGCTCAAGCGCTTCGGCGTGGCGCTGCTCGATCGCAAGAGCGAGCCGCACGACACGCTGATCCTGGCGAATGGCCGGCTGATCAGCGATACCGAACTGGCCGAGGCGCTGCGCCCGATCGCGGCGCAGATCGCCAGGGACGCCGACCGGCTCGACAAGGATCAGGCGCGGGTCGCCCCCGATCTCGATCGGATGTCGATCCGCGATTATCTCGACGAGCATGCCGCGCTGATCGGCCAGCCCTGGCTGCGCCAGTTGCTCGAAGCGACCAGCCGCACCGAATATGGCGTGGAGCCGAGCCAGGCGTCGGCGATCGAACTGATCTTCAACCTGCCGACCGTGGACGGTGCGCGTGCCGAAGTGCTGGGTGGGGCGGACGAACGCTATGTGATCGAGGGCGGAAGCTCGGCGCTGATCGACGCGATGAGCGCGCATTATGCCGACCGGATCGCCACCGGCAAGCGCCTGCTCCGGGTCGAATCGGGGTTGAAGCTGCATTTCCTCGACGGCTCGGTGGGGCGCGCGGACACGCTGATCGTCGCGGTGCCCGGCCCCGTCACGCGCCAGATCGATTTCCGGGTGCCGCTGCCTGCTGCATGGCGGGCATTCATCAGCGAGATGCAGCTCGGGTTTAACGAGAAGGTCCAGTCGGGCACCAATGCGACGCCATGGCGTCAGCCGATGGGCGTGGGCGGCGAGCTGTGGCAGACCGATGCCGACGCCGGCTGGGCACTCGGCTGGGACGGCAGCGTGCATCGCAAGGACGGCATCTCGCCGGTCTGGACCTGGTTCCTGGGCGGCGACGAAGTGCTGCGCGCCGAAAGCGAAGCGCCGTCCGCGCTGGCGAAGCGCTTCGCCGCCAGCGCCGCGCCGGCGATCCCCGGGCTGATCGAGGCGGCGACCGGCCCCTTCACCCGCACCAACTGGCATGCCCAGGCGCTGACGCTGGGCGCCTATTGCAACTATGCCCCCGGCCAGCTCACCCGTTTCTCGAAGCTGCTGTGCGTCGAGGACGAAGGCAGCAGCCAGGTGCCCCATGCCGGGCGGATCTGGTTCGCGGGCGAGCACCTCTCCGATGCCTTCCCCGGCTATATGAACGGCGCGGCGCAGACCGGGCGGATGGCGGCGGGCGCGATCCTGGGCAAGCGGATCGCGGCGAAGGCGGGCTGAGGCGAGGGATCTGACACGCCAGCCGTCACCCTGAACTTGTTTCAGGGTCCAACCCTCCACGCGCGGTATCGCTGGAGGAAAGTTGGATGCTGAAACAAGTTCAGCATGACGGCGGGTGGCTCAGGGGAACAGTTGCGTTGAACCAACACACCTCCTACCAGCCTCGCATGTCCGACGATCCGCGCTATGGCACTGGCCGATCGGTGACGCTGCCGGGGCCGCTGCGCCTCGACGGTGGCGTGCTGCTGTCGCCGGTCGATATCGGCTATGAGACGTACGGCACGCTGGCACCCGATGGCGGCAATGCGATCCTGGTCTGCCATGCGCTGACCGGCGACCAGCATGTCGCCTCCGAGCATCCGCGCACCGGCAAGCCCGGCTGGTGGACGCGCATGGTGGGCCCGGGCAAGCCGATCGATACCGACCGCTATTTCGTGATCTGCTCGAACGTGCTGGGTTCGTGCCTCGGCTCCTCGGGCCCGGCGACGATCAATCCCGCGACGGCCAGGCCCTGGGGGATGAGCTTCCCCGTCATCACCATTCGCGACATGGTGCGCGCGCAGGCGATGCTGCTCGACCATCTCGGGGTGGGGAAGCTCTTCGCTGTCGTCGGCGGATCGATGGGGGGCATGCAGGCGCTGAGCTGGGCGGCGACCTTCCCCGAGCGCGTTTCCTCGGCCGTGGTCATCGCCAGCGCGGCGCGGCATTCGGCGCAGAACATCGCTTTCCACGAAGTCGGCCGCCAGGCGGTAATGGCCGACCCGAAATGGCGCGGCGGCGACTATTACGAGGACAATGATCCGCCCGTCGCCGGCCTGGCCGTGGCGCGGATGGCGGCGCACATCACCTATCTCTCCGAGGCCGGGCTAACCGCCAAGTTCGGCCGCAAGCTGCAGAGCCGCGAGACCAAGACCTTCGGCTTCGATGCCGACTTCCAGGTCGAGTCCTATCTGCGCCATCAGGGGCTGGCATTCGTCGACCGGTTCGACGCCAATTCCTATCTCTACATCACCCGGGCGCTCGACTATTTCGACCTGGCCGAGGAGCATGGCGGGCTGCTCGCCAATGCCTTCAAGGGCGCCGACACGCGCTTCTGCGTGGTGAGCTTCGACACCGACTGGCTCTACCCGACCAGCGAATCGCGCTCGGTCGTCCACGCGCTCAACGCTGCGGGCGCGCGGGCGAGCTTCGTCGAGCTGAAATCGCCCTTCGGCCATGACGCCTTCCTGCTCGAAAGCCCCGAGCTCGACCGGGTGGTGCGCGGGTTCCTGGCAGCGGGGGTGGCATGAGCGACTATCGCATCTCGTTCGACAAGGCCGAGCTCGACATCGACCTGATCCATGCGTTCCTGAGCGGATCCTATTGGGCCAAGGGCATCCCGAGGCACATCGTCGAGACGTCGATCAAGCACAGCTTCTGCGCCGGCGTGTTCGCCAAGGACGAGGCGGGGCAGGACGAGCAGGTCGGCTTCGCCCGGCTGATCACCGACTTCGCGACCTTCGCCTATCTGGCCGATGTGTTCGTGCTGCCGGCGCATCGCGGCAAGGGCGTGGCGATGCAGATGCTCGAAGCGGTGCAGGCGCATCCCGAACTGACCGGCCTCAGGCGCTGGCTGCTGTTCACCCGCGACATGCAGCCACTCTACGCCAAGCTCGGCTGGACGCCGATCCCGCATCCCGAACGCTGCATGGAGCGGCATGACGTGGACCTCTACACGCGATGACGCTGCGCCCCGACCTTGCGGTGATCGCCGCCAATGTCGCCGCCGGCAGCCGCGTGCTCGATGTCGGCTGCGGCGACGGCGCGCTGATGGCGGCGCTGCGCGACACGCGGCAGGTCGATGCGCGCGGGCTCGAGCTCGACGCGGGCGATGTGGCGGCGGCTGTCGGGCGCGGGCTTTCGGTGGTGCAGGGCGATGCCGATACCGACCTGGCCGACTATCCCGACAACAGCTTCGACTACGCCATTTTGAGCCAGACGCTGCAGACCACCCGGCATCCGGACGTTGTGCTGGAGAACCTGCTGCGCATCGGCAAGCATGCCTTTGTCTCCTTCCCGAACTTCGCCCATTGGCGGGTGCGTGCCTCGCTGCTGTTCGGCGGTCGGATGCCGGTGACGCGGCTGCTGCCGATCGCCTGGTATGCCACGCCCAATATCCACCACGTCACCGTCGACGACTTCCGAGCGCTGGTGCAGGAGCGCGGGATCGCGATCGAGGGCAGCTGGTTCCTGTCGGGCGACCAGCGTTGCGGCTCGGCGATGGCGAACCTGTTCGCCGAACATGCCGTGTTCCTGCTGCGGAGATAAGGCGATGCGCATGGTGAAGCGGCTGCATCCGGCATTTCGCGACGATATCGGCGATCTCGTCACGCGGCGCCCGGTGCCGGGGCCCGCGATCGGCCATGTCGGCGCCTTCCTGTTCCTCAACCATCACGGGCCGCAGACCTATCCGCCGAACAATCGCGGCCTGCCCTTCGGCCCGCATCCGCATCGCGGCTTCGAGACGGTGACCTTCATCCTCGAAGGCGCGCTGGCGCATACCGACAGCGCCGGGCATGCGAGCATCATCCGCGCCGGCGGCATCCAGTGGATGACCGCGGGCAGCGGCATCGTCCATGCCGAGGTGTCGCCGGCCGATTTCAAGCGCGATGGCGGGCCGATGGAGATCCTCCAGCTCTGGGTGAACCTGCCCGCGCGGCTGAAGATGACCGCGCCGCGCTATATCGGCGCGCAGGCCGGGGCGATCCCGGCGGTGACGGCGGACGGCGCGACGGTGCATCTGGTCTCGGGCGAATTCGTTGGCGCGACGGGCGTGGTCGACTCGCTGACCGGCGTTTTCCTGAGCTGGGTCGCGATCGAAGCGGGCGGCAGCGTGACCTTCGATGGGCTCGAGGGGCGCGACGTGTTCCTCTATGGCGCGCGCGGCATGTTCCACGTGGAAGGCACCGACGTGCCGCATTTCCACCTTGCCGAGCTGACCCCGGGCGCCAGCGTGACGATCACCGCCACCGAGCCGGCGCTGTTCCTGTTCGGCCATGCCGAACCGATCGACGAGCCGATCGTGGCGCACGGGCCGTTCGTGATGAACAGCGAGGCCGAGATCCGGCAGGCATTCCACGATTACCAGGCCGGCAAGTTCGGCGTGGCGGAGATCGTCGAAGCCTGACCCCCGGGGGTTAGTTCTTCACGCCCCAGTTCACCGTGACGTTGGTGCGCGCGGTGCCCGATTCGACCAGCACCCGGAGCGTGCGCGCATCGCCCTGCGCCGCGCTGAACGACCTGCCATCCTCGATGCTGAGCGCGAGGCCCGAGCCGATCGCCTGCTGCTTCGACCAGGCGAGGATCGAGGAGGGCGTGGCGAAATCGGTGTAGATCACCGTGCCGCTGCGCTTGCCGGTGACGGCGACATCGCCGCTGGTGCAGCTGATGACCTTGGCTTCCTTGTAGATCGGCACCCAATCGGGCTTGTCGGCGCAGGTGCCGGCGGCAACCGCGGCGGGCGTGCCCTTGGACGCGGCGTCGATCACGTTCTGCGCTTCGGGATCGTCGGTGGTCTTCGGTCCGCCACAGGCGGTGGCCAGCAGCAATATCGCAAGTCCGGCAGCGCGCATCGTCATCCCCTCAATCGCGGAGCAAGGTCCATTCGCCCGACTCCAACGTCGCCGGATCGCTCCACTTGAACGCGCGGATCGCCTTTCCGACCCGCAGGGTAACGCCCTTTTCGCTGGCGCTCCAACTGCCCTTCGTGAACAGCGCCGGGCAACCGGGACCGGTCATCACGCCCCTGGCGGCAAGCTTCAGGTGGCAGAGCGTCTTCTGCTCGCGGATCAGCGACCAGCTGGCCTGGGCGCGCTGGCCGGGGGTCAGCGGCGGGGGCTGGTCGAGCTTGACGAAATCCCAGCTGCGCGCGCCGATATGCAGCGTCAGGCCGGCTTCGTCCTCGGTGACCGTGGCGACGGTCTTGCGGATCGGATCGCGCAAGACGAAGCCGCCGGACTCGTCATCCTGCCAGCGCGACGCGTCCTTGAGCGGCGCGAGCGGTCCGGCGCAGCCGGAAAGCGTCTCGATCTCGCCGCCGACATCGGGAAGCTGAAAGAGGCGGACGGTGCAGAGCGTCTTGCCGGCACCGTCACGCACCGCATAGCGGCCGAGCGATTCCACCGATTGCGAAGCCCCGGCGAGCGCCAGGGCCAGAGCCAACCATGCCATCGCGCCTCCTCAAGGGCGATCAGAAGGGAACGTCGTCGTCCAGATCGTCGGGGAAGCCGCCGCCAAAGCTGTTGCCGCCACCGCTGGCAGCACCGCCGCCCGAACGCTGGCCGCCGCTGTTGAAGTTGCCGCCGCCACGGCTGGAGGACTGGCCGGCGAACTCGTCGCCACCGCCGGCGCCCCAATCGTCACCGCCACCACCGGAGGAACGACCGCCGCCGAAGCCGCCACCACCACCGCCGCCGCCACCGGGAGCGCCGTCGAGCATGGTGAGCACCGAGTTGAAGCCCTGGAGCACGATCTCGGTCGAATAGCGGTCCTGGCCCTGCGCGTCCTGCCACTTGCGGGTGGTCAGCGCGCCTTCGATATAGACCTTGCTGCCCTTGCGCAGATAGCGCTCGGCGACATTGGCCAGGCCCTCGTTGAAGACCTTGACCGTGTGCCACTCGGTCTTTTCCTTGCGCTCGCCCGAGTTGCGGTCCTTCCAGCTTTCGGACGTGGCGATGCGCAGCTCGACGACCTTGCCGCCATTCTGGAAGCTGCGGCTCTCGGGGTCACGCCCGAGATTGCCCACCAGGATCACTTTGTTGACGCTGCCCGCCATGGAAACTCCGCTATGAAAATCGTATCGACGGTGGCGCATGCGCACGCCGCCGGTGAACGAATGGGGTACTATCCTTGGCCGAGATCATCAACCTGAACCGGGCGCGGAAAGCCAAGGCACGTGTGGACAAGTCCGCCCGTGCCGAAGAGAACCGCATCCGCTTCGGACGGAGCAAGGCCGAAAAGCAGGCCGAGGCCGCCGAGAAGGCGCGGATCGCGAAGACTCTGGACGACGCCAAGCGCGATTGAGCGGCGGTACGCTTCTTTCCCCATCGTCACGCTGAACTCGTTTCAGCGTCCAAACCACCACAGGGGATATCGCCGGTGGCACGTTGGATGCTGAAACAAGTTCAGCATGACGAAGATTTTCGGGTCCAGCGCCGCTACAGCCCCAGCGCCACCGCGCTCCAATAGGTCAGCCCCGCCGCGACATAGGCGAGCGCGAAGAGATAGCCGATCATGAACATCGGCCATTTCCAGCCATTGGTCTCGCGCCGCGTCACCGCGATCGTCGAGATGCACTGGGGGGCGAAGACGAACCACATCAGGAAGGCGAGCGCGGTCGGCAGCGTCCAGCGCGCGCGCAGATTCTCGGTGATCGTCGCCTCGCCGCGGGCATCCTCGGGATTGTCGACCGCATAGACGGTGCCGATCGCCGCCACCGCTGCCTCGCGCGCGGCCATGGCGGGGAGCAGCGCCAGCGAGATGTCATGGTTGAATCCGATCGGCTTGACCACGACCTCGATCCCGCTCGCGATGCGGCCGGCGATCGAATATTCGCTCTGCTTCTGGCCGGCGGGCGCCTGGGGGAAGGTGGCGAGCAGCCAGAGGATCGCCACTGTCGCGGCAATGGTGGTGCCGGCGCGCTTGAGGAAGATCATCGCGCGCTGCCACAGGCCGAGCAGCACGTCACCGATGCGGGGCGCCTGATATTTCGGCATCTCCATCATGAAGCCCGAGGTCGCGCCCTTGGTCACCGTGTGGCGGAGCAGCAACGCCGCGCCGAACGCGCCGGCGATGCCGAGGATATAGAGGCCGAACAGCACCAGCCCCTGCAAACCTATACCCGGGAGGATCGCGCGATCGGGGATCAGCGCGCCGATGATGATCGCATAGACCGGCAGGCGGGCCGAGCAGGTCATCAGCGGCGCGATCAGGATCGTCGTCAGCCGGTCCTTCTCGTCGGCGATGGTGCGCGTCGCCATGATGCCGGGCACGGCACAGGCAAAGCTGGAGAGCAAGGGAATGAAGGCGCGGCCCGACAGGCCGACGCTGGACATCACCCGGTCCATCAGCATCGCGGCGCGGACCATGTAGCCGGTCGCCTCGAGCACCAGGATGAAGGCGAACAGGATCAGGATCTGCGGCAGGAACACCACGACCGCGCCGACGCCGGCGATCAGGCCCTGGGTGAGGAAATCGCGGACGAAGCCGGCGGGCAGCGCGCCCGAGACGGCGTCCTCGATCCAGGCCATCCCGGCCTCGATCCAGCCCATCGGCGCTTCGGCCCAGGCGAAGACCGACTGGAACATGACGAACATCAGCCCGAGCAGGATGATCGGGCCTGCCACGGGATGCAGCACGATCGCGTCGATCCGGTGGGTCCAGCGGCGCGCGGCGGTCTCAGAGATAGTGACCGCGGTGGCGATCTGGCGGGCGCGGCGCTGGAGCACGACCATCTCGTGCTGGACGCCGTCGCTCTTGCGCAGCTTGTGATCGCCGCGGACCACGTCGCCCAGCCGCTCCTTGAGCATGTCGAGCCCGCGCTTGCGCACCGCGACGGTGGCGACCACCGGCACGCCGAGCTCGCGCTCGAGCGCCTGGGGATCGAGGATCAGCCCGTCGCGCTCGGCCATGTCGACCATGTTGAGCGCGACCACCACCGGCAGGCCCAGCGCGATCAGCTGGAGCGTGAAGCGCAGGTGGTTGTCGAGATTGGTGGCATCGACGACGGTGATGATCGCGTCGGGCAGCCGCTCGCCTTCCTGCTTGCCGACCAGCACATCGCGCGTGACCTGCTCGTCGGGACTCGAGGGATCGAGGCTGTAGGTGCCGGGCAGGTCGAGCAGCTCGACCGGGCGGCCATCGGGCAGCGAGAAGCGGCCGGCATGGCGCTCCACGGTGACGCCGGGATAGTTGCCGACCTTCTGGCGGGCGCCGGTAAGGGCGTTGAACAGGGCGCTCTTGCCGGCATTGGGATTGCCGACCAGCGCAACCAGCGGGGCTGCGTTCATGACCGGAGGCTGACCTGGATCGCCGAGGCGACGTGACGGCGCAGCGCGACGGTCATCCGGCCGATGCGGCAGGCGATCGGCCCGCCGCCGAGCAGGCCCGACTTGTGGAGCAGCTCGACTTCCACGCCTTCATCGAGCCCCAGCTCGCGCAGGCGCCGGCCCTCGGGCTCGCTCAGCTTGCTCCAGTCGACAGTGGCGACGGCACCGGGCTTGTGGCGGGGCAGGCTGGCGAGGGGAATCGGCACGGGAATCGCAGCGGGGGCATTCATGCTGCGAGTCATTATCAATTGCGGGGGAGGTACGCCAGTCTGCAAATTCCCTCTCCCTTTGGGAGAGGGAGGGAGCGCCGCAGGCGCGGAAGGGTGAGGATCGATAGCTCGGGCCGGGGCGGGCGGCCCCCACCCCCAG
>JAEXLC010000344.1 GCA_023445495.1 Pseudomonadota bacterium | reverse complement strand
GGCGCGGGGAAGGAGCCGCGCGAGATCCCGGCTTTCGCCGGGATGACGGCTAATTTCGGATGACGGCTTGGATCAGGGCCGCCAGCCCACCGCGATCGTCCGCGGCGAGAGCGTCACCGGCACGGTCGCGACGATGTCCTTGGCCGAAGTCCCCAGCATCACCTTGTAGCTGCCGCCCGCGATCTTCCAGCTGCTGCTGGCCGCATCCCAGACCGCCAGCAGGCGCGGATCGACCTTGAGCGACACCTTCTTCGCTTCGCCCGGCGCCAGCTCGACCTTGTCGAACGCGCCAAGACGCTTGGGCGCTTCCCAGCCCGCGCCGGCGACATAGAGCTGCGGCACCGCCTTGCCCTTCACCTTGCCGCTATTGCGCACGGTGAAGCTCGCCGAGACCGTCCCGTCATCGGCGCGTGCGCTCAGACCCGAATAGCCGAAATCGGTATAGCTGAGGCCGTGGCCGAACGGGAATGCCGGGGTCAGCCCCTTGGCGTCATACCATTTGTAGCCGACCGTCGCGCCTTCGCCATAGGTCGTGTCGCCCTTGTTCGGGGTC
Source organism: Pseudomonadota bacterium (assembly GCA_023445495.1). Lineage (GTDB taxonomy): Bacteria > Pseudomonadota > Alphaproteobacteria > Sphingomonadales > Sphingomonadaceae > Sphingomonas. The sequence continues at coordinate 50,435 of JAEXLC010000344.1, read as the reverse complement.
GACGGCTTGGGCAGCTGGTCGATGCTGGCGGGGAAGGTGGCGGGCAGGCGGCCCGACGGGTTGACCTTGCCGAACAGCAGATTGGCGATCGCGCTGCCGCCCTGCGTGCCGGGATACCAGGCGGCGAGAATGCCCGCGACCTGGCCGCGCCACGGCGTCAGCACCGGCCCGCCGGTCTCGAGCACCACCACGGTGCGCGGATTGGCCTTGGCGACCGCGGCGATCAGCTTGTCCTGCCCGTCCTCGAGCGTGAGCGACACGTCGAACGCTTCGCCCGCCCATTGCGTGGCGAAGACGATCGCCACGTCCGCGCCCTGGGCGAGCTTCGCCGCGCTGCCGACATTGTCGCCATCGGCGAACACCACTTCGGCGTTCGGCGCCTGTGCCTTGATCGCGGCAAGCGGCGCGTCGGGATAATACATCACCGGCCCCGGCCAGCTGGTCGGCTTGAGGCCGGGCACGGCATTGCCCGCCACCGGATAGACCAGCGAGGAGCCGCTGCCCGCCAGCACGCCCTTGTCGGCATGGCCGCCGATCACGACGATCTTCTTCGTCGCCGGCGAGAGCGGCAGGATCGCGCCCTTGTTCTGGAGCAGCACCGCGCCGCCCTCGGCATCCTTGCGCGTCACCTCGCCGTGGTCGGCGAGCATCGCGGGGGCCAGATCCATCGGCGCCTCGGTCACCGGCTGGTCGACCAGTCCGTTGGCGAACATCGCATGCAGGATCGCGCCGGCCATCGCGTCGAGCCGTGCGGCGGAGACTTCGCCCTTCGCCACCGCGGCCTTCAGCGGCGCGCCGAAATAGGGTTCCTTGTCGAACGGGAAGCCCGAATCCTGGTCGAGCCCGGCATTGGCGGCCGGCGCGGTCGAATGGGTCGCGCCCCAGTCCGACATCACATAGCCCTTATAGCCCCAGTCGCGGCGCAGCACGTCGTTCAGCAGCCAGGGGTTCTCGCAGGCATGGGTGCCGTTGACCCGGTTGTAGCTGCACATCACCGAGCCGGGATCGCCCTTCTCGATCGCGAACTGGAAGGCGAGCAGGTCGCTGGTCCGCGCCGCCGCCTGGTCGATGATCGAGTTGCCGGTGTCGCGATCGGTTTCCTGATCGTTGATTGCATAATGCTTCACCGTCGAGACGATATGGTTCGACTGGATGCCGGCGATCTGCGCGCCCACCATCGTGCCGGCGAGCAGTGGATCCTCGCCGCCATATTCGAAGTTCCGCCCGTTGCGCGGCTCGCGCATCAGGTTGACGCCGCCGGCGAGCATCACGTTGAAGCCCGATGCGCGCGCCTCCGCGCCGATCATCGCGCCGCCGGCATGCGCCAGGTCGACGTCCCAGCTCGCCGTGGTGGCAAGGCCGGAGGGCAGGGCCGTCCGCCCGCGCTTCTTCTCGGCACCGCCCTGGGTGGCGACGCCGACACCGGCATCGGTCTGCCACTGCGGCGGGATGCCCAGGCGCGGGATGCCCGGGATATAGCCGGCCGAGCCGGGGCGCGCCTCGGCGGGCGCCTTGTAGCCGTTCTTGGGAGCGAAATCGGTGCCGAAATAGCCGAAGACCAGCGTCAGCTTCTCGTCCTCGGTCATCTGGGCGAGGACCGCCTTGACGCGCTCGTCCGGCGCGCGCTTCGCATCGAGCCAGGGCCGGGGCTGGTCCTGCGCGGCGGCGGGCGCCGCGGCGGCGAGGGCAATGCCCAGCGCGATCAAAGAACCTGCAACGGCGTGGCGGCGCATCTTCATGATTCCCTCTCCCGACTTTTTGTCAGCCCCGACTTTTGTCAGCGTTGTCGGGAAGGCTATACAGGTCAAGCGCTGGTAACGCTATCACTCCGTGGTCGTAGGCGGCGCCTCCCCCGCATACCCCGTCACCCTGAACTTGTTTCAGGGTCCAACTATCCGCGAGGGATTCCGCAGGTGGCGCGTTGGATGCTGAAACAAGTTCAGCATGACGATGACGAGTCGGTTAGGGCAGGCTGCTCTTCAGTTCGTCCAGCCACGCCCGCGCCACGCTGTCCGAGGGCGCACGCCAGTCGCCGCGCGGGCTCAGCGCGCCGCCGGCGGATACCTTGGGGCCGTTGGGCAGGGCGGAACGCTTGAACTGGCTGGTCTGGAAGAAGCGGAACAGGAATTCGCGCAGCCACTTCGCGATCGTCTCCAGGTCGTACTGATTGCGCGCATCCTCGGGGAAGCCGATCGGCCATTGCCCGGCGCTTGCGTCCTGCCAGGCATGCCAGGCGAGGAAGGCGATCTTGCTGGGCTTCAGCCCGAAGCGGATCGTATAGTGGAGGAAGAAGTCGTGCAGCTCGTATGGGCCGATCCGGTCCTGTGTGCTCTGCATCTTGCCGTCGGCATCGGCGGGCACGAGCTCGGGCGAGATCTCGGTATCGAGGATCGCGGTCAGCACGTCCGCCGCCTCGCCGGTGAACTGGCCGGTCTGCACGGTCCAGCGGATCAGATACTGGATCAGCGTCTTGGGCACGCCGGCATTGACGCCGTAATGGCTCATCTGGTCGCCGACGCCATAGGTGCACCAGCCGAGCGCCAGCTCGCTCAGGTCGCCGGTGCCGAGCACGAAGCCCTGGCGCTGGTTGGCGAGGCGGAAGAGATAGTCGGTGCGCAGGCCTGCCTGGACGTTCTCGAAGGTCACGTCATAGACCGGCTCGCCATTGGCATAGGGATGGCCGATCCCTTCCAGCATCGTGTTGGCCGCCGGGCGGATATCGATCTCGGCGCCGGTCACGCCCAGCGCGTTCATCAGCGCCCATGCATTGGACTTGGTGCCGTCGCTGGTCGCGAAGCCCGGCATGGTGAAGCCGAGGATGTCGGTGCGCGGCCGGCCGAGCCGGTCCATCGCCTTCGCCGCGACGATCAGCGCATGGGTGGAATCGAGCCCGCCCGAGACGCCGATGACGATATGCTTCGCGCCGGTGGCCTCGAGCCGCTTGCGCAGGCCCTCCACCTGGATGTTGAACGCCTCGTAGCAATCCTCTTCGAGCTTCGACGGGGTGTTGGGCACGAAGGGAAAGCGGCGCAGCTTCCGCAGCAGGCCCTTGTCGGCATAGTCCGGGCGATGCTGGAAGCCGATCCGGCGGAAGCGCGTCTCGGGATCGCCATTGGCGGCGGCGCAGTCGTTGAACGTGCCCATCCGCATCCGCTCGAGCCGGATCCGCTCCAGATCGATGTCCGCGCACACCACTTCGGTGGTCAGCTCGAACCGCTCGGTGCTGGCGATCTGCTCGCCAAGCTCATGGATCATGCCCTGGCCGTCCCAGGCTAGGTCGGTCGTGCTCTCGCCGGGCCCCGAGGCGGAATAGACATAGGCCGCCACTGCCCGCGCCGATTGCGCGGCGCAGAGCAGCGCCCGCTCGCGCGCCTTGCCGACGGTGATGTTCGAGGCGGAGAGGTTGCACAGCACCAGCGCGCCGGCCAGCGCACCCTCAGTCGAGGGGGGCAGGGGCGCCCAGTAATCCTCGCAGATCTCGGCGTGGAAGACGAAGTCGGGCAGTTCCTCGGCGGCGAAGATCAGGTCGGTGCCGAAGGGTACGGTCTGCCCGGCGACGTCGATCTCCAGCCCGGCCAGCCCGGCGCCGAGCGCGAACCAGCGCTTCTCATAATATTCGCGGTAATTGGGCAGATAGCTCTTCGGCACCACGCCCAGGATGCGCCCGCGCGAAATGGCGACCGCGCAATTGTAGAGCCGGCCGCTCCGGCGCAGCGCCGCGCCGACCAGCAGCACCGGCTTCAGCTCGGTGCTGGCCGTCACGATTGCGGCGATACCCGCTTCGGTCGCGTCGCAGATCGTGTCCTGCAGGTGCAGGTCGTCGATCGCATAGGAAGTGATGTTGAGCTCGGGGAAGACGAGCAGGTCCGCGCCCATCGCGTCGCCCTGCCGCGCCAGCGCGATCGCCGCCTCGGCATTGGCGACAGGGTCGGCCACCGTGGTGATCGGGGTGCACACGCCCGCGCGGATCATTCCCTGGCGGTGGATCGAATAAAAGGGGTGGGACTGGGCCATCGTCTCCGTCTTGCAACGACATGTCTCGATCTGTTGCATCCCCTAGTCGCTCGGCTCCGCTTGTGCCAGTCCCGCTCAGGCTCTACCCGCTGGCCATGCTCCACTGGATCCGTCGCCAGTTCGATACGCATCCGGTGCGCGCGGTCATGGTCGTGTTCGCGGCCTATACCGTCTTCAAGATCAACCTGAAGTTCTTCGCGCCGGCGGGGCCGTGGTGGCGCGGCTGGCACGACCAGATGCAGTATCTGAAGTCGGCAAAGGCGTTCCTGCATTTCGACCTGAGCCCGGACCAGCATTGGTATCCCTTGCTCTATCCGCTTGCGGGCGCGCCCTTCGCCTGGGCGCCGACGCCGTTCGTGCCGATCAACTTGCTCTGCTATGCGGGCGCCTTCATCGGCTTCCACCGCGTCTGCGCGCGCTTCGGGGTGGGCAGCCTCGCGGCGGGCCTGCTGTTCCTCGCCGCGACGATCGGCGACCTGCGCATCTCCAAATTCTGGCTCGAGCCCTGGACGACGACGATGTCGGCGGCGTTCATCTGGCTGGCCTTTGCCGAGGCTGCCGACATGATGTTCGGCGCGCGCCGCCGGCCTTGGCTGCTCGGCGCGCTGCTGATGGCGATCGCGCTGGTGCGCCCCGCCGATGTGGTGGTGAGCGCGGTGATCGGCGGCTTCGCGCTGTGGCGGCCGGTGCTGATCGAGAAGCGTTGGGGCGATCTGGCCAAGGGGCTGGGCGGGGCAGGGGCGGCGCTGCTGCCCTATGTGCTGCTGTACCTCGCCATCTACGGCCCGCGCCTGACCGATTATACGATCCTGTCGGGCGATTACGGCTTCGCCTTTGCCGATCTCGGCTGGAAGGCGAGCATCCTGCTGGTCGATCCGTCGCCCTGGTTCCCTGGCGAGACCGGTCTGCTGCGCGAGCTGCCCTGGCTGCTCACCGGCACCGCGGGGCTGATCCTCGGCGTGAGGCGCCTGCAGGGCCCCGCGCGCTGGCTGGCGCTCTGCATGGCGCTGGTCATGCTGATCTACACCGTGATGATGCTCGCCTATGTCGACCTGGTCCCCAGCGGCATGTGGCGCTTCTTCAACGCGCATTACTTCAAATGGCTGTTCCCGATGGCGGCGCTGTTCACCTGGCTGCTGGTCACCTGGCGCGATGCGCGCGGGATCGCGGTGGTGGTGGCGCTGGTGCTGCTCGCCAGCTTCCGCATCGTGCCGCGCCCGGCCGAGCCGCAGGAGCCGGCCAAGGCGCTGGCCTTCGCCGCGCCCGATGCACCCTGGCAGGACATCTATTTCGCCCGCTCGGCGGTGGTCGATGCGAAGGGCGCCCAGCGCAGCCCGGCCGACTATCACCAGCTGCCGATGGGCGACCGGGTGATAGCCATCGCCTTCAAGCGCCGGTTCGAGGGGGATGTGCTCTGGTACGGTGCCACGCCCGCCAGCGTCGCCACCTGGCCCAAGGGCAGCGGCAAGGCGGATGTGGTGCTGCCGGGCAGCTGGCCGCAAAAGCCGATCGCGCGCTATGCGACCAAGCTCACCTTCGGCTATCCCTGCTGGGCGCCGCCTTTCCCGTGCGGCACCGGGCCGGGGCCGGGATTGCCGAAGAACTAAGCCAAGGGACCGCACTATCTCCGTCATCCCCGCGAAGGCGGGGATCCAGGGTAGTTCGGGATGCGCGAGGCAATTGAGCTTTGGTTTGCCGGACACGGCAACGCTTGCCGCACGGTCACTGCCCTTGGCTCTGGATCCCCGCCTTCGCGGGGATGACGAGGTAATCTAAAGGCGCGCCCGGGTTCTCGGCCGAAGATCGGCTCACACCTTGGCGGCGTAGATCATCCGGCCCGGGCCGAGGCGCTCGAACAGCTTGGCCAGCTCGTTCTCGCCGACGGCGAAGCAGCCCTGGCTACGGCCGAGCTTGCCATGCTTGCCGATCATGTCGGCATTGGCATACCAGGCCGAGTGAACGACGATCGCGCGGTCGAGCGCGTTGTTGTTGGTGGGGTCGAGGCCGAGCAGGCGCTGCGAATCCCCATGCTTGCCGACATAGTAATCGGCGGTCAGGAACGCGCCTTCGCAGGTCGCTTCCGAATTCACTTCGTTCGAGAAGCGCTGGAGCATGCCGCTATGGCTCGGGTCGGAGCCGATGCCGTGCGCGACGAGGAAGCGCTCGACCTGGCCGGTGCCGAGATTGACGACGTGGAAGCGCGGGTTGTTCGACGAGGTAGCGAAGTCGGCGATCGCGATGCGGTCGTGCGAGGCGATGCGCATCGAATGGCGGTTGAGCGCGGCGATCGCCTTCTTGAACAGCTCGGGGCGGATGCCGTTCGGCACGCCCGGCACCTTGGCGACGGTGGCCAGTTCGGGTGCCTTGGGGATTGGCGGGGCGTAGGGGACGGGCACCGGCGCCGGTGCCATCGCCGTGTTGATCGTGCGCGAGGCGCAGGCCGAGACCACCGCGCCGCTGGTCATCACCATCGCAGCCTTCAGCAAGGCGCGACGCGTCTGAATCGTATCGAGGCTATCCATCACTATCCAAAGAACCCGCTGCTTTACCCCTTGGGGGAATCTATATCAGACAGATGGTAAGCGGGGCGCTTAACATCTGTCCCAAGTTGCGCGGCTCGCCGCAACGCATGCCCGGTTCGCCGAAGCGGGGCGAAAATCCGGAACATTGCCAGCGATTTGCCCAAGCGAAATATCGTCGATTCGGCAGCGGAGCGAAATTAGGTTAATTTCGTTAAGGAATCGCCCTGAGCCGTCCTGGCTCGTCGGATTCGGAGAGCTGTTTGATGCGTTCCGGCGCCCTTGCCGTCCTGCTGCTGGCCAGTGCCACGATCCTTCCCGCCATTCCCGCTACCGCGCAGGTCGCCGCGTCCGACACGATGCAGCTGGCCCCGGATACGCTGCGCAACGGGCAATGGGCCTGGTACGAGGAGCCGCAGCTCATCAAGGCGAGCACCAGTGACTGGGATCCGGTCTCGATCGTGGTCAGCATCCCGGACCAGCGCGCCTATGTCTATCGCGGCGGCAAGCTGGTCGGCGCCAGCACCGTCTCGACCGGATCGGACGGGCATGAGACGCCGACCGGCGCGTTCACCATCCTGCAGAAGAAGGTGTTCCACCGCTCGAACCTCTATTCGAACGCCCCGATGCCCTACATGCAGCGGCTGACCTGGGACGGGATCGCTCTCCATGCCGGGCGCCTGCCGGGCTATCCGGCCTCGCATGGCTGCATCCGTTTCCCCGCCGCCTTCGCCAGGCAGCTCTATGCGCTGACCGAGCTCGGCGGCGACGTGATGGTCACCGACGAGCCGGTGGTCACGCCCGAGCGCTCCGGCCCCGCCACGCCGCTGCTGATGGCCGATGCCCGCAACCTGGGCGGCGAGGCGTTCAACATGGTGACGATGTCGGGGCCGGCGCCGCAGCCGCAGCCCGCGACCTTCGTCACCGGCCCGGCGCGCGAGATCGTCCAGCCGATCGGACGACGCGGCTCGAAATAGCGACACGCATCGCATTTCCATCGTCACCCTGAACTTGTTTCAGGGTCCAACGCTCCACGAGCGATATCCCGTGCGGCGCCTTGGATGCTGAAACGAGTTCAGCATGACGAAGTGGGAGGCCAGGGCACCGCGAATAAATCTGTTGCCCACCTGTCATATGGATCGGCTAAGCGCGATTCCATGACGATGTCCTTTGAAGACGCGGCGCAAGGCCTGGTCGAGGTCGGCCGCCGGCTCGACGCGCGTGGCTGGGCGCCTGCCACGGCCGGCAATTACTCGGTGCGGCTCGACGATGGCAGCATCGCGGTCACCGTTTCCGGCTGGCACAAGGGGCGGCTGACGCCCGAAGGCGTGATGCGCGTCGATCTCGACGGCACGCCGCTCACCCCGGGCAAGCCCTCGGCCGAGACCGACCTGCATCTGTCGATCTACCGGCTGTTCCCCCAGGTCGGCGCCGTGCTGCATGGCCATTCGCCCGAGGCCGTGGGCATGAGCCGGGCCGCGGCCGATGCCAGCGAATGGGTGTTTGCCGGCCACGAGATGCTCAAGGTCTTCCCGGGCAACACCACGCATGAGGCCGAGATCCGGCTACCGATCGTCGACAACAGCCAGGACATGGCGGTGATCGAGGAAGCGATCCGTCCCGCCTTGCTGGCGCCGAACGCCGCGCCCGCCTATCTTATCCGCAGCCACGGGCTCTATGCCTGGGGCAAGGACCTGGCCGAAGCCGAGCGCGTGCTGGAAGGCACCGAATGGCTGATCGCCGCCGAACTGGCCGAAAGGGCATGGAAACGATGACCCATCTCCGCATCTTCGACGAGGCCGGCGGCGCGCCGCTGACCGATACGCGCGACGCCGGCGCCATCGCCGCCGCGCTTGCCCCGATCGGCGTGCGCTTCGAGCAATGGCCGTCGCGCCCGCTTGCCAGCGATGCCGGGCAGGACGAAGTGCTCGCGGCCTTCGCGCCCGAGGTCGAGCGGTTGAAGGCCGAGAATGGCTATCAGTCGGTCGATGTGATCCGCATGGTGCCCGATCATCCGGAGAAGGCGAACCTGCGTACCAAGTTCCTTTCCGAGCATCGCCATTCGGAGGACGAGGTCCGCTTCTTCGTCGAAGGCGAGGGACTGTTCACCCTGCGCGAGGGCGAGAAGATCTACGCAGTGCTGTGCGAGGAGGGCGACCTGATCTCGGTGCCGGCCGGCACGCGCCACTGGTTCGACATGGGGCCAAGCCCGCGGTTCACCGCGATCCGGCTGTTCACCAATGCGGATGGCTGGATCGCCAATTTCACCGGCGACGCGATCGCCGAGCGGTTTCCCCGGCACGAGCCGGTAACTGCGTGAACCCACTCCGTTCGTCATCCCCGCGAAAGCGGGGATCCCGCTTCTTCTTGCTCACCGTCGATAGGCAGCGGGACCCCCGCTTTCGCGGGGGTGACGGTGTAGTGAAATGACCAAGCACAATCCCCCCAAAGCCATCCTCCTCGACATCGAAGGCACGACGAGCAGCATCAGCTTTGTTGCCGACGAGCTTTTTCCCTATGCCCGCAAGCACCTGGCGGCGTTCGTTGAAGCCAATCCGGAAGTCGCCGCGCCGATCCTGGGGCAGGTGCCGGGCGACGATCCGGTCGCGACCCTGATCCAGTGGATCGACGAGGATCGCAAGGAAACGCCGCTCAAGACGCTGCAGGGGCTGATCTGGGCGCAGGGCTATGCCGATGGCGAGCTCAAGGGCCATGTCTATCCCGATACGCCCGAGGCGCTGCGCCGCTGGACCGGGGCGGGGCTGCGGGTGAACATCTATTCCTCGGGCTCGATCGCGGCGCAGAAGCTGATCTTCGGCCATTCGATCGCCGGCGATCTGACGCCGTTCCTGAGCCGCTATTTCGACACCACCACCGGGCCGAAGCGCGACAGCGATTCCTATACGAAGATCGTCGATGCGCTCGACCTGGCGCCGTCCGAGCTGCTGTTCGTCTCGGACATGGCGGCCGAAGTCGATGCCGCGCACGAAGCGGGGCTCCAGGCATTGCTGATCGATCGCGCCGGCGGCGCGGCCGATGTCCATTCTCTTGCGGAAGTGCTCCCATGATCCTCGAAGGCCGTCCGACCCGCTCGATCCGTCGCACCGATGACGGCAAGGGCGCAGTGATCCTCGACCAGCGCAAGCTGCCTTGGGAGATCCAATGGGTCGAGCTGCGCGATGTCGACGCCGCCGCGGTGGCGATCCGCGAGATGTGGACGCGCGGCGCGCCGATGATCGGGGCGACGGCGGCCTATGGCTATGCGATGGCGCTGGCGGTCGATCCGGGCGACGCGAACCTCGCGGCTGCCTATGACACGCTGTTCGAGACGCGGCCGACCGCGATCAACCTGCGCTGGGCGCTCGATGCGGTGCGCGCGGCGGTCGCCGGGTTGCCCGAGGGCGAGCGTGCACAGGCAGCTTTCACGCGTGCGGACGCGATCTGCGACGAGGATGCGCAGCTCTGCCGCGCGATCGGCGAGCATGGGCTGGAGCTGTTCCGGCAGCTGCATGCGAAGAACCCCGATCGCCCGCTCAACATCCTGACCCATTGCAATGCCGGCTGGCTGGCGACGGTCGATTACGGCACCGCCACCGCGCCGATCTATCTCGCGCATGATGCGGGCATCCCGGTGCATGTCTGGGTCGATGAGACCCGCCCGCGCAACCAGGGCGCGCTGCTCACCGCGTTCGAGCTGCGCAACCACGGCGTGCCGCACACGGTGATCGCCGACAATGCCGGCGGGCTGCTGATGATGAAGGGGCAGGTGGACGCGGTGGTGGTCGGCACCGACCGGGTCACCCGCAACGGCGACGTCTGCAACAAGATCGGCACCTATCTGAAGGCGCTCGCGGCGCACGACAACGACGTACCCTTCTATGTCGCGCTGCCCTATACGACCTTCGACCCGAATACCGAGAGCGGCGCCGACATCCCGATCGAGGAACGCAGCGCCGAGGAGCTGACCCGGCTGAGCGGGCCGCTGGCAAACGGGGAAATCGGCACTGTCCGGGTAACCGATTCCCCCGCCGCCAATCCAGCATTCGATGTGACTCCCGCACGCCTGGTGACGGGTTACATCACCGAGCGTGGGGTGCTGGACAGGATCTGACCCTGTCCCCCTTGGTCTTCGCCGGGCGCGCTTAGCGCGGCTCGGTCTTCACCGTCGTCGTCGTGGTGGTCGAGGCCGCCGGACGGGTAACCGTCGTGGTCGTCTTGCGAACCGGCTTCTTCACGACCTTGCGCGTCGTCGTGCGCGACGACGAATAGGTGCGCGCCGGCTGAGTGGTCGTGGTCTCGATCGTGGTGGCGACCGGCTGGGCCGTTGCAGCCCGCGCCGCCGCTGCATCCGCCGCTGCCGACTGGGCGGCGACCGCTGCCGCCTCGGCGCGCGCATTCGCTGCAGCTGCGTCACTCTGCGCGGTCAGTGCGGCATCCTGCGCGGCAGCGCGCTGGCTGGCTTCCGCCGCGGCATCGGCCGAGGCATTGGCGGCAGCTGCCTGGGCATCCCGGCGCGCATCCTGCTCGGCGGCGATCTGCGCGCCCTTGTTGCGCTCGGACTCCGCGAGCGCCGCATCGGCCAGGCCCGAGGCGCGGCGCGCTTCGTTGATCGTCGAATCGCGGTGGTCGCGTGCCATCTGGTCCTTGGCGACCCGCAGCGATTCCTCGGCGCGCGCATAGGCATCCGGCGCGTACTTGTCGGCGCCGGCAGTCTGGGCGGCTTCCACCTTGGCGGTGGCTTCCGCAATGGCGGTGCGCGCGCGGTCGATCCGGCTCTGGGCCAGCGACGGCGTCGCGATCAGGATCGCGGCAACCGCAGCGCCGCGCATCAGGAACTTCATGTTACGCATGATACAACTCCACTTGTCCCGCGGCCCGGCGAACGTGCCGGAAACGCGGCGAGTTGCGCGCGTCACGGTGAAGCGGGCCCTTCCGCCGATGAAGCGAGGGCGTGCCGAGTCGTCAGGCCAGCCGGTCGCGTGCCTCGGCGATGCGGGCGATGGCCGCGTCGAGCGTCGCGTCTTCCTTGACGAAGCAGAAGCGCAGCACGTTGGTGACGGCATCCTCGGCATAAAAGGCCGACACCGGGATCGAGGCGACGCCCGCCTCGTCGATCAGCTTGTTGGCGAAGCTGACATCGTCGAGCGCGATGCCCGAGGCGGTGAGGTCGACCGACAGGAAATAGGTCGCCGCGCTCGGCAATACGGCGAAGCCTGCGCCTTCCAGCCCGGCGCGCAGCCGGTCGCGCCCGGCCTGGAAGCGGTGGCGTGCCTCCTGCACCCAGCCATCCTGGGTGGCGAGGCCTTCGGCGACGGCCCATTGCAGGTTGGGCGGGGTGGTGAAGGTGAGGAACTGGTGCGCCTTGGACAGCACCCGCGCGATCGCCGGGGCGGCGCACATCCAGCCGACCTTGAAGCCGGTCAGCGCGAAGATCTTGCCGGCCGAGCCGATCTTCACTGTGCGCTCGCGCATGCCGGGAAAGCCGATCAGGGGAAGGTGGCGCGCACCGTCGAAGGTCACATGCTCCCAGACCTCGTCGCAGATCGCGATCTGGTCATGGGCGACACAGAAGTCCGCCAGCATCGCCAGCTCGTCCGCGCCGCACATCGTAGCAGCCGGGTTGAGCGGGTTGTTGAGGATCAGCACGCGCGTCCTGCTCGACACCGCGGCTTCGAGCGCGGCCTTGTCGATCTTCCATTCGGGCGGGCTCAGCCGCACGAACTTCGGCACGCCGCCGGCCTGGCGGATCAGCGGGACATAGGCATCGTAGAGCGGCTGGAAGCAGATCACTTCGTCGCCGGGCGAGACGCAGGCGAAGATCGCCGCGGCCAGCGCCTCGGTCGCGCCCGAGGTGACCACCACTTCCTCCGCCGCCAGGTTGAGCCCCTGGTGGCGGGCATAATGGTCGGCGATCGCGCCGCGCAGCTCGGGCAGGCCGATCATCGGCGGGTACTGGTTCGATTTCTCGATCACCGCCCTGGCGGCGGCTTCGAGTACCGCTTCCGGCCCGCGCCCGTCGGCAAAGCCCTGGCCGAGGTTGATCGCCCCGGTCTCGCGCGCGCGGGCGGACATGGCTTCGAAGATGGTGGTGCCGAGCTGGGCGTAGAGCGGGTTCATGGCCCGAGCTTGTGGCCGCTTGCATCTTTGGGTGCAACCGCCGCATTAGCCTCGCGTTCAGCCTAGCGCCAATAAGGGAAGATCATGACTAAGACCCCGCCCAAGCCGCAGGAAGCAAAGCCGCCCTATCCGATCGAGGAAGCGCCGCACGATCATCATGACGAGGGCAGCGAGGCGCTTCAGGCGGTGAAGGACCTTGCCGACGCCAGGAAGCGCTGGAAGCCCGACGCCAAGCAGATCGGCATGGGCGCCGCGATCGGCATCGGCTCGGCCGCGATCGTCGCGGGCCTGCTCTACTGGCGCGGCGGCAAGAAATAATCCTCGGCGCGACGAACCGGCTTCGTCGCCCGATCCTCCGCCTCCGTCGCACCCGGCTCGCCCGGGCCCGCGCATCCGGCCACAGCCCGTGCGTGCCGTTCTGACCTGAACCCGACAGTTGGGACGGCATACATCCCTGTGCCGGTGCGGATCGACGCCCAACCCGGTGCCTGACGGACGCCTCGCTCGCGGGGCGTCCGTCCTGGCGCGCTAGGAAGCCGGCGGCCGGGCGGGCACCACGTCCGCGCGGATATGGAACAGGTTGCTCTCGATCTCGTCCATCTGGACCGGGCCGGGCATGCGATAGCCATCCGCCTCGACCAGCCGCGCCAGACCACCCAGCAGCATCTCCTGCCGCGTCTTGAGGAATTCCTCGCCCGTGGGCGGCGGGATCGTCGCGGTGACGGCGCAGCCCCTGGTGTCACACGAGAAATCGACCTTCTCGAGCAGCGGATAGGCCTGGCGGACATGCGCGATCACCTTGTCCGGGGCGGTCGGCAGGTTCGTCAGCGAGGCAGGTGCGGGAGAGGGCGCTCTCGCCCGTGCCGGCGTGGGCGTGGTGATGACCACGGCACCGGGCGCGGGGGCTGCATTGTCGTCGGTGCCGGGCCGCATCGACCAGAAGCCGGCAATCGCGGCGATCAGTGCGGCACCACCGAGCAGCAGATATTTCGAAGCCATTTGTATCTCGCCGGAAAGTCCGCCCCATGCCGGTGGCACGGGGCGGCGCAGGATCAGCAGAGGGTCGAACCGGTCGGGCAGCCCGGCGAGTTCGTGCCCGAATCGGTGTTCGGATCGAAGCCCGGCGTGATGCTCGAATTCACCGTCGCGGCGAGGACGCTCGAGAAGCGCGAGTCCTTCAGGTCGAAATTGCCGCTGCCGAAGTTGTAGTTCGAGATGGCGTTGCGGACGCTGGCCGAGGGATAGCCGTTCCAGCTCACCAGCGGCTGGACCAGCCACTGGCCGGTGCCGTTCTCGGGCGGCTCGTCGCCATTGTCGGTCTTCGAGAAGCGCCACAGGTGCGAGAAGCCCCAGGTCTCGTAGTGATAGACCATCTTCACGTGCTGGCCCGTCGAATCGCTCTGGAAGCGCAGCTGGCCGCCGCTGGTGGCGCGGGTTTCCCAGCCGCCATGGTTGCCGCGGGTCACGCCGACCACGGTGCTGTTGGTGCCCTGGTCGGTGGTCCACACGATCACCGATTCCCAGTCATAGGCGTGCGAGAAGTCCGACTGCCAGAAATAGCTGTAGATGCGGGCGCAATAGCCGTTGTTGCAGCGCGCGCGGACATAGACGTTGCTCGTCGTGCGGTAGCTGGCCTGGCGGCACGAAGCCGGGGGCAGCGTGGCATAGGTCGAAGCGCCGGCGCTGATCGCGCCCGACGAATTGACCGCCGGCACGTTGAAGCAGACGTCGGTGTCGAAATCGATCGCCGGCTGGAAGCGCTTGTCGAGCGCGGTCGCCAGTTCGGGCAGCGGTGCCACCGGTGCGGGCCAGCCCTGGGCCTGCGCGGCCTGGGGCAGCAGGGCCGTGAGCGTGCCGAAGGCGGCAACGGCCAGTGTTCTGAATTGGCTCTTCATACAATCTCCCAATGCAAGAAAATATGGAGTGAAGTTGCGCCAAGTCGCCTTCGTAATCGAAACTACGAAGTATAATATTTTGTATTTATAACGAATCGCGCATTATTTAATTCGCGCGATACTGTGAAACTAATGTTTCAATGCTAAGGTTGAATTCTAGGTGACGATATTATTCTTTGGCCTGTTTGGCCGGGGTGCATTTCGCCCGATCTCGGGCAGGGACCTTTCCTCCTGTCGAGCGCCCATCGGCCCTCGAAGGAGAGACGGAGGACCGGCGATATCCGGACAAATTTTTTGGGGCGCGCTGCGGGCAAATAAAAAGGCCCGCCTTCCGGAGAAGGCGGGCCCTGAGTTTTAGCGAAGCGCTACGTTAGAAGTTGATCGTCGTGCCGAAGGCGATCTGGCGGCCGAGCGAGTCGTACCGGGCCGAGATCGTGTTCGCGCGCGACAGGCCGATGTCATACGAGTTCGGCATGACCGGCGGCGTCTTGTCGAGGATGTTGTTCGCCGCGATCCGGAACGAGAAGCTCTTCTGGATGCGGAAGTTCAGCGCGAGATCGAAATAATCATACGCGTCGATCCGGTAGAAGGTCTTCCGCACGGTGCTCGCATCCGCGCCCAGGCTGGTTTCGCCCGAGTTCGAGGTGCGGGTCAGCGGGCCCAGGTGGCGCCAGTTCAGCGACATGCTGAAGAACTGGTCCGGCGTGGTGTAGGTGCCACGCAGGTTGTGCGTCCACTTGGCGATGAACTGGCCGCAGCCGGCGCCGCCATAATAGCCCACGCAGTTGCGCTCCGCGAGGAACGACGCGTCCTGCGCGCCGGCCAGCGTGGTCAGCGTACCGGCGAAGTCGAAGTCCAGGCGACCGACCGAGGCACCGAGCGGCAGCGCATACTGGCCCTGGAAGTCCCAGCCATGCGACTTGCTCTTGTAGTAGTTGGTCGTGCCCTGGCGGATGAAGCCAGTGGTCGGGTTCGACGTCGGGTTGCTCGACAGCGTGCCGTTCGCGTTACGCACGAACATGCTGCAGAAGAACGGATCGGCGGTCTGGACGCAGCCCTGCGAGAAGTAGGAATAGTCGTTGTAGCCGATCGACTGGTTCAGATCGATCAGGAAGCGATCGGCCGAAACCACCAGGCCCGGAAGGAAGCGCGGCTTCAGGACCACGCCGAAGGTCTTGGTGTAGGCCGTTTCCGGATCCACGGTGAACCCGCCGGCGCGATAGGTGCAGCCGACATCGGTCGGGCAGAGCAGGGTGGCGCTGCCGTAGAGGTTGTCGGCCAGGCCGGTTGCGCGGCACGCTTCGCGCGATGCCACCGGTGCGCCGTACACATTGACCGGGCGACCCGTGACCGGATCGATCGACGTGCTGACCACGGTCGGCGCGCAGATGTCGTTATAGGCGGTGGTGATCCGGCCATAGCTGGTGTTCGAGCCCTGGAAGGACTCCACCACGGTCGGCGCGCGCTGGGCGCGGTTGATCGAGGCGCGGAACGTGATGTCCTCGACCGGAGCCCAGATCGCCTCGGCCTTCCAGGTCGAGAAGGTGTCCGGGTTGCTGCTGTACTTCGACAGGCGGTACGCACCGTTCACCTGGAGCAGGTCGGCGAAAGCCTTGTGCTGGGCGAGCGGAACCTGAAGCTCGACGTTACCTTCCCAGACGTGCTGGGCGAGATAGCGGTCGGCATCGTCGCTGACCGATTCACGCCAGATCGCATCGGCGTGGCTCTTGAGCTGGTCTTCGCGATATTCGGCGCCGAACGCGATCGCGACGCCTTCATCCGCCCACGGGCTCTTGATGCCGTAGGTGCCGAGATCGCCCTGGATGGTGGCGATGCCGTTATAGAGCGTGTTGGTCGTGGTCGAGGTGCCGTAGGTGCCCGCGATCAGATAGTTGTACAGCGCGGTGTTGTTCGTCGCCGAGTTGGCACTGAACGGATCGAAGGGCACGCAGCCATTGGCAACGTCGTTGACGCAGCTGATCGTGCCGTTGTTGTTGACCACGTTCAGGGCGTTGTTGACGCGCGCATAGAGCGGGCCGGCCCAGCTGGTGTCCATCTGGTTGCGTGCATAGACGCCGCCGATATCGTAGCTCCAGCCCTTGGCAAACGCGCCGCGGACGCCGCCGGTGACGCGCAGGCCTTCGTTGGTGTAGCGGTCCTCGAGATCGGGAACGCTGGTCATGCGGTAGCGCAGCTCGATCGGCACGAAGGTGCTGGTGCCGGCCGCGGCGCCGCAGATCGCGGTCGCCTGGGCGGCCGACATGTACGGGTTGTTGCAGCGGACCTGGTAGGGGCCGTCCGAATAGGCGGTCGAGCTGTAGACGCGGGCCGGATAGACGTTGGCCGACTTGTCGCGGAACCACATCGCGTTGGCATAGACTTCGGCGGCGTCCGAGATCTTGAACGACGCGAAGCCGCCGGCATTCCAGCGCTCGTTCTTGCGCTGGAACGAGTAGCCGTCATACGGGTTCGCGGCGAGCGCCGACGAATAGGGCACGAAGGTGCGGCTGCCGTTCGGGTTGTTCAGATAGGCGTTGCCGGCGTTCGGGCCGCTCTGCGGCGAGACATAGCCATAGCCGGTGTAGCTCGAGATCGAGCAGCTGAGCGGGCCGTCCTTGGTGCCTTCGACGAGCTGGCAGCCCGAAGTCTCGCGCGCGCTGTAGGGAACGAGGTTCGCCTTGCGGTAATCGACATAGGCCGACACGTGCATGCGGTCGTCGAAGAACTTCTTGCCGGCCGTCAGCGACAGGTCGACGCGGCCGCCATCGGCGCTCAGGCCCTGGGCGGGCTGGGCGAAGCCGTAGTTCTTCGCGATCTGCGAGACGAGGCCCGGCTTGTTGTCGTGCGCGTAGAAATTGTAGTTCGCGTTCGCCTGGATGCCTTCGAAATTATTGTCCAGGATGAAGTTGACCACGCCGGCGACTGCGTCCGAACCGTAAACGGCCGAGGCGCCGCCGGTCAGCACGTCGACGCGCGAGACGAGCGCGGTCGGGATCATGTTCGCGTCGAGGCCGTTCATCGTGCCGAGGCGCTTGCCGTCGACCAGGATGAGGGTGCGCTCGAAGCCGAGGTTGCGCAGCTTGATGCGCTGGCGGCCGTCCGAGTCCTGATAGTTCTGCTGGCTGTCCGGCGCGACCGAGGGAATGCGGTTCAGCACTTCTTCGATGTTCACGGCTGCCTGGGCGCGGATCGCTTCCGAGGTGACCGAGGTGATCGGCGACGCTGCGGCGGCGTTCGGACGCGTGATGCGGCTGCCCGTGACGACGATCGCGCCGCTGTCCTGGGTGTCGGCGGTCGAGGCCGCGCTGGTGTCCTGCTGTGCATCCTGCGCCATGGCAGGTGCGGCGAGCAGAACCGCGAAACAAGTTGAACTCAGCAACAGGGCATTCAATTTCTTCATTACATCCCCCTAGGAATCAGGAAATAGGTTCGGGTTATTTGGTGGCCGCGGGCTTTTTTAAGCTCTCAGCGGGCCGCACTTGGGTTCGTCCCTCAAGGTCGGTTACTGCGAAGGTGAAACCGGGCTGCAGCGCGAAGGCGCCGATCTCGCCGCGATCGTTGATCGCCAGGAAGCCGACCTGGGCGTCGCGCACCGCGTCGCCGCGGAGCTTGGCAATATGGAGCACGGCTTCGCGGCAGGCCGCCTGGGGCGACATGCCGGCGCGCATCGATGCGACCACGCGGGCCGAGCCGGCGATCCGGGTGACTTCCTCGCCAACGCCGGTCGCGGTCGCCGCGCCGACCCCGGCCTCGACGAACAGGCCCGAGCCGCATTGCGGCGAATCGCCGACGCGGCCGCGAAGCTTGAAGGCCATGCCCGAGGTCGTGCAGGCGCCGGCGAGGCGGCCGTCGGGGCCGCAGGCGACGATGCCGATCGTGTCGTGATCGAGCGCGGTGCCGCGCATGTTCTCGCTATTGGCAACCGGCTTGTACTTCGCCGTCTTGAGCCATTCGCGCCACGCAGCCTCGGCTTCCGGGGTGAGCAGCTTGGTGCGCTCGAATCCCTCGGCGATGGCGAACTGGCGTGCCCCGTCGCCGACCAGGAAGGTGTGCGGGGTCTTTTCCATCACCCGGCGCGCGACCGAGATCGGATGCATGAAATCCTCGAGCGCGGCTACCGCGCCGAGATTGCCGCGATCGTCCATCAGGATCGCGTCGAGCGTGACGTGGCCGTCGCGGTCGGGATAGCCGCCAAAGCCGACGGAGTGATTCTTGGGATCCGCCTCAGGGACGCGGGCGCCGGCTTCGACCGCGTCGAGCAGGCTGCTGGTCTTCTTCCACTGGGCGAAGGCGGCGGCATTGGCGGCCGCGCCGAAATCCCAGGTCGAAACGATGAGAGCGCGGTTACCGGGCTTGGCGACGACAGGAGGTGCCGCAGCGAACGCTGCGCCGCCGATACCCAATGCCATTGCTCTCCGACGCGTAGTTTCCATCGATGCCAACCCTGAATGCGAGCGCTAACACGCGGCCGCGAATGGTTCGGATCGTCACGGGTACGTCCTAGCCTTGTCGTATGGTTGTCATAGGTGGAATATCACTTCAATACCAAAATCGACTTTGGTGCTATCGATCCGATAAATAGCATACCGCCGTTGCAAAATTGCGTCACTAGCCCCGGCGCGGCGCCGGAAATGACACGCTAGCGTACTGATTTCGATCGGCTATTCCCTCCCGGACGCATGGCCCGGGAGGGGAGGATCGCTCTCAGCGCGCAGGCAGGAATCCGCCGATTCCGGCGATTGCCAGCCGGCCGGCGGGCACCGCGGTCTCGGCAAAGGTCAGGCGGAGATAGCGCGCGGCGCGTGCGCGGGCGAAATTGATGCGCTGGGTGGATAGCGCATAGGCGATGTTGGAGAACTCGCCGGATGCTGCCGGTTCCCAATTGGTACCATCGACGCTGGTTTCCGCGACGTAGCCGCGCGGCGGCGCAGCGCCGGTCATCACCTGACGCGACGGGGTGAGGCTGAAACCGGCCAGATCGGTCGATCCGCCCAGATCGACGGTGACGCGCGCCGGGGCGCCCGGCTTGGGGCTCGGCTGGACCCAGATCGTGCCGGCCTCATTGTCGAGCAGCTTCTCGGCGCCGGGTGCGCTGGCATCGACGACGCGCCACCTGGTCACATCGAGCACGGTCGGATCGGTCGAGACGATCGCAGGCACCGGCACCGGCGCGACCGAGGCGAAGAGCGCGAACTCGCTGATCGCCGGACAGGCGGGTGCCTCGAGGATGCGCAGGCGCACGCGGCGCGGCGCGATCGGGGCGGGCAAGCGGATCACGCGCTGTGCCGAGATGCACTCATGCTCCGCCAGCGTATGCCAGCTTCCGTTGATCTCGGCATCGACCGCGAAGCGCGTCACGCGCACGCCTAGCGGGAGATATTCGCGCAGCCGGATCACGTCGAAACGCGTGCCGGGCTTGAGGTCGAGCGTCAGACTCGGCGTGGTCGCCTGGTCGGGCGTGGTCCAATAGGTCTCGCGATTGCCGTCGAGCACCTTGGCCGGCGCGAAGCCCGGGCGGCTGGCGCTGGCATGCGCCACCGCGCCCTTGGCAAGATCCCTGGCGAAGGTCGCGCGGATCGCGTCGCCATAGGACTTCAGGATCTTGAAGTCCTGATCGGGGATGCGGCCACGGCGATCGGGCGGAATGTTGAGGTTCAGATTGGTCCCACGGCCGACGGACTCGTCATGGAGACGGATCAGCCGCTCGGGGCTCTTGACCTTGGAGTCCTCGTCCGAGTGGTAGAACCAGCCCGGGCGGATCGAGACGTCGGTCTCCGCCGGCCACCAGATCGCGCCGCCGCGCACGCCGGCATTGCCGTTCTTCTGGTCATAGGGCTCGTTCGGCATGGTCGGCCAGCAGGGATCGCCGGCAACGCCGTCCTCATTGCCGACCCAGCGGATATCCGCGCCGAGCGGATCGAAGGTGCAGGCATTGGGCTGGAGCTTGTGGACCAAAGCGACGATCGAGGGCCAGTCATAATAGCGCGGCGCATCGATCTTCCGGGCCTCGCGCGCGCCGCCATAATAGCCGTCGCCGCCATTGGCGCCGTCGAACCACACTTCGAACAGGTCGCCATAGCGGGTGCACAGCTCGGTCAGCTGGGCGCGGTAATAGGTGACATAGGCCGGGCGGCCATATTCGGCATGGTTGCGATCCCAGGGCGACAGATACAGGCCGAAGGGAAGCTTGGCGCGCTTGCAGGCATCGGCCATCTCGCGGACGATATCGCCCTTGCCGTCCTTATAGGGGCTGTTGCGGATGCAATGCTCGGTGAGCAGCGTCGGCCACAGGCAGAAGCCGTCATGATGCTTGGCGGTGAGGATCAGCCCCTCGAGCCCGCCGGCCTTGACCGCGGCGACGATCTGGTCGGCATCGAAGTCGCTCGGGTTGAACAGCTTCGGGCTCTCGTCGCCAAAGCCCCATTCCTTGTCGGTGAAGGTGTTGATCGAGAAATGGACGAAGGCGTATTGCTCGCGCCCATGCCAGCGCCACTGGCGCGGGCTCGGCGTGGCGCCGAAGGGCTTGGGCGTGTTGGCAGGCGCGGCGCCGGCCTGCGCGGGAACGGCAGGCAGCGCGCCGGCGGCGAGGCCGGTGGCGATCAGGGTGCGCCGGGACAGTTCGGTCATGATGATCCTCTAGTTTGGGGATTCATATTCTTTTTCGTCACCCCGGCCTTGCGCCGGGGGCCCGCTGTCATGCGGCAGGAAGACGAAGCGGGATCCCGGCGCAAGGCCGGGATGACGGTGAATTTCCAAGGACTTGTGTGCGTTCCCACCTTGGTCTCAGGCGGGGCTGCGGCCGAACGACGGCGGCCGGTCAGCGAGCGCGCGGCCAAAGGCGCGGTTCGGGGTGGCGGACATGGTGAAGCGCAGCGTGCCGCCGGCAGCCAGGTCGCGGTGCGAGATCCAGCTCTTCGTCCAGGGACGACCGTTCCAGGTCACCGCGGCGACATAGGGGGTGTCGGCGCGGTTGCCCGGCGCCTCGACCACCAGCTTGCGGCCCTTGCCCAGCTGCATCTCGGCCCGCTCGAACAGCGGCGAGCCGAAGACATAGACGGCCTCGACCGGATCGACCGGATAGAAGCCGAGCGATGACAGCACGAACCACGCGCTCATCTGGCCGCAATCGTCATTGCCGATAATGCCGTCGGGATCGTTCTTGTACATCTCGACACAGAGACGGCGGACCATCGCCTGCGTCTTCCACGGCGCGCCGACATAGCTGTAGAGATAGGCCGCGTGCTGGTCCGGCTCGTTGCCGTGCGCATACTGTCCGACCAGCCCCGAAATGTCCGGCGGCGCATTGTCGGGCAGAGTCGAGGGCGCAGTGAACAGCGCGTCGAGCTTTGCCTCATACGCCGCATCGCCGCCCATATGGGCGATCATGCCATAGATGTCGTGCTGGTTGAGGAAGGTCGCCTGCCAGCCATTCGCTTCGGTATAGTCGCGCCACCACGGCTTGGGCATGTGGCCGAGCTGGACGGGGTCATAGTCCTTCCACCACTGGCCATTCTCGAAGCGGGGGCGGGCGAAGCCGATCTTGCCGTCGATGACGTTGCGCCAGTTGCCCGAGCGCTTGTGCAGCCGCTCGGCATCCTCGGTCGCGCCGGCCACACGGGCGAGGTGCGACGAGGCCCAGTCGTCATAGGCATATTCCTGCGTTCGACTGACGCTCTCGAACACCTTGTCCGCCGGCACATAGCCGAGCTTGTCGTACAGGTCGCGGCCAAGGCTGTTGTCCTTGTCCGGCGCCGAGAAATCGAAGCTGCGCTTGCGGAGCGCCGGCCAGGCGGCGGCATAGTCGGCGGGAATGCCCTTGGCATGCGCCTCGGCAAGCGGGACGACGCCGTGCCAGCCGATCATCGTGCCGGTTTCCTTGCCCTGCAGCGGCCAGACCAGCGGGCCGAAGCGCGACTGGGCGGTCTGGCGGATCATGTCGTCGATCAGCAGCTTGGTCTGCTCGGGTGCAACGAGGGTGAGCAGCGGATGCAGCGCGCGATAGGTGTCCCAAAGCGAATAGGTGCTGAACGCCGCGCCGCCGGCGGGCACGGTCTGCGTCTTGCCGTCCATGCCGGGATAGCGGCCATCGACGTCCGACACGAGCGTGGGGGCGAGCTGGGCGTGGTAGAGCGCGGAGGACAGGATCGTCCGCTGGTCGGGTGTGCCGCCCTCGACCTTCACGCTGTCGAGCGACTTGCTCCACAGGGCAGCGGCGTCGCGGCGGACCCGGTCGAAGTCCCAATGCTTCGCCTCGGCGGCGAGATTGGCGCGGGCGCCATCGGCATCGACGGCCGAGATGCCGCAGCGGATCACCAGCGGCGCGCTGCCGGCATCGTCAAACTGGAGCACCGCCTTGAGCCGCTTGCCCGCAACGCGGGTCGCGCCTGCCGGCTGCTCGGTATCGCCGTCGCCGATGAAGGTGATGCGATCGGGCTTCCGCGACAGCTGCATCGCGAAGAAGATCCGCCGGCCCTTGGCCCAGCGGAACACGCGGCGCGTGCCGCTGAGCGTGCCGTCCGCAGCAACTTCCAGCAGCGCTTCGTCGACGAGTGGCGGCGAATCCGACTTGTCGAGGATCAGGTGCGACAGGTCGATCAGCACATGGCCCTTGCCCGCCGGGAAGCGATAGCGGTGCCAGCCGGTGCGCTCGGTGACGGTCAGTTCGGCCTGGACGCCGGTTTCCAGCGCGACCCGGTAATAGCCGGGCTCGGCATGCTCGCCGGAGAAGCGCTGGCGATAGCCCGCATCCGGGTTCTCCGGGGTGCCGGGCACCAGATGCACCGGGCCGGTCGCCGGCACCACCAGCACGTCGAGCATGTCGCCGATGCCGGTGCCCGAAAGGTGGGTGTGCGAGAAGCCGAGGATCGACGTGTCGGTCTTGTAATAGCCCGAGCAGGTTTCCCAGCGCTCGACGCCGGTATCGGGGCTCAGCTGGACCATGCCGAAGGGCAGGGTAGCGCCGGGATAGGTATGGCCGGTGCCGCCGGTGCCGATGAACAGGTTCGGCCTGGTTCCGGCAACGGGAGGCCGGGCATGGGCGGGAAGCGCGGCGGCGGCGGCGAGGCCGAGGCCGGTGGAGGCGAGGAGTTGACGACGCGTAGGGTTCACAGCGTTTCTGCCAGCAATTGGGGACGGATATCGGCGAGGTGGACGATGAGCTCGCCGAACAGGCCATTGGCCCAGGCGAACCACTCGCGGGTGAATTTCGAAGGATCGTCCTGGTCGACCGCTTCGTGGATGAAGCCGGTGCCGCCATCGCTGTCACGGATCATGCGCAGGCACTGGCGGATCGTGGCGTCGTCCGAAGAGGTGAGCGCACGCATCACCAGCGACATCGGCCAGACCTGGCCGAGCCCGACATGCGGCCCGCCAATGCCTTCGACGACCTTGCCGCGCGACCAATAGGGATTGTTGTCGCTCCATGCCGCCGCAGCGGTGCGCTGGAACAGCGGATCGTCCGCCTTCAGGCAGCCGAGATAGGCGAGCGCCGAGAGCGACGGCACATTGGCGTCGTCCATGAACAGCGTGTTGCCGAAGCCATCGACTTCGAACGGGATCACTTCGCTGCCGTCTGGCAGGCGCATCCGGGCATATTTGCGCAGCGCCGCATCGACTTCGTCGGCCAGCGCGACGGCGTCGTTGGCCAGTGCCGCATCGCCGCGCGCGGCATTGGCGACCACGGCGAGTTCGCGCAGCGCAGTCACCGCGAAATAGTTGGACGGGATCAGGAACGGATAGACACAGGCATCGTCCGAGGGACGGAAACCGCAATGGATCAGCCCGACAGAGCGCGAGGGCGCACCATAGCCCTCGAGCATCAGCGTTTCGGTCGGGATGTTGCTCTTGCGGCGGAAGCGATAGGGGCCCTTGTCGGTCTTGCGCTGCTGCTCGCGGAAGGTCGCGATGCTCAGCCGGGCGGCTTCCGCCCAGCGCGCATCGAAAGGCGTCTTGTCGCCCGTCGCCTGCCAATAGCCATGCGCCAGGCGCATCGGATAGCAGAGCGAGTCGATCTCCCATTTGCGCTCGGCGACGCCGGGCAGCATCTTGGTCTGGTCCTCGAGCGCCCAGCTGAGATCGGTCCTGGCGGTGGGATCCTCCATGAACGCATTGGCATAGGGGTCGAGCAGGATCGAGCGCGACTGGCGGGCGATCAGGCCGTGATAGAGGCGGCGCAGATCGGCATCCTGCCCGGCGAGATGCAGATAGGGCTTCACCTGCGCCGAGCTGTCGCGCAGCCATAGCGCGTTGATGTCGCCAGTGCGCACGAACGCATCGGGCGCGCCATCGATCGTGCGCATCGCCACGGTCGTGTCGAGCGTATTCGGATAGCAATTGCCGAACATCCAGCGCAGCTTGGCGTCGCCGATCTTCTTCGAGACGCGAACGATCTCGCGCTCGACCGACTTGCTGACGAACTTGCGATCGGCAGGGGCGGGGCGATGGCTGGTGAAGCCGGTCGCCTTCTGGGCGAGGGCCGGGGTAGCGGCGAGCGAAAGGCCCGCGCCGATCATCGTGCGGCGGTCCATCTTCACTTGGGCAACTCCTGGGCTTCGCCGGTCAGGGTAAAGTCGGTCCATAGCCCCGGCGCGGTGCCCGGCTGGCCGCCGCCGATCCACAGGCGATAGGCGCCCGGAACCACCTGGCGGGTGCCGTCGCGCGACACCGAGCTGATGCTGCGCGGATCGAGGCTGAAGCGCAGCGTGCCCACCTTGCCCGGCTTGAGTGACACGCGCTGGAAGCCGACCAGCTCGCGCTGGAGCACCGGCGTGGTCATGCCGTTGCCGCGCGCCTTGCTCGCGGGCGGCACCAGATAGGCCTGGACCACTTCCTCGCCCGGCCGCGCGCCGCTGTTGCGCACGCGCACGGTGACTTCGACCGGGGCACTGGTGCTGCCGGCCCTGGCGACGAGCTGGTCATAGGCGAAGCTGGTATAGCTCAGGCCGTGGCCGAAGCCCCAGAGCGGCGTACCGGTGAAGAAGCGATAAGTGCGCTCCTTCATGCCATAGTCGATGAACGCCGGCAGATCGGACGCCGACTTGTAGAAGGTCACCGGCAGGCGGCCCGACGGGTTGTTGAGCCCGGCCAGCGTCTCGGCGATCGCAGTGCCGCCGCTCTCGCCCGGATACCAAGCGGCGAGGATCGCATCGCCCATCGCCGGATCGACCGAGACCGCGCTGCCACTGGTCACCACCACCACCACCGGCTTGCCGGTGTCGCGCAGTGCCTGAAGCAGGCGCTGCTGGGCGAAGGGCAGGGTGATCTCGGTACGGTCACCGCCGACGAAACCGGGGACGGTTACCTGCAGCGCCTCGCCTTCGAGATCGGGCGAGAGGCCGACCACCGCGACGACCACGTCGCTGTCCCTGGCGGCATTCACGGCCTGGGCGAGCAGCGGCTCGGCGGGCGGGAGCCACATCAGGCGGAGGCCCTCATCCTCGCCGGCATGGTCGATCTCCATGCGGAAGGCGTGGCGCTTGCCGTCGCTGGTGAAGGGCAGCTCCACCCGGCCCTTGCCGAGCAGGCCCTCGTGCAGCGGCTTGCCGTCGATCCACAGCCGCACGCTGTCATGCGTCTTGCAGTCCTTCCAGCAGGCGGGGATGTCGATCGCCAGCGTGTAGCGGCCGGGGCCCGGCGGCACGATCTCACCCGACCAGCGGACGGCGAAGCCCTTGGGATCGAGCTGCGGCAGCGGCGCGACGCGGGTGTAGTTGAAGTCGATCCGGCGGTCCTGGCGCGTGGCGACGGGCGAGCCGGTCACGGTCGGGCTGGCGAAATATTCCGCCTTCAGTCCCGGCTTGCCATCGGCCGCGAACGCGGTCTCCGGCATCACCACGGGCGCGCCGTCGGCGAGCACCGAGCCCTGGGCATAGACGACATTGGCCGCGCCGAACTGGCGGCGGATGCCGTCGAGCGGGGTGACCGGGTTCTGCGCGGTGCCGTGGTAATTGCCCTCGATCACGCCGAGATCATCGGCATCCGCGCCGATCACCGCGATGCGGCTGCCGGGCCTGAGCGGCAGGCGATCCGCATCGTTCTTGAGCAGCACGATCGCCTTGCGCGCGGCGTCCAGCGCCAGCGCGCGGTGCGCGGGCGTGCCGACTTCGCTCGGCTTGATCCGGTTCCACGGGCTGGTCGCGCCGAAGATCGTGCCGAGCGCCTGGCGGGCCGACAGCGAGCGGGTGAGCGCCGTATCGATCTCGGCTTCGGTAACCAGCCCGCGCTTCACCGCCTGGGGCAGCGCGGCATAGGTGGTGCCGCAGTTGAAGTCGTTGCCGCCCTTGATCGCCGCGGCCGACGCCGCTGCCGCGTCGAGCTTGTAATGGTGGAACATGTGGATGTTGGCGACGGCATCGCAGTCCGACACGGTGAAGCCGTTGAAGCCCCAGTCCTTGCGCAGCCGGGTGTTCATCAGGTCGGACAGCGCGCAGGCCGGGGTGCCGAGGATCGAGTTGTACGCGCACATCAGCGAGCGCGCCTTGCCCTCGGTCACGGCCAGCCGGAAGGCGGGGAGATAGGTCGATTCCAGATCCTGCGGGCTCGGATCGACATCGAAGCCGTCGCGCCCGGCCTCGGGCCCGCTATGCACCGCGAAATGCTTCGGGGTGGCGATCACCTTGGGATATTTGGGATCCGGACCCTGCAGCCCCTGGATGAAGGCGACGCCGAGATGGCCGGTGAGGTACGGGTCCTCGCCATAGGTTTCCTGGCCGCGGCCCCAGCGCGGATCGCGGAAGATGTTGATATTGGGCGACCAGATCGTCAGCCCCTCATAGATGCGGCGGTTGGCGCCCAGCGGCTTGGCGTTGAACTTGGCGCGCGCCTCGGTCGAGACGACATCGCCGACCTGGTGCATCAGGTCGACGTCCCAGGTCGCGGCAAGGCCGATCGCCTGGGGGAAGACGGTGGCATAGCCGTTGCGCGCCAGCCCGTGCAGGCCCTCGTTCCACCAGTCATAGGCGGGCAGGTCCGCCTCGGCATCGGCCGGGGCGGTGCTCTGGAGCTGGGCGGCCTTTTCCTCGATCGTCATCGTCGCGATCGCGCGGGCGAGCGCATCGGCGTCGGGATCGGGCTCGGCAGCGGCGAGAAGCAGGAACGGAATCATTTACTTGGTCCCCAGGGTACGCAGGGTGAGGGCGCTCTGCAGCGCTTCGGCAGAGGCGTCGGACCGCACGTCGATCGTGACGCTTTCGCCGGGCAGCAGGTCGAAGCCGTCATCGCTCGGATGCGCGGCGATGGTGCCGAAATCGAGCATGACGGCGCGGGCGAGCGCGCCGGCGGTGATCGTCACCCGCTTGCCGTCCCAGCGGGTGCTGAGGCCGGGGGCGGGATAGGCCATGTCCTTGGGCAGCGCACGCTCAAGGATGGTGCGCGACACGGTGCGGCCGTCGATCAGCAGCTCGGCAACGGCATAGCTTGCTTCCGGCGCGGCACCGGCGAACAGGTCGGCATCGGCGATGCTGGCGGCCTCCTGCGCGCCGAGCGGGGTGAGCGATACCTTGGCGCCGCGCTCGCCCAGCGGTTTGCCGGCCATGTCGAAGGCGCGGATCCGCCATTCGGCGGCGATCGGCGTGGTCGCATCCGAAACGAGCGCGACGCGGGTGGCACCGTCCTTGTGCTCGGTCACGATCGCCTGCGGCGCGAAGAAGCGCTTGGCGGCGTACTGAAGCAGCTTCCACTGGCCGTCATAGCTGATGCTCGCCCAGGAAATGGCGGGCCAGGTGTCGTTGAGCTGCCAGTAGAGCGAGCCGAGCGTCACCGGACGGCAGGCGCGATGATGACGCGCGGCCATGTCGATCGCCTGCATCTGGTTGACCTGGGTGAGGTACACCGTGTCGGCAAAGTCCTTTGCCGGGCGCAGCCGCTGGTCGAGATAGAGCTGGAGCCGGGCATTGCCTTCGCCCGAGAGGAAGCGCTGGTGCGCCTTGAGCACCGGGCTTTCCAGCGTGAAGGGACCGTCGCCCGCGAAGTCGCGGATCGTCGACAGGCCCGGCATGCTCTGGAAGCCATATTCGGACATGAAGCGCGGGCAGCTGTCGAGATAGCGCTCGACCGGCTTGGAGCCCGACCACACATCCCAGAAATGGCGGTCGCCATCCTTGTCGGTGTCGGTCGGCGCCTCGTAATCGGTGGCTGGCGAATTGTTCCAATAGGGCGTGCCCGGCGCGCGCGTGATCACCGCGTCGCGCAGCACGCGATCGAACAGCACGGCCATGCCGACGCCGATCCGCTCCTGCTCGTCGGCGCCGACGCGCTTCTTGAACGCCTTGCGATCGGACCAGTTCTCCCAGCCAGCCAGGATCTCGTTGCCGCCCGACCAGGCGATCACCGAGGGGTGCGGCTGGAGCCGTTCGACCTGCTCCTCGGCCTCGACGCGGACATTGTCGCGGAACGCTGCATCGGGCGGGGTGACCGAGCCGCCGAACATGAAGTCCTGCCAGATCATCAGGCCGAGCTCGTCGGCAATCTCATAGAATGCGTCGTCGAGATAATAGCCGCCGCCCCAGACGCGGATCATGTTCATGTTCGTGTCGCGCGCGCTCTGCAGCACCTGCTGCATCTGGGCGCGGGGTACGCGGCTGGGGAAATTGTCGAACGGGATCAGGTTCGCGCCCTTGGCGAAGATGGGGATGCCGTTGACCTTGAAGCCGAAGCTGCCGTCCTTGCGCATCAGCTCGACGGTGCGCAGCCCGGTCTTGTGGCTGACGCTGTCCGCCTTGCCGTCACGATCGGAGAGCTGACCCGACACGTCGTACATCGTCTGCGCGCCATAGCCGGCGGGCCACCAGCGGCGCGGCGACGCGATGGTGAGCGGCACGCTGACTTCGTTGACGCCGGGGGCCACGGCGAAGCTGCGCGACACGGTCTGCTTCTTGCCGTCGGGGCCGGTGAGGGTGGTGCGCAGGGTCAGCTTGGTGCTGGCGCCGGCGACGATCCGGTAACGGGCGACCAGCCGCGCCTCGGCATCGTTCAGCGCTTCCTGGTCGACGCGCATATTGTCTATCCGGGCATTGTCCCATGCCTCGATCCGCGCCGGGCGCCAGATGCCGATATTGACCAGGCGGGGACCCCAGTCCCAGCTATACTGGTATTTCGGCTTGCGGATGTAGGGCGAGGTCTGCTTGCCCTTGGGCTCGTCGCCGAACTCGGAATCATATTCGCCGGGCAGCGTGTTGGCCTGGGCGAGCACCATCGGCTGGAGCGTGCGGATCGGCGAGGCGATCGCGATCACCAGCTCGTTGCGGCCGAGCTTCAGCGCCGACTTGGCGTCGATCCGCCAGCGGCGATGCGCATTGGCGGTGGTCAGCAGCGTCTGGCCGTTGAGCGACACGGTGGCGAAGGTATCGAGCCCGTCGAACACCAGGTCGACATGATCGCGCTTGAGCATTTCCGGGGTGACGTCGATCACCTTGCGGAACTGCCAGTTGGTCAGGCCCGCCCATTGGATCGGCGCCTGGTTGATGCCCTTGAACGGATCGGGCGCGCGGCCCGAGGCGATCAGGTCCTGCTGGACGCTGCCGGGCACCTTCGCGGCAAACCAGCTCGCTTCCCGGGGATGCGTCTTCGCGGCCTCGGCATCGGCGGGATCGATGCGCACTTCCCAGGCGCCGTCGAGCGACACGGTGTCGCGCGGGCCGGCCCAGGCAGCGGTGCTGGCGAGGAGCAGCGGCAGGAGCAATGCGCGCTTCACTTGGCGGCTCCCTCGGTCAGAACGACCTTCTCGACGGTGTAGAAGGGGGCGGATGCCGGCGAAGTGAACTGGAAGCAAAGGTCGTCCTCTCCCTGCATCTCGGGAATCGTACCCGAGAAGCTGAACTGGTTGGGTGCCTTTTCGGGATCGGGCAGCGCGAAGCTGCCGATCACGATCGGCTTGATGCTCTTGTCGGCGGCGGCAGCGGTGCAGCGGGCGGTGATCACCAGCTCGCCGTGCATCGTCGCCGGATAGGGATCGCGGCGCCGGCCGGTGTCGTGCGCCAGCCCCCAATGCCGCGCCAGCCGCGCCACGCTGACCGTGAAGCCGCGGGCGATGTCGAGCGGAGCGGCCGGATAGGCCGTGCAGGTATTGAACAGGTCGACATTGTAGACCGGCGTGTTGGCGGTCGAATCCGCCGTGAGCGGGATGCGCAGATAGAGCGAGCCGCCCGGGCACGCCGCCATGTCGGAAGTGGTGCGCGTCAGCAGCGCGGCGCGGCTGGTGTCGAACGCGCGTGGTGCGGCCGTCGCATTGCCGCTCTTGTCGAACGCGGCGGCGCGGATCGTGACGCCCGGCTTGACTGCCAGTGGCGCCTTATAGGCCGGGGACTTGGCGGTCGGTTCGCGCCCATCGAGCGTATAGCGGATCGTGCCATAGAGCGCCTGGGTCGCCAGCGCGACGGTCGCCTTGTTCGCGCGAAGCGCATCGCCGCGGCTGCCCTGGAGCTGGTAGCCCACCGCGAACGCGCCATCGGCCACTTCCATGCCCGAGCGGCGCCAGCGCGCGATCTGCGGCTGGACGCGATCGAGGAAGCCGGTGAAATCGCGCCGGTCCTTCGCCGACCAGGTCATCTCGGCGATCGCCGCGGCGCGCGGGAAATAGGCGTGCTGCACCTGTTGCGGCGTAATCATATACTCGCTCCAGGCATTGCCCTGCGCGCCGAGCACATGCCTGGCCTTCTCGGCATCGATCCCGGCCGGAACCGGCTCGTAGCGATAGATCTTCTCGAGCGACTGCACCGCGAGGCGGCCGTTCAGCTCGTCGGGAAGGTTGCTCTGCAGCTGGTCGAGATAGAGCAGGGGGGCGGGGCTCAGCACCACGTCATGCCCCTGATTGGCGGCTTCCACCGCGCCCTTCTCGCCGCGCCACGACATCACCGAAGCGGAGGCGGGCAGGCCCCCTTCCAGGATCTCGTCCCAGCCGATCAGGCGGCGGCCCTTGCCGGCGAGATAGGTGCCGAACTGCTCGATCATCCAGCTCTGCAGCTGGTTCTCGGTCTTGAGGCCCAGCGCCTTGATCTGCGCCTGCACCTTGGGCGAGCGCTCCCACTGGTCCTTGATCGCCTCGTCGCCGCCGAGGTGGATATAGGTGCTCGGGAACACCTCGATCAGCTCGTCGATCACGTTCTTGATGAACGCGATGCCTTCGGGCGCCGGGTTGAACAGATAGGGCATCACGCCCCAGTCATGCCCGACACCGGGCGCGTCGGCGAAGACGCTGAACTCGGGATAGGCGGCGGCCAGCGCCTGGGCATGGCCGGGCAGGTCGATCTCGGGGACGATCGTCACGCCGCGCTCGGCGGCATAGGCGACCAGCGCCTTGAGCTGTTCCTGCGTGTAGAAGCCGCCATGCCTGGGGCCGACCGGGCCTCCGCTCGATGGCGGGGTGCGCCAGCCGCCCACTTCGGTGAGCTTCGGATAGCGCTTCACCTCGAAGCGCCAGCCCTGGTCGTCGGTAAGATGCAGGTGCAGCGTGTTGAGCTTCACCGACGCCATCTGGTCGACGATCTTGTACACTTCCTCGATCGGCTGGAAATGGCGCGCCACGTCCATCAGCAGGCCGCGCCAGGCGAAGCGGGGAGCGTCTTCGATCGCGGCGCTGCGCACCAGCACCGGCTTGCCGAAGGCGCGATCGGGGCTGAGCAGCTGCGCGAGCGTCATCGCCCCGTAGAGCAGGCCGCGGTCGCCCGACGCGGCGACCCGGATCCCCTCGGCATCGACGGTAAGGCGATAGGCTTCGTCGCCCGCCACGGCGGGGTCGCGGACCAGCTGGATCGCGGCGGGGCGCGATTCGGGGGAAAGCGCGATGCCGCGCTCGACCTTCACATGCGCCGCGAGGAGGCGGGCCGCGGCGGCCGCACCGGAATCGCCTTCGGCAAAGCCGATCGAAGCGCCGTCGCGCACCGTATATCCACCGGCGCCGAGCGTGACCGAGGCGGGAAGGGGCGTGATCGGAAGTTCCTGCGCAAACGACGCGGGGCTCGCCAGCAGCGCCGCCCAGGCCAGATGTCGTGCTCGCCGAACTCCAGATTTGCCCATGCATTCCTCCCGCTCATGACATTGGCTGAGCGGCCGGTGTAACCAATATAAGTCCTGTGGCACAATAGGGTCATGTCCCCGCTTTCCCTTGCAAGGGCATTGCGCTCACAGACAATCGCGCGAAATATTGATATTGTAGGGGTTACCAATATAAATCCACAGCATGCCGTTGCCGAGGCAGGGCTGGTGCGTTAGCTTCATCGCTAACGGAGTGCGCAGGGGGCACGCCCGGGGAGGATTGATGGGATTTTCGGAACAGTTAGGGCGTTTTCGCGAGGACAACCCGTCCCCGCTCTACCTCCAGCTGCAGCAGCTCATTCGCGAAGGTATCGGATCGAACGTGCTCAGCCAGGGGGATGCGATCCCGCCTGAGCGCGATCTTGCCACCGAATATGACGTGTCGCGCATCACCGTGCGCAAGGCGATCGGCGGGCTGGTCGAGGAAGGCCTGCTCACCCGCCGCCGCGGTGCCGGCACCTTCGTCGCCGGGCGCGTCGAGAAAAGCTTCTCCAAGCTGTCGTCCTTTACCGAGGACATGGCCGCGCGCGGCCGCAAGGCCAGCAGCAGCTGGGTCTCGCGCGCGCCGGGCCAGGTCAATCCCGAGGAGGCGATGATGCTGGGGCTGTCGCCGGGGGCGCCGGTGCTGCGTTTCGCGCGCATCCGCTACGCCGATGACGAGCCGATGGCGCTCGAATTCTCGACGATCGCCGGCTATTGCCTGCCGTCCGTCGATGCCGTCGAGGACTCGCTCTACAGCGCGCTGGACAAGGTGGGGAACCGGCCGGTGCGGGCGCTGCAGCGGCTGCGCGCCGTCCCCTTCGGTGCCGAACATGCCAAGATGCTTGGCGTCGATGCGGGCCATGCCGGCCTGCTGATCGAGCGTCGCGCCTTTCTGCGCGACGGTCGCCCGGCCGAAGTCACCCGCTCCTATTATCGCGGCGACGCCTATGATTTCGTGGCCGAGCTGAGCGACATCTAACTTCTCTTTCCTTGCCATTAGGGCCGCGCGGTGTCGCGGCCCCAGTCGGAGTATCGCCATGGATCGTCGTCAACTCCTGCAAGGGAGCGTCGGCGTCGGCGCCCTGCTGACGGTCCCGTTGGCGGAAGCCGGAGCGGCGCCGGTCGCTGCGGCAAAGGGGGAAGGCGACGGCTTCCCGATGCCGCGACCGCTGAACAGCGTGGCGCCCCGCCTGCCCGAGGGCGATCCTTCGCGGACTCTGCTCGAGCTCGGCTGGCGCTTCCATGAAGGTGATATCCCCACGCCGGAGCCACAGG
Source organism: Pseudomonadota bacterium (assembly GCA_023445495.1). Lineage (GTDB taxonomy): Bacteria > Pseudomonadota > Alphaproteobacteria > Sphingomonadales > Sphingomonadaceae > Sphingomonas. The sequence continues at coordinate 16,606 of JAEXLC010000344.1, read as the reverse complement.
GGCATCACGAGACCTATCTCAGCGTCAAGGCGGGCAATGCGCTGGGCGCGGCGGCGACCGGCTATGACGACAGCGACTGGCGCGAGGTGCGGCTGCCGCATGACTGGGCGGCGGCCCAGCCTTTCGTCGAGACCGCCAATGTCTCGCAGGGCTATCGGCCGCGCGGGATCGGCTGGTATCGCCGTACGCTGCGCCTCGATCCGGCGGACAAGGGCAAGACGCTCGAGCTGCATTTCGATGGCATAGCCACCAATGCGACGATCTGGATCAACGGCAGCACCGTCGCGCACAACTGGTCGAGCTACAACAGCGTCTATGTCGATCTGACGCCCTTCGCGCGCTTCGGCGACGAGACCAATGTCATCGCGATCCGCGTCGATGCCGATGCCAAGGAAGGCTGGTGGTACGAAGGCGCGGGGCTCTATCGCCATGCCTGGCTGGTGCGTCGCCCTTCGGTGGCGATCGTCAGCGACGGCGTGCACTGCGACCCGCGCCTGGTGGACGGGCGCTGGCAGGTGCCGGTAATCGTGACGCTGGCCAATGTCGCGCGCAAGGCGGCGGCAGTGGCGGTCGAAGCGGTGCTGCTCGATCCCGATGGCCGCGAAATCGCGCGTGGCGAGGTCAGGGCGAGCGTGCCGGTGCTGGACCGCGCCGATGCCGTGCTGCAGCTCAATGCCAGGGCGCCGCGGCTCTGGTCGATCGAGGAACCGACGCTCTACACGGTGCGAACGCGGGTGCTGCAGGATGGCGCGGCGATCGATGAGCGCCGGGTTGCGGTCGGCTTCCGCACGATCCGCTTCGATGCCGACCAGGGGCTGTTCGTCAACGACAAGCACGTCAAGCTGAAGGGCGTGTGCCTCCACCAGGACCATGCCGGGGTCGGCGTGGCGGTGCCGGATTCGCTGCACCGCTGGCGGCTCGAACGGCTGAAGGAGATGGGCTGCAACGCGATCCGCATGTCGCATAACGCGCCGACGGCGGAACTGCTCGACTGGTGCGACCGGATGGGCTTCCTCGTCATGGACGAGAACCGGCTGTTCAATCCCGCGCCCGACTATCTGGCCCAGCTCGAATGGCTGGTGCGGCGCGACCGCAACCACCCGAGCGTGATCCTCTGGTCGGTGTTCAACGAGGAGCCGATGCAGGGCACCGGCGCCGGCGTCGAGATGGTCCGGCGGATGATCGCGGCGGTGAAGAAGCTCGACGACAGCCGCCCGGTGACGGGAGCGATGAACGGCTCGTTCTACAACGAGGTCAGCGTCGCCGGCGAGTTCGACGTGATGGGTTTCAACTATTACCAGGCCGATTACGACAAATATCACAAGCTCCACCCGAACCAGCCGATCACCAGCTCGGAAGACACCAGCGCCTATGAGACGCGCGGGGCCTTTGCCAGCGATCCGGCGAAGCATGTCATCACTTCCTATGATACCGAGGCGACGAGCTGGGGCGCGACGCACCGCGACACCTGGAAGAACATCGCCGAGCGGCCCTTTGTCGCCGGCGGGTTCGTGTGGACCGGGTTCGACTATCATGGCGAGCCGACGCCCTATGCCTGGCCGACGATCGCCAGCTTCTTCGGTATCCTCGACCTGTGCGGCTTCCCCAAGACCGCGTTCGACATCCACCGCGCGCACTGGATCGACGACAGGGATGTCGTCGCGATCGCGCCGCACTGGACCTGGCCGGGACGCGAGGGCGAGGCGATCAAGGTCTTCGTCAGCTGCAATGCCGAGACGGTGGCGCTGCGGCTGAACGGGCGCGAACTGGGCGTCCAGAAGGTCGACCGGATCATGGGCAATGAATGGACCGTGCCCTATGCGCCTGGCCGGATCGAGGCGATTGCGATGCGCGGCGGCAAGGTTGTTGCCCGCGCCGTGCAGGAGACGGCCGGCAAGCCCGTTGCCCTGCGGCTTACGCCGGCGCGGAGCCTGATGGCCGGCGATGACGAGGAATGCCAGGCGATCACGATCGACGCGGTGGATGCCAGGGGCAGGCACGTGCCGACTGCCAACCTGAGGACGCAATTCTCGGTTGAAGGCGCGGTGATCCTCGGCGTGGGTAACGGCGATCCCAACAGCCACGAGGCCGAGCAGGTCGAGCCGGGTGCGGGCTCGCGCTCCTTGTTCAACGGGCTGGCGCAGATCCTGATCCGCGCCGGTACCGGGCAAGGGCGGATCGCCGTTCGCGCGCACGCCGAGGGCCTTGCGCCGGCGTCGCTGACGATCGGGCGTACGGATGTCGCGCCGCGTCCGCAGGTGGCTGTGGTGCCGCAGGTGCAGGACCTGCGCGAGTGGCGGCGTTCGCCGTTGCTGGCGGAGAAGCCCGCACCGACCCTGGCGCCGGCGGACGGGGACAATAACAGCTGGGACTTTGTCCGCAGCGGCGTGCCTACCCCGGCCGAGCAGGCGGGGTGGCGGGTTTACCGCACCCGCTTCACGCCGTGGAAGCGGGTTGCCGGCGAAGGCGGGACGATCACGTTCGAGAACGTCGGCGGCAAGGCCGAGCTTTGGGTGGGTGGCAAGCTGCTGGCGAGCAAGACCAGTGCTGCGCCGGGTCCGCTCAGTGCCAAGCTGCCGGCCGGGCAGGGCGCGCGGATCGTGGCGCTGCTGGTTGAAGGGGCCGCCAATGCGCCTTCGGGGCTGCTGGGCGCGGTGACGATAACGCCGCGCTGAGGCTTCCGACAAAAGGAAAGAGCGGCCGGTTTTGATGCCGGCCGCTCCATACAAGCGGTTTCTGTAGGACAGCGAAACCCAGGGGCCCGGCTTTCGCCGGGGAGCTGAGGGGTTTTACGCCGCCACCAGTGCCTTCGCGCCATCCGGGGCGAGGAGCAGGTGGACCACGCCTTCGGACGGATGCGCGACCGAGCGAACGCCGAGCGCGGCCAGCGCGGGCTCGCCGGCCTTGGCGGGCTCGCACAGCTCGACGCGCAGGCGTGAGCCGAGCAGCAGGGCACTCAGGACATTCTCCGCCCCGCCCAGCGCTGCCAGCGCAGCGGGGGTGAGCAGCGTCTGCCCAAGCGCTTTCGCAGCCAGCACGTCCACGCGCTGGACACCGCCCATCGCCAGCGCATCGCGGATCTCGACCGCGACCGAGTCCGCGATCGGGCCGAGCACGACCTGGAGCGCGTTGGCCGAGGGACGGATCAGGCCGCGCGCGCCGAGCGCCTTGAGCGCGGCTTCGTCGACCTGGGCCTGATCCTTGACCATCAGGCGCAGGCGGGTGGTGCAGGCATCGACGCTGGTGATGTTGGCACCGCCACCCAGCGCGGCGGCGAAGTCCGCCCCGCGTACGCCGGTGGTGGCGACAGCCGGCGTGCCCGCCACCGCAGTCTCGGGCTCGCGGCCCGGGGTTTGCAGGTTGAAGCGGCGGATCACGAAGCTGAAGATGCCGTAATAGAGCGCGAAATAGACGATGCCGACCGGGATCAGCAGCAGCGGGTTGGTCGCCTTGCCGAAGTTCAGGACATAATCGAACAGACCGGCCGAGAAGCCGAAGCCGAGCTTCACGTTCAGCAGGTCCATCACCACCATCGCGATGCCGGTGAGCACCGCGTGCACCGCGAACAATGCCGGCGCGAGGAACATGAAGCTGAACTCGATCGGCTCGGTCACGCCGGTCAGCGCCGAGGTCAGTGCGAGGCTGAACAGCATGCCGCCCACGGCCTTGCGCCGCTCGGGACGCGCCGCGCGGTACATCGCGAGGCAGGCGGCGGGCAGGCCGAACATCATCACCGGGAAGAAGCCGGCCATGAACGCGCCGGCGCTTGGATCGCCGGCGAAGAAGCGGCGCAGATCGCCGTTCGCGCCGTGGAAATCACCCTGCACGAACCAGAACACATTGTTGAAGATGTGATGGAGGCCGGTGACCAGCAGCAGCCGGTTGATCAGGCCGAACAGGAACAGGCCGATCTCGCCTGCGCCGGTGATGCCGTGACCCAGCCCGTCGATCCCGGCGCTCAGCTGCGCGAAGCACAGGCCGATCAGGCCGGCGATGAGCACGCCGGCAAAGCCGCTGACGATCGGCACGAAACGGCGCCCGCCGAAAAAGGCGAGATATTCGGGCAGCTTGATCGTCGAGAAGCGATTGTAGAAATTGCCGCCGATCAGGCCCGACAGGATGCCGATCGGCACGTCGAGACGGGTGATCGCCTTGGCCTTCCACGCCGCGGTGGTCAGTTCGAGCAGCGGGCCGTCCATGCCCGCGACCACATCGGCGGGAACGGTAAGCAGCACCTTGGCCGCTTCGGTGGCGACCAGGAAGCAGGTGATGCCGGCGAGCGGCGCGGCGCCATTGCCATCCTTGGCATAGCCGGTGGCGACGCCGATCGCGAAGAGCAGGCCGAGATGCGAGAAGAGCGCATCGCCCGCGGCGCTGATGAACGCGATGTCGAGCAGGTCAGGCTGGCCGAGGCGGAGCAGCAGGCCGGCGACCGGCAGCACCGCGATCGGCAGCATCAGCGCGCGGCCGAGCGGCTGGAGGAGTTCGAGGATCGACTTCATGCGGTGAACTCCCGGGCAAGAGCGCGGACATCGGCGGCGGTCGCGCAGGCAAGCGCGGCCTGGGCATGGGCGCGGACGGCTTCGATGCGAAGACCGGACACCAGCGCCTTGATCTCGGGGACGATGGCGGCGGTGGCCGAAAGCTCGGTCACGCCCAGGCCGATCAGGATCGGCACGGCGAGCGGATCGGAGGCGAGCCCGCCGCACACGCCGGTCCAGCGGCCCTTGCTTGCGGCGCCCTTGCAGGTGTCGGCGATCAGGCGCAGCACGGCGGGGTGCAGCCCGTCGATCGCGCTGGCCACGCTGGCGTTGCCGCGGTCCATGGCGAGGGCATATTGGGTGAGATCGTTGGTGCCGATCGAGAGGAAATCCGCTTCGGCGGCGAGCAGATCGGCGGTGACCGCCGCTGCCGGGGTCTCGACCATCACGCCCAGCTCGACCTTTTCGGTGATGCCGAGTTCGGCACGCAGCCGATCGAGCACCTCGCGGACGCGGCGCAGCTCATCGACCCCGGCGATCATCGGGATCATGATCCGGCACTGGCCGATCGGCTGGACGCACAGGATCGCGCGGATCTGGTCCTCGAGCAGCTGCGGATGGGCGAAGCCGACGCGGATGCCGCGCAGGCCGAGCGCCGGGTTCTCCTCCGCCGGGATCGGCAGATAGGGGGCGGGCTTGTCGCCGCCGATATCGAGCAGGCGGATGATCAGCGGGCGGCCGCCAAGCGTATCGGCAATCGCCTGATAATCGGCAGCCTGCTCGTCGACGCTGGGTGCGGTTTCGCGATCGAGGAACAGGAATTCGGTGCGCAGCAGCCCCGAACCCTCGGCGCCATTGGTGATCGCGAGCGCGGCATCGGCCTGCGAGCCGAGATTGGCGAAGACTTCGATGCGCGTGCCGTCCGCCATGTGGCAGGGCTGGGCGGCGGCGGCGAGCGCGACGGCGCGGCGCGCGGCACGATCGGCGACGTCGCGGCGGGCTTCGTCGAGCGTCTCCACGCTCGGGTCGACCTGGAGCCGGGCGAGGCCGGCGTCGAGGATCAGCGGTGTGTCCTCCGCGATCTGGCGCAGCACCGGGCCGAGCGAGACCAGCATCGGCAGGCCGATATTGGCGGCGAGGATCGCAGCGTGCGAGGTGGGGCCGCCCTTTTCGACGCACAGGCCGATCACCTGACGCGGATCGATCGCGGTGACCTGCGACGGCAGCAGATCGTCGGCGATCAGGATGGTGTTCGCCGGGAAGGCGAGCGGCGCTTCCTCGGCACCGGCCAGGATCAGCAGCACGCGGCGTTCGAGGTCGCGCAGATCGTCGGCGCGCTCGGCGAGGCGGGCGTCGCCCGATGCGGCGAGCGCTTCGGCCTGGGGCGCGATCGCGGTGCGCCAGGCGATGCCGGCACTGGCGCCGTCCTGGATGGCCTTGGCGGCGCTGGCGCGCAGATCGGCATCGCCGAGCATCGCGCGGTGCGCTTCGATGATCGCGCGCTGCGGGCCGGCGGCGTGGCCGATCTCGGCATCGAGGCGGGCGCCCAGCGCGGTGCAGGCAGCGTCGAGCCGGGCCTGCTCCTCGGCCGCGCCCTTGCTGGTCGCGTCGACCTCGACCTCGGGCAGACGGAAGCGGCGGGCCTGGCCCACGGCGAGGCCGGGAGCGGCGGTGACGCCGGTGAGGATGCCGTCGTCGGGGAGGGTGGTCTGCGCCGGTGCAGCGGGGGGGGCCGTCGTGGCGACGGGAGCGGGGCCATGGCCCTTCTCGCCCATGCCGCTTTCGATCAGCGCGGCGAGCGCTTCGGCGGTGGCGGCGGCGTCGGGGCCGGTCGCGAGGATCTGGATCTCGTCGCCATAGCCGATCGCCAGCGTGAGCAGGCCGACCGGGCTGCGCGCATTGGCACTGCGCTGCTGCTTGGTGATGGTGACATCGGCGGCATGCGCGCCGAGCAGATCGCGGATGCGCGCGGCCGGGCGGGCATGGATGCCGTGCGCGAGCGGCACGGTGATCGTGCGCTCGACGGTCTCGCCGGTGGCGCGGACGGCTTCGGCGGTAGCGCCGGCCTGGGGTTCGAGCGCGAAGATCGCGTCGCCGACCTGGACCGGGCCGTCCGCGCGGCTGCGGACCAGCGCGAAGCCGGGGGTTTCGAGCAGCAGCACCGGGGTGATCGTCGCCGGGGCGGCGCAGGCGATCGCGTCGAGGTCGAAACGGATCAGCGGCGCGCCGGCCGCGACATGGTCACCGACGGCGACGCAGGGAGCGAAGCCCTCGCCCTTCAGCGCTACGGTATCGAGGCCGATATGCATCAGGATCTCGGCACCCTGGGCGGTGCGGATCGTCACGGCATGGCCGCTGGGCTGCAGCACCGTCACTTCGCCGCCACACGGGGCATGGAGGCAATCGCCGGTGGGATCGATCGCGATCCCGTCTCCCAGCATGCGCTGGGCGAAGACGGGATCGGGAACTTCGTCCAGGCCGGAGAGCCAGCCGGCCAGCGGAGACACGATGGCGATGCGCCCCGCGAGAGTTTCGTCGAGCGGCGGCGGCGAGTGCATGGGCAGGGCTTGTCTCCCGGAGATCAGGCGATGCGGTTGCCAGCGATCCAGGTGCCGGCCGGCATCAGATCGCTGGTGAGCTGGACCCAGTCGGCGGCGAGGCCGGGGGCAAGTGCCCCGCGCTCGTCGCTCAGGCCCAGAAAGGCGGCAGGACTGGTCGCGGCCATCATCGCGGCATCGGCATGCGACAGGCCGATGCGGTTGACAGCATTGCGGAAGGCGCCGGCCATGTCGAGCGAGGAACCGGCAAGCGTGCCGTCCTCGCCGAGGCAGCGCCCACCCTCCACCAGGATGCGGCGGCCGTGCAGGTCGAACTCGGCCACGTCCGCACCGACGCAGGGCATCGCGTCGGTGACCAGCAGGAAGCGGTCGAGCGGGCGCGCGCGCATCGCGATGCGGACCGGGGCGTCATGCACGTGGAAGCCGTCGAGGATCAGGCCGCAATAGATGGCCTGGTCCTCGATCGAGGCGCCGACCACGCCGGGCGCACGGTGGAGCAGCGGCGACATCGCGTTGTAGAGGTGCGTGACGCCGGTCATGCCGGCGGCGATCGCTGCCTTGGCGGTGTCGTAATCCGCGTCGCTATGGCCGATGCTGAGGATCACGCCGGCCTTGTGCAGCGTGGCGATATCTTCGAGCGAGACCATCTCCGGCGCGAGCGTGAGCATCACCTTGCCGCGGCGCGGGCGCGTGAGCAGCGCGAGGAAATCCGCGTCGAGCTGGCGGAACTTCTCGGCGTCGTGGATGCCCTTGCGGGTGACGCTGATCACCGGGCCTTCGATATGGACGCCGACGACGCCGGGCACGCCGGCTTCGATCGCCGCGTCGGTCGCGTCGAGCGCCTTGGCGACGATCTCGGGCGTGTCGCTGATCAGCGTCGGCAGGAAGGCGGTGGTGCCGTAGCGCGCATGCGCGCGGCCGATCGCCGCGATGCCTTCGACATCGGGCGAATCGTTGAACAGCACGCCGGCGCCGCCATTGACCTGGGTGTCGATGAAGCCGGGGACGATCCAGCCGCCGTCGAGGTTGATGGCGGTATCGGCTGCGGCATCGGGCGTGATGCTGGCGATGCGGCCGCCGATGACCTCGATGGCTGCCTGTTCCAATATGCCGCCGGGCGTGACGATATGCCCGTTGGTGAAGGCGAACACGGTCATCGCGTCTCGGTCACCTTCTTGAGGTAGAGCGGACGATCGGGATCATGGCCGCGTGCCAGCGAGAGCGCATTGGCCATCGGATAGAAGCTCTGGACCATCAGGATCGGCTCGATCGCCGGATGGCCGGCGATGCCGGGCAGGCTGCCGCTCGCCTTGGCATCGGCCAGGCAGATGCGGGCGCCGCGCGACGCGAATTCGGTGGCGGCTTCGCGGACGCTGTCGCCGGCGGTGTCCGAGGTGGCGAAGGCGAGGATCGGGAAGCCCGGGCCGACGATCGCCATCGGGCCGTGGCGGACCTCGGCGGCGCTGAACGCCTCGGCATGGAGCCCGCAGGTCTCCTTGAACTTGAGCGCGGCTTCCTGGGCGATGCCGAAGCTGTAGCCGCGGCCGATGACGAACAGGTTGGTCGCGTCGCGGAAGGCCTGGACTGCGTCGCTCCAGTCAAGGTCGCGGGCGATCTCGAGCTGGGCGGGCAGGGTGTCGAGCGCGGCGGCCAGCGCTTCGTCCTGCGACCAGGCGGCGACCAGCGCGACAAAGGCGGCGAGCGCGGTGATGTAGGACTTGGTCGCGGCGACCGAGCGCTCCGGGCCGGCCTTGAGGCCGATCAGCGTGTCGGCCATCTCGGCGAGCGGCGAGGTCTCGTCGTTGACGAAGGCGACGACATGCGCGCCGGCTTCCTGATGCGCGCGGACGGTGGCGAGCAGGTCCGGGCTGCGGCCGCTCTGCGAGATCGCGATGCACAAAGCCGAGCCGGGCGTGACGGGTGCCGCGAAGACCGAGGCCACGGAGGGTGCTGCGGAGGCGACCGGGATGCCGATCAGCGTCTCGATCAGATATTTGCCATAGCTGGCGGCATGGTCGGACGAGCCGCGGGCGCAGGTGACGATGCGCGCGGGCGGGTTGGCCCGCAGCCGCTCGGCCAGAGTCGCGAAGCTTGCCTGGTTCGCCGCGACGAGCCGGCGCACGGCCTCGGGCGCTTCGGCTGCTTCGGTCTCCATGAGCGTGGCGGCCTTCGCCGCCAGTTGTTCGTCAGCCGCCATCTTACCCCCGCTTACTCTCGAAGCGGCGAGTGATAAGTCATATATTGGTACTGTTCAAGGTTCTATAGTCAGCAATGATGCGGCGCAGCGCGGCGACCTTTTCCGGGTCGGTCTGGAGGCTGGGGCCGGTCTGGAAGCCGAAGCGCTGTTCCGCTGCGCCGGGCGTGCTTCCCGCGCTGCGGCACGAGGCGTGGAGTTCCGGCACGCCGGTGGCGAGAAGGGCGGCCGCATTGGTCGCGTCGACGCCGCTGCCGGCAAGGAGGATGATGCGGCCCTCGGCCTGGCGGGACAGCGCGGCGAGCGTGTCGAGCGCATCGGCAGCGCGGGGCTGGCAGCCCGAGGTGAGGATCCGGTCGAAGCCGAGCGCGATCGCGGTCTCCAGCGCCTCCAGCGGGTCGGGAACCAGATCGAAGGCGCGGTGGAGGGTGAGGCTGAGCGTGCGCCCGGCCTTCGCGCCCTCGGCGCGGGCATGGGCGACCCAGGATGCGAGCAATTCGGTGTCGAGCCGATAGTCGGCGGCACTGGCGCCGATCACCACGCCGGCCAGCCCGGCCTCGGCGGCGAGGCGGATGTCGTCGGCGACCATCGCGGCTTCGCCCGGGCCATAGCGGAAATCGCCGTCGCGCGGGCGGCAGAGCAGGTGCGACGGGATCGGCGCGGCGGCGGCGCGCTCGATCAGCGAGCGGGGCGGGGTGAGCCCGCCCACCGCCAGCGCCGCGCACAGCTCGAGCCGGTCCGCCCCGCCTGCGATGGCGGCGTCGATCCCGGCAAGCGTGTCGATGCAGATTTCGAGCATGGAGCCTTCCGAAGAACGGGAAATTGGCGCGCCCGGCTGGATTCGAACCAGCGACCACGAGCTTAGAAGGCACGTGCTCTATCCAACTGAGCTACGGACGCGCGCCGGGGCTCCCTAGCGTGGATTGCGCGGCAGCGGAACCGGGATCATAAATGCGCGCATGAACTCCGGGGATGGGAAGCCGGCGCAGGTCGCCGCGAACGCGCTGCAGGGCGGGCATTTCCGCTATTACGACTTCGTGATGGCCGCGTTCGTCGCGATCATCCTGCTGTCGAACGTGCTCGGCGCGGGCAAGGTGTCGCAGATCTGGTTGCCGCTCTACAACGACTATTGGCCGTTCGGCGCGGGCATCCTGTTCTTCCCGGTCTCCTATGTGATCGGCGACGTGCTGACCGAAGTGTACGGCTATGCCCGCGCCCGCCGGGTGATCTGGGCGGGCACCGGCGCGGTGCTGTTCATGGCGCTGATGTCCTGGGTCGTCGTCGCGCTGCCCCCGGCACCGAGCTGGGGTAACCAGGCCGCGTATGAGACGATCTTCGGCCAGGTGCCGCGCATCGTCCTCGCCTCGGTCTGTGCCTTCTGGGCCGGCGAGTTCGTCAACTCCTATGTCCTGGCGCGCATGAAGCTGTGGACCGGCGGCCGCATGCTGTGGAGCCGCACGATCGGTTCGACCATCGCGGGCGAGGGCATCGACAGCCTGATCTTCTACCCGCTCGCCTTCCTCGGCGCCGAGGGCTGGACCACCGGCCTCGTCATCCAGGTGCTCTTCACGCAATGGGCGCTCAAGGTCGCCTGGGAAGTGATCCTCACCCCGGTCACCTATCTCGTCGTCGGCTTCCTCAAGCGCCGCGAGGGCGTCGACGTGTTCGACGAGGGCACCGACTTCACGCCCTTCGCCACCCGGGTGTGAGGCGATGAGCCCGCTGCAATCGGCCAAGTTCTGGCTGATCCAGCATGTCGGGCTCGCCAAGGATGCGCTCCACATCTATGTCGGGCTCACCCTGTTCCTGGGCGCGGCGCTGGCCTTTCGCTGGCCGCTGCGCAGCTGGAAGCCGCTGGCCGTGGTGCTTGCCGCGGCGTTGCTGGGCGAGGCCTGGGACCTGCGCGACAGCCTGGTCTACCGCACCCGCATCGACCTGTGGGGCAATTGGCACGACATCTGGAACACGATGTTCTGGCCCGCGATGCTGCTGCTTCTTGCCCGCACCACCGGGATCTTCGCGACACCTGCGAATACCCGAAGGAGTAGCTGACGCGGCCCGACAACGCTGGCATCCTCCGCGCGTAATTCTCTGAGGAGGGCAGAGCATGACCGCGACCACGGAAGAAACTTTCGGCAGCACCGGACACGTCAACATCTTCTTCCGCTCCTGGCTGCCCGAGGGCGAGCCGCGCGCGGTGGTGGTGATCTGCCACGGCTTCAATTCGCACAGCGGCCAATATGCCTGGGTTGCCGAGCGCTTCGTCGAGCAGGGCTTCGCAGTCTATGCGCCGGACCTGCGCGGGCGGGGCCGATCCGATGGCGAGCGCTTCTATGTCGACAATGTCTCCGAATATGCCGACGACCTGGGCGGCGCGGTGGCGATCGCCAAGTCGCGGCATCCGGGCCTGAAGACTTTCCTGCTCGGGCACAGTGCCGGCGGTGTGGTCGGCACCACCTATGTGCTGGACAACCAGGCCGAGCTGGCCGGCTTCCTCTGCGAGAGCTTCGCCTTCCAGGTGCCGGCCCCCGGCTTCGCGCTCGCCGCGATCAAGGGGCTCAGCCATGTCGCGCCGCACCTTGGCGTGCTCAAGCTCAAGAACGAGGATTTCTCGCGCGATCCCGCAGCGGTCGCCGCGCTCAACGCCGATCCCTATGTCAAGAACGAGACCCAGCCGGCCGCCACGGTCGCGGCGCTGGTCCGGGCGGACGAGCGGCTGCGCAAGGAATTCGATACGATCACGATCCCCGTGCTGATCCTGCACGGCACCGAGGACCATGCCACGGTCTGCCATGGCAGCGAGTTCTTCTACGAACACGCCGGCTCAAGCGACAAGACGCTCAAGATCTATCAGGGCCATTACCATGACTTGCTTGCCGATCTTGGCAAGGAAAGCGTGATGGCGGATATCCTGGAATGGGTAGAGACGCGGACGTAACGATCAACTTTGCGTAATTTATGTATTTGTACGCAAAGGCAAAAATTATTGTTACGTATATTGCCGAAGCGGCGTTTACCGTGATTGGGCACTCTATAATGCTCGGTGGTAGCAACATTTTGTTGCATGATCTGAGAGAATGCCCATGCACTGGTTCGTCGCTAACGCGCCCATCCGCCGTAAGCTGCTAGTAGCGTTCGGCTCCATGACGGCGCTTGTCGCGCTCACCCCGCTGACGCTGCTGTTGTTTCCCGCCCTGGCCCTGGCCGTCGGCATCGCCACCACCGTGGCGGCCGCGGCCATGAGCGTCTGGTATCGCAAGGCGATCGCCGATCCCTATGTCACCACCGTGGTGCGCATGGAGGCGCTGGCCGCCGGCGATCTCGCCAGCACGATCCAGTTCACCGAATATCAGGATTGCGTGGGCCGCCTGACCAAGGCGATGTTCACCTTCCGCGACGCCGCCGCGGCGCAGATCCGCCAGAACGAGGAAGCCGAGCACCACGGCGAGATCGTGCGCGGCATGACCCGCAATCTCGAGCGCTTGGCCCAGGGCGACCTGACCGCCGACATCGTCGAGGAATATCCGGCGACCTATGCGAAGCTGCGCGAGAATTTCAACGCGGCGCTCGCCTCGCTGCGCGCGCTGCTCGGCACGGTGACCGAGAGCACCATCGCGATCCGCACCGGCTCGGGCGAGATCGCCCAGGCCTCGGAAAGCCTGGCCCGCCGCACCGAGGCGAACGCCGCCAGCCTCGAGCAGACCACGGCCGCGATCAGCCAGATGGACCAGCGCCTGAAGGGCACCGCCGAAGCCGCCAACCGCACCGTCGAGCGTGCCGATGGCGCGACCGCGACGGTCTCGGACGGCCGCCAGGTTGTCGACGAGGCGGTGCAGGCGATGAACCGCGTCAATGACAGCGCCAAGGGCATCGACAGCGTGATCGAGGGCCTGGACAAGATCGCCTTCCAGACCCGCGTGCTGGCGATGAATGCCGCCGTCGAGGCCGGCCGCGCCGGCGAGGCGGGCAGGGGCTTCGCGGTCGTCGCCGATCTCGTCTCGGCGCTCGCGATGCGCGCCGAGGAAGAAGCCGGTCGCGCCCGCGAGCAGCTTACCGCGACCCAGGTCGATATCGTCGCTGCGGTGGCGATGGTCGAGAAGGTCGATGGCGCGCTGGCGCATATCGCCGAGGATGTGAGCGGCGTGCACGAGCTGCTCAACCAGATGGCGAGCGACAATCGCGCCCAGTCGACCGTGATCAGCGAGATCAGCTCGGCGATCGGCACGATGGACCAGTCGACCCAGCAGAATGCCGCGATGGTCGAGGAAACCTCGGCTGCGGCGCGCAACCTGACCGTCGAGATCTCGGCGCTGGCCGAGCAGGCTGCACGCTTCCGCACCAGCGGCGCGGCGCCGGCCACGGCTTCAGGCGGACGTCCGATTTCCTTCCCGGCGCGGGGGCTTGCCGCCTCGTCCGACGTGCTGGCCGGGGAGCATGCGTACAACTGATTTGCGGCCCCGCGATTGGGCGCGGGGCAGCATCGCGGTTCGTCACGGGGTGAGGCGGTCACGGGGGCTATCCGTGGCCGCCTCCTTCGTCTGATTATCTTTTGCGCGCGTCGCCTGCCACGGCCATTGCCCGAACCCGGCTCGTCAGCACGCGGAATTGCGCGTCGATCATCGTCGCATTGGGATCATGCCCGGTGCGCGGCAGCGGCAGGAATTCCTTCACCGGCGCGGAGATGCTGTTGAAATAGGGCTGGCTGACCTCCCGCGGCGTGACCAGGTCCTCCTCTCCCTGCAGCAGGAAGACCGGCATGGCGAAGCGCGTTCCCAATTTCGCCAGGTCGATCTTCGGGCCCATTCCGTCTCCCGCCAGGCCTACGAATTGCAGGAAGGAATAATCCTCGCCGGCCTCATAGGCGGCCCGGTATTCGGGCGTGTCATATTCGGCGGCGAAGCTGAACCAGTCCTTCGGGGCCGGTTCGGTGCGCATGGCTTCGTATTTGCGCGTCAGGCGTCGCAATATCCCGAAATTGCGCGGGTTGAGCCAGGGCGGGGGCCCGATCTTCTCCAGCTTGCCGATCGCGTCCGCATCACCGGCGGCCTGCGCCAGCTTCAGCGTGTTCCGGAAGCTGGCGGCCATGTCGTCCTGATAATTGACCAGCTGCGCGGTGCCGACATAGGCGTGGAATAGCTCGGGCGCTGCGAGCGCCATGTTGACGGCCAGTGCCGAGCCCCATGATCCACCCATCAGGATGACCTTGCGCTTGCCCAGCCGTTGCGCGGCATAGCGGGCGACTTCGATGCCGTCCTGCGTCAGCTGCCCCATGGTCAAGGTGTCGCTCTCGGCCGGCGTGCTTGCGGCGTAGGTCTTGCCGGACCCGCGCTGATCCCATTGCACGACCGTGAAATTCCGCGTCCAGCTGCCGAACAGATTGTGCGCGAACGGCGTATTGGGATTGCCCGGCCCGCCATGGACAATCAGGACTATCGGATTGGCGCAATCCTGTCCCTCGATCGTAATCCACTGCCGGATCCCGCCGATCTGGACGAGGCCCGACTCGTGCACCGACTTCTGCGGTGCCCGGCACGAGGAGATCGGCGCGCGCCCTTCCGGCTGTGCGGCGCTCAATCCCGGCGCCAGCAGTGCCGCGATAACCATCCAGAGACGCTTCATTTTCCCCCCAAACTCCAATGCAGTATGTGGAATGCCGAACGGCCTCCGCGACAGCGATCCCCATGGTCAGGCGCGGCGTTCAGCCGTCGGCGCGTTGCTTCGCGATCAGTGCATAGACGTTGCGGACATTGTCGATGCGCAGGAAGCGGGGGGCACTATCCGTCGAGGCGATCCAGACGCCGATATTGTTGTTCTGGAACCAGGAGCGGCTGCTCTCGAAGCGGATGGTGCCGGATCCATCGCCGCGCTCGCTCAGCTCAAGCATGGGCAGCCGTGCGATGTCGAACGATTTGGCGCTGGGGAACGGTCCGCCCCGTTCGATCAGCACGCGCTGGTTGGTCACGGCATAGCGGGTTCGTGCGCGCAACCAGGCATCGACGAAGAAACGGCCGATCACGGCGAACAGGCCGAATGCGAGGAATAGCAGGCCGATGATAAGAAAGGGTGCCGGGGCGGGCCCGGCCGCTCCGGTCCAGACCCCATAATTCCAGAAGACCATGAAACCGGCCCAGACCAGACTGACCGGCACGAGCAGCACGTCGATGCCGCGCAGCAGGAACAGCCCCTGCCAGGGCTGGCCGCTCCACAGCAGCTTTTCGCCCGCGAACAACCGGCTTTCGATCATGCTATCCCCCGAGCGTGTTGCCCGGCAGAGGGAATGGCTTACGCCACCGCCTCGAGCAAGCCCTCGAACAGGCGGCGGCCGTCGGTGCCGCCATGCGCGGCTTCGATGCGACGCTCGGGGTGCGGCATCATGCCGAGCACATTGCCGGCCTTGTTGAGCACGCCGGCGATGTTGCGGGCCGAGCCGTTGACGTCGGCGGCATAGCGGAAGGCGACGCGGCCTTCGCCTTCGATCCGGTCGAGCGTCTCGGCGTCGGCGAAGTAATTGCCGTCGTGATGCGCCACCGGGATCGTGATCTGCTCGCCCGAGCGATAGGCCGAGGTGAAGATCGACTGCGAATTGTCGACCGTCAGAGGCACGTCGCGGCAGACGAAGTTGAGGCCCGAGTTGCGCATCAGCGCGCCGGGCAGCAGCCCGGTTTCGGTGAGAACCTGGAAGCCGTTGCAGATGCCGATCACCGGCATGCCCTTGTCGGCTGCCTCGATCACGGCCTTCACCACCGGCGAGCGCGCGGCGATGGCGCCGCAGCGCAGATAGTCGCCGTACGAGAATCCGCCGGGCAGGGCGATCAGGCCCAGGCCCTCGGGCAGCTCGGTCTCGCCGTGCCAAACCATGGCGGGCTTCACGCCCGTCACCGCTTCCAGCGCGACTGCGATGTCGCGATCGCAGTTGGAGCCCGGAAAGACGATGACCGCGGTCTTCACAGCTTTTCCACCCGGTAGTTTTCGATGACGGTGTTGGCGAGCAGCTTGCGGCACATCTCGTCGATGGCCTCGTCGCTGGTGCCGTCTGCGAGCACGAGCTCGAAGATCTTGCCGGCGCGGACGTCTTCGACGCCGTCAAAGCCGAGGCCGCCAAGAGCGTGCTGGATGGCCTTGCCCTGGGGGTCGAGCACGCCGTTCTTCAAGGTGACGATGATGCGGAGCTTCATGGGCAGCGCCTATGGCGCGGAGTGCGCCGGGCTGCAACCCCATCTAGGCGTCATCCCGGCGAAAGCCGGGATCTCGGGCGGCTCTCGTCCTGCCGCTGCCCCGCGCGTCACCCCGGCCTTGTGCCGGGGGCCACCGCGAGGCGAGTCATGGAAAGGAAGCTGGAAGGTCAGCCGGCGCGGCATGGTGGACCCCGGCAC
>JAEXLC010000335.1 GCA_023445495.1 Pseudomonadota bacterium | reverse complement strand
CCTCGATATCAGGCCTCGATCACTTCCTGGTGCTGCTCGCCCAGGCCGGCGATTCCGAGCGCGATCCGGTCGCCCTTGTGGAGCCAGACATTGGGGTTCTGGCCAAGCCCGACGCCCGGCGGCGTGCCGGTGGTGACGATGTCGCCCGGCTGCAGGCTCATGAAACGGCTCAGATAGGACAGGATGAACGCCGGCCGGAAGATCATCGTCGAGGTCGATCCGTCCTGGTAGCGCTTGCCGTTGACCTCGAGCCACATGTGCAGGTCGCCGGTGTCGCCCACTTCGTCGGCGGTCACCAGCCACGGGCCGATCGGGCCGAAGCTGTCGCAGCCCTTGCCCTTGTCCCAGGTGCCGCCGCGCTCGAGCTGGAAGGCGCGCTCGGACACGTCGTTGCAGACGAAATAGCCTGCGATCGCCGCTTCGGCCTGCGCCTCGTCGACATAGCGGCATTCGGTGCCGACGACGAAGGCGAGCTCGACTTCCCAATCCAGCTTGGTCGAATCGCGCGGCTTCAGGATCGGGTCATTGGGCCCGGAAAGCGCGCTCGTCGCCTTCATGAACAGGATCGGCTCGTCCGGGATCGCGGCGCCGGTCTCGGCGGCGTGATCGGCATAGTTGAGGCCGATGCAGATGAACTTGCCGGGCCGCGCGACGCAGGCGCCGAGCCGCGGGTCGCCCTCGACCAGCGGCAGGCTCGCCGGATCGATCGCGCGAAGCCGCTCCAGGCTTTCCGGCGTGATCGTGCCGCCGTCGATGTCGGCGACCACGCCGCTCAGGTCGCGGATCTTGCCGTCGGCGTCGAGCAGGCCCGGCTTCTCCTGGCCGTTCGGGCCAAAGCGCAGCAATTTCATGTACGGAACTCCTTCAATCGCGGGATCAGTTGGTCCAGCCGCCGTCGATCACATGGATCTGGCCGGTCGTGAATGCGGCATCGTCGGACGCGAGATAGAGCGCGAGCGCGGCGACTTCCGACGCCTGGCCCAGCCGGCCCATCGGCTGGCGCGCGACAAAGGCGGCGAGCGCGCCTTCATAATCCCCGGTCGCGCGCAGCCGCTCGTGCAGCGACGGCGTCTCGATCGTGCCCGGGCAGATCGCGTTGCAGCGGATGCCCTGGCCGACGAAATCGGCGGCCACCGCCTTGGTCAGGCCGATGACGCCCGCCTTGGTCACGCCATAGGCGAAGCGATTGGGCACGCCCTTGATCGAGCTGGCGACCGAGGACATGTTGACGATGCTCCCGCCGCCCCGCGCGATCATGTCCGGCAACGCGGCGCGGATGATCCGGTACATGCTGGTGAGATTGAGGTCATAGGCGAGCGACCAGTCCTCGGGCGAGCAATCGAGGATCGTCCCGCCCGGCACCGCGCCGGCGCAGTTGAACAGCACGTCCAGCGGACCGGAAAGCGCCAGCGCCTCGGCGATCGAGGCGTCGTCGCGCACGTCCAGCCGCGCGACCTGGCAGCCGGCGAGGCCCGACAGGCCGTCCAGGTTGATGTCGGTCGCCCAAACGGTGGCGCCTTCCGCGGCGAAGAGCTCGGCGGTCGCCCGCCCGATTCCCTGCGCCGCCGCGGTCACCAGCGCGGTCTTGCCCGCCAGCCGGCCAGCTTTCGTCATTTCATGTCTCCGTCAGGGCTGTTGGTCGCGTGCCGCATCGGCACCGAGAAAGGTCATGCGCATCTACCGATCCGTCGGAAGCGGCGCGTCCGGGGCGATCAGGCCCGCATCGCGGAGCCCGCGCCAGAATTCCGCCGGGATATCGAAGCCGTGCAGCCGGATCGTATCCTCGACCTGGCCTGGCGAGCCGAGACCCAGCAGCACGCTGGCAACTGCGGGATGGGCAAGCGGGAACTGGAGCGCGGCGGCTGCCAGCGGCACCTGATGCTCGCGGCAATGGGCCTCCAGCCGGGCGACGCGCGCCACGATCTCGGCCGGTGCCTCGCCATAGTCGTAGCGCGGCGCGTGGCCCGGCGCGGTGCCGGTGGCGAGGATGCCCGAATTATAGGCGCCGCCGATGATGACCGAGACCTGCCGCGAGAGGCAGAGCGGCAGGAACTGCTCGAGCGCGCCCTGCTCGAGCAGCGTGTAGCGGCCGGCGAGCAGCATGACGTCGCAGTCCGCATGCTGCAGCACCTCGACGCCCACCTGCCATTCGTTCGCGCCGACGCCGAAGCCCGCTATCGCGCCTTCGCCGCGCAACCGCTCCAGCGCCTTCAGCCCGCCGCCGCGGGTCAGCTGGTCGAAATAATGGCCATTGTCCGCGCCGTGGGTGCGCGCGCCGATGTCGTGGACATAGAGCAGGTCGATCCGGGCCAGGCCCAGCCGCTGCAGGCTGTCCTCATAGGAGCGAAGGATACCGTCATGGCTATAGTCGAAGTGCCGCTCGAAGGGCAGCGGCGAGCGGAAGCCCTGGCGCTCGGCATCGCCGCGAAGCGCCGGGTCGGCGCGCAACAGGCGCCCCACCTTGCTCGACAGCACGATGCCGTCCCGGCCGCGCAGCACGTCGCCGGTGCGCCGCTCGCTGAGGCCATGGCCGTAATGCGGGGCGGTGTCGACATAGTTCATGCCCGCTGCGAGCGCGTGCTCCAGCGTGGCCCTTGCTTCCAGATCGCTGACCGGCTGGTACAGGTTCCCGAGGGGCGCTGCGCCAAATCCGATTTCACTGACTTCGATGCCTGAACGGTGAATCTTGCGGCGTGCGATCATGCGTCGGGATGCTCGTCGAGCGCGAAGATCCGCGTCATCGGCAGCCATTTGGGACTGCCAGCCGCGATCGGGCGCTGATAGGCGTCCATCGTGGCTTCCCATTCGGCAATCACCGGCTCGACTGCGGGGTCGGACGGGGCGAGCCCTTCTTCGGGAATATCGGCCAGCATGACCAGCCGGTCGGCGACGCGCCAGATCTCCATCGCGCGAAAGCCGCGCTGGCGGATGTCGCGCAGCACCTCGGGCCACACCGATCCGGGGGCATGGCGCGCCTCATAGGCGGCGATCAGTTCCGGATCGTCCTTCAGGTCGAGCGCGAACAGGGCACGTGTCACTTGGCAGGTCCTTCCCGAAGCCGCAGCACGGCAAAGGCCAGCACGCCGGCAAAGGCAAGCATCGGCACGAGCATCATGTGGTGGACCCCGCCGATGCGCTCGGAAACGATGCCCATCAGTGGCGGGAACACCGCGCCGCCGATGATCGCCATGATGAGGAAGGCCGAGCCGCTCTCGGTCTCCTCGCCCAGCCCCTCGACGCCCAGCGCGAAGATCGTGGGGAACATGATCGACATGAAGAAGCTGGTCAGCCACAGCGCGCCCACCGCCGGCATGCCCGATGCCAGCGCCGCGAAGCCGCAGAGCAGCGCGCCGGCGGCGGCATAAAGGGCAAGCAGCTTCGCCGGGGCGATCCGCTGCTGGAGGAAGGCGCCGCTGAAGCGGCCGATCATCAGCATCGCCAGGCTGGCGGAAAGCAGGAAGGCGGTGGTGCGCTCGCTGAGCTCCGGAGCCTGCGACTTGGTAAAGTCGATGAAGAAGCTCCACACGCCGACCTGGGCGCCGACATAGAGGAATTGCGCGAGGACCGCCGCGCGCAGCCAGCGATGGCGCAGCACCGCGAACAACGGGCGGCGCGGGCCCTCGGCGGCCTTGGCATGCGTGATGGCCGGGAAGCGGGTGAAGGCGATGAGCAGGCCGATCAGGCACACCACCAGGCCGATCGCGATATAGGGGCCCTGCACCGCGGTCGCTGCCGCGGACCGCCAGGCGGCGCGCTCGGCCGGGGCCATCGCCAGGATCTGCGCCTGGGTGCGCTCGTTCGAGGAGAAGATGAACAGCCCGCCGACGATCGGCCCCAGGATCGCGCCGACGCCGTAGAAGGACTGGGCCAGGTTCAGCCGGGCGGATGCGGTCTCGGGCGCGCCGAGGATCGTCACATAGGGGTTCGATGCGGTCTCCAGAAAGGCGAGGCCGATCGCGATCACGTACAGCGCGACCAGGAACAGGCTATATTGTTCCGCCGCCGCCGCCGGATAGAAGAGGAAGGCGCCGCCGGCATAGCAGGCCAGGCCGATCAGGATCGTGTTCTTGTATCCCAGCCGCCGGATCAGCAGGCCCGCCGGGATCGCGGCGCAGAAATAGCCGACATAGAAAGCGAACTGGATCAGGCTCGCTTCGGTGCGGGTCAGGTCCAGCGCCTTCTGGAACTGCCGGATCAGCACGTCATTGAGCGCTGCCGCCAATGCCCAGGAGAAGAAGAGCGACGTTACGAGCGCGAAGGCGACCGCATAGCGGCGCTCGACGATCGGCGGTGCGGCAACGGAGGCACGGCTGGCCATTCTCGGATTTCCTCCCCCCGGCTTTGCGGGATGTACTTTTTATAATTGCGTATTTAAAATACAAGTTCATAGGAAAAAACAATAGTCGCTCCCGCGATTACCGCCTCTCCCTGAAATTTCCTGTCGTGGCCGCGGAGCGGTTGCTGTGGTTTCCGGCCCCGCCGAGAGCGGGCCGGGGTGGCGCGATGTTGCAGCGCAACCGGCCCGATCCGCAAGCCCGGCAATGTCCCATTGGGCCCGGGCCGCGCCCGGATGGGCCGTTTCCCCGCGCGTTCGGCAAGGCGCCGGGCCGGGCGCGGTCGTGCACGCAATGCAGCGGTGCGGGCGGAGCAGGGGCTCCGCCGCACGATCAGGCTGCCTGCTCGCGGCCGGGCCGGTGCCGATAGCGGGTAAGCGTTTCCGGCTTCATCTCGATCGAGAAGCCCGGTCGCTCGGGCGGCATATAGGCTGCCGAGCGGATCACGCAGGGATCGAGGAAATGCTCGTGCAGATGGTCGACATATTCGATCACCCGGCCTTCGCGCGTCCCCGCGAAGCAGAGATAGTCGATCATCGCGAGGTGCTGGACATATTCGCACAGGCCTACGCCGCCGGCGTGTGGCCAGACAGGCAGATCGTATTTCGCGGCCATCAGCAGTACCGCCAGCACTTCGTTGACCCCGCCCAGGCGGCACGCGTCGATCTGCACGACGTCGATCGCCGCGCCCATGATGAACTGCTTGAACAGAATGCGGTTCTGGCACATCTCGCCGGTCGCGACCTTCACCGGCGCGATGCCCGCACGGATGCTGGCATGGCCGAGCACATCGTCGGGGCTGGTCGGCTCCTCGATGAAGAAGGGATTGGCGAAGGCGAGGGCGTTGACCCAGTCGATCGCCTGGCCGACCTCCCACACCTGATTGGCGTCGATCATCAGCGTGCGGTCGGGACCGAGCACTTCGCGCGCGATCGCGACGCGGCGCTTGTCGTCCTCCAGGTCGACGCCGACCTTGAGCTTGATGTGGCGGAAGCCGGCATCGACCGCTTCCTGGGCCAGGCGGCGCAGCTTGTCGTCGTCATAGCCGAGCCAGCCGGCCGAAGTGGTGTAGCAGGGATAGCCTTCGGCGCGGAGCAGGGCTATCCGCTCTTCCTTGCCGGCGGCACGCGCTTCGAGAAGGGCAAGCGCCTCTTCCGGCGTGACGCAGTCGGTGATGTAGCGGAAGTCGATCGCGCGGACGAGCTCGGCGGGCGACATCTCGGCGACCAGGCGCCACACCGGCTTGCCCTCGGCCTTTGCCCACAGGTCCCACACCGCATTCACGATCGCGCCGGTGGCGAGATGGATCGCGCCCTTGTCGGGGCCGATCCAGCGCAGCTGGCTGTCGCCGGTGATGTGGCGCCAGAAGGCTGCCGGCTCGGCGCGGATCGTCTCAAGCGACTGGCCGACGACCAGCGGGCGCAGCGCCTCGATCGCCGCTACGCAGACTTCGTTGCCGCGCCCGATCGTGAAGGTCAGGCCATGGCCGCTGAGGCCCGGCGTATCGGTCTCCAGGATCACATAGGCGGCCGAATAATCCGGATCCGGATTCATCGCATCCGAGCCATCCAGCGAGAGGCTGGTGGGAAATCTGATATCCAGCACGCGCAGGCCGGTGATCACGGTCATTGGCGGTTTTTTCTCTGTGACAGGGGAACGCAAGTGTCAGGCACTAAACGAGGCCTTCCATATTGCGCCAACAGTATTTTGTATATGGAAATATTGTTTCCAGATGAAATCCAATCTCGCCGAGATGGACACATTTCGCGCACGCCTCCAGCGCCGATCAAGCGCGCTCGATCGGGCCTGGCCGGTGCGGGAAGGCGGCTTTCGCCGGCGCGCTGCTAGCCGGCCTTGCGGCTCCGGCGCGGGCGCTTGGGCTCGGGTACGGACAGGGTGGGGACCACGGGCGCTTCCTCGCGGTCGTACCAACCAAGGATCGTCGAGATGTCGAAGGCGGCGACCTTCAGCAGCGCCAGCGTCTCCTCGAGCGACAGATGCGGGGCATCGTCGATCACCGCCAGATACGGAATCGTGAGCGCCGCGACCACCTGGCCGCTGAACCCGAAGATCGGGCAGGAAAGATCCGACACGCCCGCCAGCCGCGAGCTCTCGATCGATTCATAGCCCTGGGCGCGGACCTCGGCCAGGCGCGCGGCGAGCGGGCGCGAAGGGGCCTCGCCCAGCACGTCCAGCCGGCGCGCCTCGTCCATGAACGCGAGCAGCACATGGCCCGAGCAGCTGGTCTCCAGCACGATCTCGGTGCCCAGCCGAACGGCGAAGCCGGTCGGGCCGGAGCTCTCCTGGCGCGCGACGATCAGGCCGCGGCTGCCATTGACGACGGCAAGGTGGCAGGACTGCATCGTCTCCGCGGCCAGGGCGTGCATGCGCGCCGCCGCGACATAGGTGAGTTCCTGCGCCGGCGTCGCGCGGTGGGCGAGCTCGAGCAGCTTGTAGGTGACCCGGTAGCGGTCGTTTGTCGCGTCCTTGTGCAGCCAGCCCCGGCGATCCAGGGCGACGACCACGCGGAAAAGCTCGCTCACCGAACGCCCAAGCCGCTGCGCGATCTCGGTGACGGTGAGGCCGAACGGCTCGCTGCCGAGCAGCTCGATCACGTCGATGCCCTTCTCCAGCGCGGGCGCGCTGTAGTTCGGCGCGGCGGGCTTGTCGTCCGGCTTCGCCTGCTTCTTGGCCGGCTTGTTCTGCGATGCGGGCTTTGGGGGCATCAGGCGACGCTAGCGCAGCAAAACCGGGTTGTCATGCCGCCACTGACGGGAGATCGGTCAGTTCCGCGACGAAGTCATAAGCGTCGCCGCGATAATAGGATTGGGTATATTCCACCGGCCGCCCGTCGCCGAGGAAGCCGCACCGCTCGATCAGCAGCCCCGGCGTGCCCGCATCGACATCGAGCAGCCGCGCCTGGGTTTCGGTGAAGGGTACCGCGCGCAGCCGCTGCAGCGCGCGGACCGGCCGGTGATCGGTGCGGGCCAGCGCCGCGTAGAGCGATCCCGAGACTTCGTGGACGCCGTCCAGGCAGAAACGAGGCACGGTCGAATATTCGAGCGCCATCGGGGCGTCGTCGGCGATGCGGATGCGGTGGAACCGCAGCACCGGCTCGCCGGGGGATAGGTCGAGGTGCATCGCTTCGGCCGGCGTGACGGTCCCCTCGGCGCGCAGGATCCAGCTGCTGCGCGCCAGCTGCCGCCGCGCCGCGACTTCCTCGGAGAAGGAGCTGATCCGCGAGAAGTCCTGCTCGATCCGGCGGGTCACCGTGGTGCCGGCACCCTGCCGGCGCGTGAGCAGCCCGTCTTCCGCCAGCTCGGCGATCGCCTTGCGGATGGTGATGCGCGACACGCAATATTCGGCGGCGAGGTCGCGCTCAGGCGGCAGCGTTGCTCCAGGCTCGAGCCGCCCTTCGGCGATCGCCGTGCGCATCAGCCGGGCGAACTGGGCGTAGAGCGGCTTGCGATCCTGCAGCACCAGCATGCCGAGCGAGGCCTCGGCATATTCCGTAGCCGCTGGCGCAAGCACCGCGCGCGGCTGCGGACCGAGCAGCGGAATGCTCGCGCTCATGCCGCGACTCGCGCCGCGAAGAGACCAATTGCATCCCCGGCATATCCCATCTGCCGCCCACGCGGCCGCGCCGCGCCAACGCCCCAATCGTCCATCTGCCCCCTCATCCGGCTCTGGTTTTCAGGCGTAACATCAAGATCAATCTGACAAATGTCACGCTTCATTTTCATATGCAAAATGAGTTTCCAAAAAACCATTGCGTGATTGGTTCGTTCGTGGTTACACACTGGTCCCTAGGCGCTCCGAAGCCCGGATTCGTGGAAACCGGTCGGGAGAAGCGCTGCAGAACAATTCTGTATCCGCAGGAAATGCCGGGCTGGCGGTGCCAGTCCTGCGATGCAAGCGAGGGGGGTTAAACGAATGAATCTACGGCTTAAGTTCCTGGTCGGTACGGCGCTCACCTGCGCCGCGGTTCCGGCCTATGCGCAGGATTCCGTTCCTTCGCGCGACGACGGCGAGATCGTCGTCACCGGCATCCGCAAGAGCCTTCAGGACGCGATCGAGACCAAGAAGCGCGCCAATTCGATCGTCGACGTGATCAGCGCCGAGGATGTCGGCAAGCTCGCCGACAGCAACGTCGCGGAATCGCTGTCGCGCCTGCCCGGCGTCACGGTCGATCACCAGTTCGGCGAGGGCGAGCAGCTCTCGATCGCCGGTGTCGAGCCCGCGCTGAACCGCCTGACCATCGACGGCCACTCGGTCGCCTCGGCCGACTGGGGCGGCAACCCCTCGGATCGCTCGAGCCGTTCGTTCAACTATTCGCTGCTCTCGCCGACGATCATCAGCCAGGCAGTGGTCTACAAGACCCCCGAGGCACGCCTCCAGGAAGGCGCGATCGGCGCGAGCGTCGACATCGTCACCCGCAAGCCGCTCGACCTGAAGCCCAACACCGTCGCGCTCACCGGCGGCGGCGAGTATAACAGCCGCGCCAAGCGCGGCAGCTTCCGCGGCTCGGCGCTGTACAGCTGGCACAATGAAGACGAGACGATCGGCTTCCTCGGCGCAGTCAACTACGACAAGGAACAGCTCAGCCGCGCCGGCTCGGCGGTCTATTGGTATCGTACCGGTGATGCGCTGCTCGATCGCTATCCGAAGGATGCCAACGGCAACATCATCTATGGTGCGAATGGTCGCGTCGCCAGCGGCCCGACGCTGAACGGCCAGCTGCCCAACGCCGCGATGATCGCCGAGTTCAGCAAGGCGCGCGTCGCCTCGTTCCTCGCCCGCGAGTTCTTCAAGCAGGAGCGCGAGCGCATCGGCTTCTCGGGCGCGATCCAGGTTCGCCCGGCCGACAATCTGACGCTCACCGGCACCGCGCTGGTGATCCGCGGCAACTACGACAATCTGTCGAACTCCGAATATACCTATGGCTATGAGGGCTCGCTCCTCCAGAGCGCGACCTATGCCGACGGCATGGTCACCTCGGCGACCTTCGCGGGCATCACCAGCGGCAATGGCGCCACCGGCCAGCTCGACACCAACTTCCGTCGCACGCGCGTCAAGAATGACTCGCTCACCTTGATGTTCGACTGGAAGCCGGGCGACTGGGTCGTCACCGGCAACTTCGGCGGCACCCGCGCCTCGGGCGGCAAGGATCCGGAATATCTCCTCGATTTCCGCACCAAGCAGGGCTTCACCTCGGGCACCAACGGCCAGAGCACCTATGTCAACTGGCAGTATCCGGCGAGCGACGCCTCGCGCTGGCTGAGCAACTACACGGCGCTCGGCGGCGAGAACCAGACCGAGGCGGCGGTGCGCGCAGCCAATGGCGGCAACCCGTTCTTCGGGCGCCAGATCGGCGGCATCACCTATGCCGAAAAGACCCGCGACAACGAGCTGTTCGGCCAGGCGGACGTCAGCCGCAAGGTCAATCTCGGCCCGATCACCGAGATCCTGTTCGGTGCGCGCTTCGCCAGCCACACCAACAGCAACACCACCGTTGGCGGCGCGACGTTCACCAACCAGAACTTCACGCTCGCCGATCTCAACCCCTATGTCCTCGACAGCAACCTGTATGATGGCCTGGGTGTGAGCGGCAACGGCACGCCCTATGCCACGCTCGATGCCGATGCGATCCGCGCGACGCTGGAGAAGTACGGCAATATCAGCGTGAGCCGCGGCCTCTCGAAGGATCAGTATTTCCACGTCAAGGAAACGATCGTCTCGGGCTATCTGCAGGCCAATTTCGAGGCCGGCCGGTTCCGCGGCAATGTCGGCGGTCGCTACGTCTTCACCCGCGACCAGTCGCAATTCTACGTGCAGAGCGGCGGCGTCTTCGCACCGACCCAGGTGAACACCGACGACAACCGCTTCCTCCCGGCCGCGAACCTGATTTTCCAGGCGGGCGAGAATGTGGTGCTGCGTGCCTCGGCGGCGAAGGTGATGGCGCGTGCGCGCTACTCGGATCTCGCCGGTTCGCTCTCGCTCGACGACACCACCCGCTCGGGCAGCGGCGGCAATCCGGACCTGAAGCCCTATGCGGCGACCAATTTCGGTCTCTCCGCCGAATGGTATTTCGCTCCGGCGAGCTACATCTCGGGTGAAGTCTTCTACCGCGACGTGTCGAACTATATCGGCAACGCGGTGCAGGACGGCGTCAGCCTCACCAACACGGTGACCGGCCGCACGCTGGAATACTCGATCTCGCGTCCGGTCAATGGCGGCAAGGCGAAGGTCACCGGCTTCTCGCTCACCGCGAACGCCAATTTGTTCTGGGGCTTCGGCATCCAGTCCAACTACACCTTCACCGACGCCGATACCGGCTCGCCCACCGGCCTGCCGTTCCTGTCGCGCGACACCTTCACGCTCGTGCCCTATTTCGAAAAGGGCCCGTTCCAGGCGCGCGTCAGCTTCAACCGTCGCTCGAAGTATTTCTACCGCTTCGGCCGCCAGCAGTCGCAGGATTACACCGACGGCTACAGCCAGCTCGACGCGTCGATCTCGTATAACCTGACCGACAAGCTGCAGGTCAGCGCCTCGGCGTCGAACCTGCTCGACGAGACCTACTACCAGTACAGCTCGGATCCGAAGTTCCCGACTTCGGTCTACAAGAATGGTCGCGTCTACTCGCTGAGCGCGTCTTTCCGCATGTAAGTGTGCCCCGGGCGCGGCGGCGTTCTCGCTGCGCCCACCCTTCCCAAGTCCCTTTGCGGTGCCGGTGTCTCCAAGTCTGGCATCCCTTCCTCGCCGCCCATGCTCCGCATCGGGCGGCGTTTTTGTGTGCGCTGTTCAGGCAGGCGCAGCGGAGGGGGCACAAGGCCGGGGCGACGGCGGGAGGCAGGCGATGGATCAGGAAAACTGGTTCACCAACCAGACGAAGGGAGCCTGATCCCTGTAGGCATCCCGCTCCGCCGGCGAGAAGTTCTTCCACATCAGCTTGAACGTGAAACCGCCCGTTCCCTTTTGATCGATGACGTAGAGCCAGTCCGAAACTCTGTCCCTGTCGATCTTGATGAGGTCGCCTTCGGCAACTTCGCTCGTATATGCGGGATCTGCGTTGACCACGCCCCAAAGATCCCCGTCCCGCGCGACGACGTCGCCGACAAAGACATGCTCCACCACGGCACCCGGCCGGGTTGCCCTGAAGCCATATTTCACAAGTGCCAGATCGGGCGGGGACGGATGGTCACCATTTCCGGCGAGTACATCTGCGAAGTGCGGAAATGTGGCCTGGGCCTCAGCGATTGCCTCGTTCATCTCGGCGCTCTCTCCGCTGAACCAGGAGATTTTCGGCGCGGATTGCTTTCGGAAAGGCCACATCATCCTACCCCATTGGCTATGTGGAAGCCTTCTTACTTCAATCGATGGGGTCCGCAATTGAAGCGCTGGCGACCGGTCCGCCTTATGGGGCTACGTCCTGGTGGGCGGCTGGGCGCCGCCCGCGCGTCATGACGAGACGGAACACCACGCCCACTACCAGCCAGCCGCCGAGCAGCGCATAGGGCCGCCAGTCCGCTTCGAAGCCGACCAGGATCAGCGCCAGCGCGCAGACCGTGCCCGCATAGGAAACCAGCCGCATCGGGCCCGGCGCGAGCTTGAACGCGGCGGCAGCGTACAGCTCGGGATGCCGCTCGGTCACGCGCGCGGCGGACAGGCAGATGCTCGCATATTTGAGCAGGTTGGGGATGTTCACCGCCAGGAACAGGAAGGTCAGCTCCATCGGCAGGAACAGGCCGACACAGCCGATCGCGAAGACGGCGATCAGCGCGACATGCGGCGTATGCCAGCGCGGATGGACGCGGGCAAAGGCAGCCGGGAGCATGCCGGCGGTGCCCATCGCATAGAGGCTGCGGCTGAACATCGCGAACATCGCGTTGAGCGACTTGCCGATCGACAGCACCGCGGCGAGCACGATCAGCGGCGTCGCCACCGGTCCCATGAACTGTTTGGCGGCATCGAGGATCGGCGCCTGGCTCGCCCCCAATGCCGGCGCGCCGAGCACGCCCAATGCGACGAAGCCGACCGCGAGATAGAGCAGGGTGGCCGAGCCGATCGACAGTGCGATGCCCAGCGGGATCGTGCGCCGGCTGTTGGCGACTTCGGCGCCGGCCTCGGTCGCGGCCTCGATGCCGAAGAACAGCCCCATCAGCAGCGGGGTGGCGGCGATCATGCCGTGCCAGCCCTCAGGGAACATCGGCTCGAAATGGTCGGGGTTCACCGAAGTCGCGCCGCCCCAGGCTACGAAGATCGCGAACAGGATCAGCATGCCGGTCAGCAGGATCTTCTGCGCGCGGGTCGCGATATGGACGCCGAACAGGTTGAGCAGCAGCGCCAGCAGTAGCGCCAGGAACATGGTCGGCTTCACCGGCAGCGGGACCAGCATCGAGGCATAGCGCACCAGCACCAGCGACAGCACCACCATCGCGCCCATGTTCGCGATGATCCGCGCCCAGGCGATGAAGAAGCCCCAGTTCGGGCTCAGGAAGCGCGCCGGCCAGGCGAAGGACGCGCCCGACACCGGCAGCGCCGAGCCGAGAAAGGCGTAGCTCACCGCGATCAGGTACATCGGCAGCGCGGCGATCAGCGCCGAGAGCAGCATCGCCGGGCCCGCGATCGCGGCGGCCGGGGCGATCGCCGAGAAGATCGACACGCCCACGGCGGTGCCGAGCCCCATGGCGATCACGCCGCCAAGATCGATGCCCTTGGCCAGCTTCGCGTCGCCCGCGCCCTCGCTCACTGGGCGGCGCCCGTGATCAGGAAGGCGCGGATATCGGCAACCAGCTTCTGCCAGCTCGCATCGTCCGAATAGGCGACATGCCCGGCGGGATAGCGCGCGTTCCTGTAGCGCTCGGCGGGGAGCGCGGACTGGGCGAACAGATAATCGGCCGCACCCACGGTGGTGGTCAGGTCGAACAGCCCGGTGCCGACGAACAGCCGCATCTTCGGATTGGCGGCCATGTTCTTCTCGAGCTGCGCCATGAATGGCCAGTCGTTGAACGGGGAATCGCCGGCGCCGTACGCCCAGTCGCCGGGGAAGCGGGCGATCACCTTGTAGGGCGAAGGATCGGCAACCCCGATCCGCTTGAGCTCGCCCAGCACCGCCTTGCCGTACAGGTCGGAGACGGCCGAGAAGGCGTCGGGCCCGACGATCTCGCCGGCATTGGCGGGGCGGGGTGCTGTGTAGCGCGCGTCGTAGCGGCCGAGCACCTTGCCCTCGGCGCGCAGCAGCTCGGTGCGGAACTGCTCCTTCGAGATGCGCAGGTCGTGCGCCAGATAGTAGGTGCGCGGGATGCCGGTCAGGTCTTCCAGCTTCGCCGCGATCTCCGCGCGGGTGGCGGTATCGAGCGCCGCGCCGCGGAACAGTGCGTTGAGATAGACAGGGCCGAACGCCGTCGCCTCGGCGGCGCTCGCGGCGGGATCGCAGGCGGCGGGGCGCTTGTGGTGGTAGCAGGCGATGGCGGCGAGCGTGGGCAGCGAGATCGGATAGGTGATGACATTGTCCGGCCGCTGCGACGTCTCGATCATGTTGAGCGCCTGGCCGAGCAGCAGCACGCCGCGCACCTGCAGATCGGGCGCGCGCAGGCGCAGCGCCTCGACCATCGCGGCGGCGCGGATCGTGCCATAGCTCTCGCCCAGGATGTAGAGCGGCGCGCCGCTGCGGCCATGCGCGGCCAGCCAGGCCTGGGCGAGCTGCGCCACCGCATCGGCATCGCCCTTCACCGACTGGTAGGTGCCGCGATCGGCATCCTCGGCGAAGCTGGAGAAGCCGGTGCCCGGCGGATCGAGGAAGACGAGATCGGCGAGGTCGAGCAGCGTCGCCGGGTTGGCCGAGACGCTGGCCTCGGCGGGCAGCGGCGCGGCGGGATCCTGCGGCACCTGCGCGCGCATCGGGCCGAGCGCGCCCATGTTGAGATAGGCCGAAGCGGCGCCCGGGCCGCCGTTGAAGATGAAGAGCACCGGGCGATCGGCGCGGGCCGGGCCGGTATAGGAGATATAGCCGGCGGTCGCGTCCTGCTTGCCCGGCTTGCTGGCGACGGGCACCAGCCCGACTTCGGCCTGCACCTTCACCGTCTTGCCGGCGACCTTGACGGCCTGCTCGCTGCGGGCCTGCACCTGCGCGGCGGACGGGCTGGCGAACAGGGCGGCGGCGGCGATAAGCGCGGTGCCGCCCAACAGGCGCCCGATATTCCCCGGCATGCTCATCCTTCCTGTTGTTCCCGATAGCGGATCAGGCCCTCGGTCAAGGCCTGCAGGCCGTAATCCACTTCCGCCGGTGCGCGGGCGAAGCCGATCCGGATATGCCCCGGCGCGCCGAAATACTCGCCGGGCGCGACGATCACGCCGCAGCGCTCCGCCAGCCATTCGGAGAAGGCGACCGTGTCCGTGATCCCCACCAGCCGCGGAAAGGCGATGCAGCCGAAATCGGGCAGGGCGCCTTCGAACAGCCCCTCTTCCAGCCAGTGGCGATGATAGGATTCGATGATCGGCCGCGCGCGCGACATGATCCGGCTGCGATAGCCGTCGAACATCTTGGGCTGCTCGAGCACCAGCGCGGCGAAGGCATGCGCCAGGTTGGAGACGCCGAAGTCGATCTCCTCGGCCAGCGCGCGGATCCGCGCCATCCGGCCGGCCTCGCCGACGATCCAGCCGCAGCGCAAGGTGCTGAGCCCGTGCGACTTGGTGAGGCTGCTCACGCTGATCAGCGCAGGCGACAGGCTGGCGGCGGGCAGCGGGCGCAGCGCCGCGTCGACATAGTCGCCATAGACCTCGTCGACGATCACGCTGATCCCGCGCGCCTCGGCGATATTGCCGATCGCGATCAGCGTCTCGCGGTCCAGCGCCATGCCGGAGGGGTTGTGCAGGTCGGACAGCACGATCAGCCTGGTCCGCGGGCCGATCCGCGCGGCGAGCTCGTCGGGGTCGATCGTGAACCGGTCGCCCCGCCGCTCGAAGCGGTCGACGCCGAAGCCATGGGTCTCGGCGATCTTGTGGAACAGGTCGAAGCCGGGATTCTCCACCAGCACCCGGTCGCCCGGTGCCAGCATCGCCCGGTAGATCAGCGACAGCGCGCCGGTCGCGCCGGTGGTGCACAGCACCTGCTCCGCCGGCACCGCGTAACGCCGCGCAAGCTGCTCGACGACATAGGGATTCCCGCTGGCGAAGGCGCTGGTGTAGCGCGAGGTGATCGGTTCCGAGAATCCTTCGAGGATGATCTGGCGCAGCAGGTCGAAGGGTTCCGGCACGGAACTGTCGAACAGGCTCACCAGCAAATTGCGCTCCGAACGGACGGCGCGGATAACCCGGCGCACCCAATGCGAATAGGATTCCCCAACCGGCGCCCCGGCGCCAGGGATATCCGCTTCGCCAAAGGCCGCGGGGGAGAGGTCGGTAAATTCCGGCCGGTTCATGTTCTGGTTCGTTTTCCGTCCGTGCCTGGGGTCAAGCCTGTGGGTGCCGCCCGGCACGGAGCCGGGCGGCTTGAGGGTCACTTGAGCTTGATGGTCGCGCCGACGAAGAAGCGCCGCCCGAGGATGTCGCCATAGGCGATCTGCGGGTAGGACGGTGCCTTGTCGGTGAAGTTGTCGACGCCCGCACGCAGCGCGAAGGTGCCGAGATCATACTGCGTCGAGATGCTGTGGACCACATTGGCATCCAGCATCGGCGTCGGCGTCGTCTCGATCGTGGCGTTCGCCGCCGAGCGGGTGCGGCCGCGATAATCGAGCTGATAGGTCAGGCGGAACGGACCCTTGTCGTAGACCATGTTGAACTGGCCCACCCATTTCGGGCTGAGATAGGTGTCGTCGGTCCGCGTGAAAGTGGTGCCGGTCACCGAGCGGGTGAGCAGCGCATTGTGCGTCGCCACCGCGCGCAGCCCGAGCTTGCCGATATCGCCGCCGCCGAACACATCGGCCAGCGCGAAGCGATAGTCGATCATGTAGGTCTCGCCGCGATACTTGATAACGCCGGCGTTGAAGGTGGTGGTGGTGCCGGTCAGCACCGATCCGCCGATCGCGGTCGCGCTCGGATTGGCGATGCGCGAGAAGGCACTGCACACCGCCGCGCCCGGGGTCGCCTCGTCATAGCAGGCCGCCATGAAGTCCTCGGTCGTGAAGGGCGACAGGCCGTCCTTCAGGTCGATCTGGACGCGGTCGGCGCTGATCGTCAGCCCGGGCACGAAGCGCGGCTGGAACACGAAGCCATAGGTCAGCGTGTCGGAGATCTCGTTGCGCAGGCCGGTGTTGCCGCCGCTGGTGATCGTCGCGATGCTGAAATTCTCGGCCGGATCCTGGAAGCGGGCGAGCCGCTGGGCGGCACTCAGCCCCGCGCCGGTGCCGTCGGGATCGACGCCATAGCCGGGGTTCGCCGCGAACAGCGCCAGGCAGTTGGCCCGGCGGTTCGCGGGATTGGGCCCGCTGTTGATCCGGTCGGCATCGCACGGATCGAAGCCCACCGAGCCGAGCCCGCTCGAGGTCGGCGCGAGCAGCTGGGTCAGCGTCGGCGCGCGGAAGTTGCGGCTGCGCGAACCACGCAGGGTCAGCCCGCTGGTCACTTCCCAGCGCAGCCCGACGTCCCACACATTCTCGCTGCCGGCGAGCGAGTTGTCGACATAGCGGAACGCCCCCTTCAGCTCGAGCGCCTTGACCAGCGGCAGGGTGAAGCCCTTGCCGACCAGCGGGATCGAAAGCTCGGCCGAAAGCTCGTCGGTATTGTAGCCGCCGGACTGGGCGACCTGGGTCGATCCGTCGCCGAAGGTCCCTTGCAGGTTGGCGGCGAGCGGCGAGAAGCGCGCCTTCTCGTCGCGATGCTCATAGGCGGTGCTGAACGCGACATCGCCCATCGGCAGGCTGAACAGCGAGCCGCCCAGCGTCGCGAGCAGGTCGACCTGCTCGTTGGTCCAGTCCATGCCCGCGCGGGTGCTCACATAGTCGCGCGCGGCCTGGCTCACATTGCCGCGGCCGAACGGATTGATCGGGGCGCAGCTCGCATCGTCATTGGTGGTGCTGGCATCGGCGTTGATCGCGCAGACCACCTTGCCGCCGCTCAGCACCGCGTTGATCGCGTTGTTGTAGCGGCTGTTGACCCCTTCCCAGCTGCGCTGCTTGCCCTCGACCCGGCCATAGCTGCCCGAGACCGACCAGTAGAAGTTGCGCGCACCGATATCGAAGTCGCCGTCGAGCGTGACGAGCGCGCGGTAGGTGTCGGTGGTGGTGGTGCGCGTCGCGTCCGGCACCAGGTCGTAGAAATACTTCGACAGGTACATCGGCGCGCCGGCGGCGAAGGTCGGCGAGATCGCGCTCAGCGCCGCCTTGGCCTGGGCAGTCAGGAAGCCGTTGTTGATCGTGAAGGCGATCGGCCCGGCATAGGTGCCGGCGTTCAGCGTGGTGCGGCTGTTGCCCTGCGGGATCTCGCTGCCGGTGGTGCGTGCGAACAGCAGCTCGGTCGAGATCTTCATCCGGTCGGTCAGGTCGTAATGGCCGATCAGGTTGGCGGTGTAGCGCTCCACGCCGGTGCGCAGGCCGGCCAGCTCCTGATAGGCGAAGCCGTCGCCGCCCGAGGCGAAGGGAATGCCCTGGATGGTGCCGGTGTTATAGGCGACGACATTGCCGGCGGTGTCGAACTGCAGCGCGCTGCCGCTGGCGTTGCGCGCCAGGAAGTTGGGCGGCGGCGCCGGGCGGGTGAAGATCACGCCATTGCCGTTGAACGGCCAGAACGACGCGTTGAAGATTTCCTTCACCGAAGGGATGCCGTCGCTCGGCCCGGTATCGGCCGAATTGCTCACGGTCAGCCGGCCGAGATTGGAGAGCGGGCGATCCGAGAAGCGCAGGATCGGCGACTTGGACCAGCCCACATCGATCGCGACATTGCCGCGGCCGCCGGCGAAGTTGGTGCCGGCGGTGCCGCGCAGGCTGTAGGTGGCATAGTCGCCGCGATCCGAGATGCCGGTCTGCCCGTCGAGCACCAGCCCGGTGAAATCGCTCTTGAGGATATAGTTGACCACGCCCGCGATCGCGTCCGATCCGTACACGGCGGCGCCGCCGCCCTGATAGACTTCGACGCGCTCGAGCAGGCCGAGCGGGATGATGTTGGAATCGACCTGCGCGTCACCCACGCCGCCGGGATCGCCGATGCCCGAGCTGCTGGTGACCATGCGGCGGCCATTGACCAGGGTGAGCGTGCGGCCGGCACCCAGGCCGAACAGGTTCGGTGCCTGGATGCCCGATCCGCTGGTCTCGCCCGATCCGTCGGCCTGGTTCAGCACCGGCACGTTGGAGGGCAGGTCGTTCAGCGCATCGGCCGCACTGGTATAGCCGCGGTCGATCACCGCCTGCTGGCCGATGACCGTCACCGGCGCGGCGTTGTCCGATTCCGGGCGGCGGATGCGCGAACCGGTGACGATGATCGGCTCGCCGGCCTCGCTGGCGCTGGTGTCCTGCGGTGCTGTCTGCTGTGCCAGTGCCGGCATCGCGGCCATGGCAGTGAACAGCGCCGTCGATGCCATCAGCCGGCGCGCGATGCGGGTATGTGTGTTTGTCATGCTACCCCTTGCTCCCTGAAATGCGTTCCGGTGGCCTGTGCGGCTCTTTCCCGGATCGGCATCAGAATAGGCGGGCGGCGCGGAATTTTTTGCCGAAGCCGCGCCCGGAAGCGGAAAATATGAAACAAATTCGCAATGTGCGGGGCTGCATCTGCAAGATTTATGCTCAGGGCCGCAGGAAGGCGGCGAGATCCTTGCCGAAACGCAGCGTCTCGCGCGAATCCTCATACATCATGTGCCCGCCGGCATAGCAGCGCAGGGTGAAGCGCGCGGAGACGGTCTTGGGCAGCCCGGACGCCACTGCTTCGTTGCCGGCGCAGCTGTTCAGCGAGTCATACAGGCCGGTCGCCACCCAGGCGCGCAGGCGCGGCGCCTTCTGCATCGCGTGCAGCGTCCAGGGCTGGGAAGGGCTGGGCGGCCCTTCGCCGGCGCGGGCGCGGGCGAGCGAATCCGGGGTGATCGGCGCCTGGTCATATTGCCACTGGTTGCCGGCATCGCTCTCCGGCGCATCGATCCCGGCATAGCTGCCGGTGCGATAGTTCAGCGCGGTGCGATAATAGTCGAGCACGGTCCGGCCATCGGCGCTCTCATCCTCGGGCGCCCCGGTCTTGCGCATGTCGAACAGGCCCAGCGTATCGCCGGCGATCAGCCCGGTGCGGAATGCGCGGGGCGATACCCAAAGCGTCTTGGCGTCGATCGTCGCGGGATCGAGCCCCTGGAAGCGGGCGAGCGCGGCGATCACCTTTGCACGGTCGTCGGCGGAGAGCGCGTCGGGCGCGGCGAGGGCGGGGGCATAGACCTGCTCGGCCCAGCGCCTGGCTTCGGCCAGCGCGCGCGGCTGGTCAGCCTGGAGCTCGGGCGCAAGCTTGCCCAGCGCATGCGCGGTGGCGGTGCGGTTGACCAGCGACAGCGCGCGCAGCCGATTGCGATCGGGCAGGTCGTCCAGCGGGATGCCGCCTGAGATCAGCGCGATCCCGGCCACCGGCACCTTCTCGTCGATCAGCCGTTCCGCCACCCCGGCAGCGCGCCAGGTGCCGAAGCTCTCGCCGGCGAGGTAAAGCGCCGAGCCGGTGCGGCGATAAGCGGCACGGAAATCGGTGACGAAGCCGGCGACCGAAGCGATATCGGCATTGGTGCCGTAAAAGTCCGCCGCATGGGCGGGATCGCCCGCCTTGCTGAACCCGGTGCCGACCGGATCGACGAAGACGAGATCGCTCACCCCGAGCGGGCTCGCTTCATTGTCGACCAGCTTACCTTGCTTGAGGATGCGCGGGCCGACCGCGTGGAACTGGAGCGTGCGCGAATCCGCGCCGGGGCCGCCATTCCAGACAAAGGTGAGCGGGCGCGCCTCGCCGCCGGGGACGAGATAGGCGGTGTAGAAGATCCGCCCGCGCACTTCGCCGCGCAGGTTGCGTACCGGCAGCGTGCCGGCGCAGGCGATGTAGCGCAGCGGCTTGCCGCCGATCCGGGCGCTGTGCTGCGTCTCCACCGCGTCGCCGGTGCAGGTCTTTGCGCTTGCGGCGATCGGCATCAGCGCTCCGCCGGCCAGCAGCATCGCGCAAGTCAGTGCTCGAACCTTCATCGGCTTACTCCCTTTGCGATATTCCTATCCGGGCTCGCGGGGAATTTTTATGCGCAAGCCGGGGATGGCTTGGAAAGGCCAAGGCGCGGGTACAGAGCAACCCCGCACGAAAATCGGCAAAAACTATTCGCGCAACCGGCGCTAAGCTGATCGGCAATTCGACAAGGAAGGGGCGGGGCATGCGATCGGGCGTCACACGGCGCGAAATCCTGGCGGGGGCGGGCGCCGCGCCGCTGGCCGTGCAGGCGGCTTCCGCTGCGGTGGCCTCCACGCCGCTGCCCGACAAGGCGAGCTTCGCGCCGATGCCCGGGCCCTATCTGGATTCGGGCACGATGCACCCGATCGCGCTCGGTGCCCGTGACGCAGTGCGCGCCTATCTCGATCAGCGCGCCACCACCGATGGCCATTATCCCACCGACGCGGTCGAGACCCGGGTCAAGACCAGCTTCGCCAAACTCATCAACGCCACGCCCGAGGAGATCGCCTTCGTCCAGAGCACCACGGCGGGCGAGCAGCTCGTCATCGACGCGCTCGATTTCCCGCGCGCCGGCGGGCGGATCGTCACCGATACGCTGCATTTCTTCGGCTCCTTCTATCTCTATCAGGAGCTGGCGAAGCAGGGTGTCGATGTCGCCTGGGTGAAGCCGATCGACAATCGCATCTCGGTCGAGGCGATGGAAAAGGCGATCACGCCGGGCACGCGGCTGGTCGCGCTGTCGCTGGTGTCGACCTATAACGGCTTCGAGCATGACCTGAAGCGCGTGTGCGAGATCGCCCATGCCCGCGGCGCGCTGGTCTATGCCGACATCATCCACGCTGCCGGCACGATCCCGATCGACGTGCGTGCCACCAATGTCGATTTCGCAGCGACCGCCAGCTACAAATGGCTGATGGGCGATTTCGGGCTGGGCTTCCTCTATGCCCGCGCCGATCTCCATGACCGGCTCAAGCGCACCCGCTATGGCTATTACCAGCTCGCGAAGTTCGCGCCGCACGTCTATCCCTTCGATCCGCCGGGCGAGACGATCGCCGATGTCGCGCCCCGTCCGGACATGGAGGGGCTGTTCGCCGGCGGCACCCATTCGCACACCGTGGTCGCGCAGCTCGACTGGTCGCTCGACTATATCCTCAGGCTCGGCGTCGATCGTATCGCCGCGCATCGCCAGCCGCTGATGGCGCGGCTGCGCAAGGGCCTCGCCGAGCGCGGCTACACGATCGTCACCCCGGCCGGCAGCCGCACGCCGTTGCTCACCTGCGCGCTGGAGGGCGCCTACACCAGGCTCTCCGATCCGCTGAAGGCGGCGAAGGTGCAGATCACCCTGTCGCGCAACCGTTTCCGCGTCTGTCCGTCGGTGTTCAACGACCTGGACGATATCGAGCGGCTGCTCGCCGCGCTTCCCCGCATTTCCTGAAAGGCCCCCTGATGCGCCGTGCTTTGTCTGTCGCCCTGCTGCTCGCTGCCGTCAGCCCCGTTGCCGTTCATGCGCAGGACGGCAATGCGCCGATGCCGCCGGCGTTCATGCGCGCGATGGAGCCGATGGTCCCGCGCGATGCCGCCAGCGACCGGGTGGTGACGACGCAGCATGTCGCGATGATCGGCGGCAGGAAGCTCGCCTATCGCGCCGTGGTCACCGAACTGCCGATGCCGGGCGCGGATGGCGCGCCGGTCGCAGTGGCGGTGAGCTATGGCTATCTCGCCGATGTGAAGGGCGATGCCACGAAGCGGCCGGTGCTGTTCGTGTTCAACGGCGGCCCGGGCGCGTCGTCCTCGCCGCTCCACATGCAGGCGCTCGGCCCGCGCCGGATCGTCGGCAAGGGCGATGCCGCGCATCTCGAGGACAATCGCTTCAGCCTGCTCGACACCGCCGACCTCGTGTTCATCGATCCGGTGGGGACGGGCGCGAGCATGCCGCTCAAGGACAAGGATGCCTCCAGCTATTGGGGTGTCGGCGGCGATGCGCGCGGGGTGGCGCTGATGATCGAGCGCTGGCTGGCGGCGAACGGGCGCACCGGTTCGCCAGTGGTGCTGATCGGCGAAAGCTATGGAACCTCGCGCGCGCTTGCGGTGCTCAACGAGACCAGCAAGGCGAAGAAGGCGCTGCCGGACGGTGTCGCGCTGCTGTCGCTGGCGATCGGCGACAGCGACGGGCCGGTGATCTCGGATATGGTCAAGCTGCCGACCCTGGCCTCGGTGGCCTGGTACCACCAGGCGATCGACCGCGCCGGCCGGACGGTCGACCAAGTCTATGCCGAGGCGCTCGACTTCGCGCAGAAGGATTATGCGCTTGCCCTGCTCAAGGGTTCGACGCTTTCGGCCGCAGAGAAGCGCAAGGTCGCCGAGCGCATGTCGGCGCTGACCGGCCTGCCGGTGCCGCTGCTCGAGGAGAAGAACCTCCGCCTCGACAATTACGACTTCATGCTCAATCTGCTCGCCGCCAAGGGCCTGCGCACCGGCCAGCTCGACGGCCGCGCCACCCGGGCGATCGCGGAGTCCAAGCTCCGCCCGCCGTTCGACGATCCCTCGATGACGCTCGGCGCCAGCTCGGCCCAGCTGATCGAGACCTATCTGAAGAGCGAGCTCGGCTATGCGCTGCCCAGCCCCTATCGCAGCCTCAACCTGGGCATCAACTTCAAGTGGAACTGGGACAAGGAATATGGCGGCAGCTACCGCTCGATGTCCTTCGCCCAATATCTGAAGGCAGCGATGGACGCCAAGCCGAGCCTGCGCGGCTTCACCGGCGGCGGCTATTACGACATCACCACCCCGGTCTATGCCGGGCAGTTCGCGCTGGAGCAGGCGGGCGTGGCGATGGACCGTGTGGCGGCGCACCACTATGCGGCGGGCCATTCGGTGTTCGAGGACGAAGCCGGACTGGCAGCGCTGAGCGCGGACCTGCACGCCTTCGTCGCGCAGGTCGTCGCGGCAAAGCCCTGAGCTACTTCGCCGGGAAGCTCGCCTTCCAGCGTTCGTCCAGCTTCGCCGCTGCGTTCTTGCCCTTCGCGGCGGCGATGAAGGAAATGCCGCGCAGCGTGACGCTGTGGCCGCCAAGCAGCTTGCCCGAGATCGTGTAGCCGACATCGTAGAGCGCGCTGTCCGAATGCGGCTCGCCATTCACCAGGAACTGGGTGGTGACCAGCACCGGCAGGCGCTCGTCGCCCCGGCTGTTGTCGGGCAGCTTGGCTGCGTTGCGCGCCTTTTTCAGTGCCTCGTCGAACCATTTCACGTCGATCCGCGGCTCGCCGGTGGTCTCGACCGCGGCGATGCCCAGCGGCGAGGGGAAGGCGATCTTCTGGCTTTGCACGGTCTGGTCGGCCGAGGCGGGCTTGAGCGCCAGCACGCGCTCCCCGGAATCGGCGGCGACCAGCACCAGCGTGCCGGCGCGGACCGAGGCGCGCTCGGCGCTCGCGCTTTCCGCAGCCTTGGTGTCGCTGCGCTCGCTCCAGTTGTTCCACAGGGTCAGCGCGGAGATGAGGACGGCGACTACCGCCAGCACTTCGCCCAGGGTGATCCAGCGGCGGCGGATCGCGGCGGCCTCGGCCGCGCGCTCCTCGGTCTTCTGGTCGACGGGCGCTTCGGGTTCGGGGGAATCGATACTCACGCCGGTCGTTCGATCATCCCGCGCCCGGGGCGTCAAGCCGCTCCGGTCAGAACAGGAACTCGTCCGCCGCGTCATGCGACGGGCCGCTGCCCGCTGCCTTGGGTGCCATTGCCGGCCGGGTGATCTTCGGCGCCTCCGCGAACGGCTTCACGCCGAAGGCCGGGTAGATTTCCGACGGGAAGTAGATCGTCCCGCCCTTCACCACCATTGCGATGCGGTGCAGCTCGCGCAGGTCCTTGGTCGGATCGCCGGGGAGCAGCAGGAAGTCGGCGCGCTTGTCGCGGGCGATCGAACCCAGCTCCTGGTCGCGGCCCATATAGACTTCGGGCGTCAGCGTGCCGAGGCGCAGCACCTCGGGGATCGGGATGCCCGCCTCGCCATAGATCTCCAGCTCGCGGTGCACCGAAAGCCCGGTCTGATCGTCGGTGCCGGGCAGCAGCGTGATGCCGCGGTCGTGGAGCAGCTTGAGCAGCTGCTTCACCTTGACCATCGCGCCGTCATAGGCGGCGGCGTCCTCCGGCCCGGCGATCGGCGCGATCGCCTGGCGGCGGCGGCGCTGCAGGCCGATCGGCAGATGATCGATATAGCTTGCGACCGACGGGCTCGGCGTGCCGTTGCGGCTGCGCATCAGCAGCTCGAGCGTAACCGCCGTCGGATCATGCGCGATATGGCCGGCGACCATCGCGTCCACGGTCCTGGTCACCCTGGCCGAGGTCAGGTCGAGCCCGGCGGTGCGCCGCATCGCGGTCAGGCGCAGCGGGGTGCGGGTGTCCTCCTTGGGATCGAGCACCCAGCCGAGCATCAGCTGGTTGATATGGGTGACTTCGTTATAGCCCGCCGCGATCATCGCATCGGCATTGGTGAAGGCGGGGATGTGCCCGGTCACGCCCATGCCCAGCCGGTGCGCTTCCTGCGCGATGGCGGGCACCCAGACCGGGTTCATGCTGTTGTAGATCTTCACCTGCCAGTATCCGCGCGCGGCATACCAGCGCACCGCGTCGATCGCCGCGCTCTCGCTGTCGGCGACGATGCCCAGTCGCGCCGAATAGGGGCTGCGGCCTTCGAGGAAACCATTGGGCACGATCCGTGGACCGGCGACTTCGCCCGCATCGATCTGGCGGATCAGCTGGGGCAGGAAGACATTGTCATTGCCCATGTCGCGCACCGACGTGACGCCGGCGGCGATATAGAGCATCGCCGATTCCAGCCCGATATGCGCATGCATGTCGTGCAGGCCGGGCAGCAGCGTGCCGCCATTGCCCTCGATCGTGGCCTCGCCGGGCGAGGCGGGGGCGCCGAGCGGCTGGATGCCGGTGATCCGCCCCTCGGCGAACAGCACCGAGACCGGATCGCCGAGCTTGCCCGAGGCCGGATCGAAGACGCGGACGTTGCGGATGCGCACCGGCGCGTCGATCTTGTGGGCGAAGCGCTGCTGGAGCGCGGCATAGCGCTTGGCGGTCAGCTCGGTCGCCAGCCTGGCCAGCGCCGGCACTTCCGCCTCATGGCCCTCGCGCACCACTGCGCCGCCAGTATCGAGCACTGCGAACAGCCGCTGCTGGCCGTCGAGCAGGATCATCTCGGGCGACAGGTCGATGCCGCTGATCGCATAGGCCTGATAGGTCGCGGTGCCGATCCTGGCCGGTCCCAGCTTCTCGATGCGCAACTGCCCGCCGGGCATCGCGGCCAGCGTCCCGTCGGCGCGCTTGAGCAGCGCACGGGCATAAAGGCCCAGCGCCCAGGGGCTGGCATTCTGCCCGATATAGAGCCCGGCGCCGGAGACGGGGGCGGTGCGCTCACCCATCGAGTCCGTCCAGCGCGCGGTGCTGCCCTCGCGGGTGAAGCTCTCATGCACATCGCCGCCAAAGGTCGACTTGCCGTCGAGCGCCCAGCGCACCGGCAGGCCGTCGGCACCCAGCGCGATCGTCTCCGCCATGGTCGGGCCGCGGCCATTGTTCTTCACGTCATATTTGATCGTGACGTTGCTGCCCTGCTGGTCCGCATCGACAAAGCCGACCTTCTCGCCATTGGCGATCACGCTCAGCCGCTCATGCTGGGCGAGCGCCGGCGTGGCGGTGAACAGGGTGGAGGCAAGCAGGGCGGTACGCAGAAGCATGGGCGACATCAGGCGAGCGAGCTCCGATAGAGATGGGCAGCGACGGCCAGGTCCTGCACGGCATGGCCCAGCGACTTGTAGAGGGTGATCTCGGTATCGTTCCGGCGACCGGGCACGCGGCCGAGCAGCACCTCGCCGATCTCCGCGACGATATGGTCGTCGGCGACCATACCGGCCGCCTTCGCCACCAGGAACTCGGCGGCGGCATCGAGCGCGGAGGCGCGGCTGTCGGCGATGTAGCGGCTCATCGCGACGAGCACATTGTCGGCCTCGACCGGCCCGGGCCCGCTCGACCCGACCAGATTGACATGGGTGCCGGGGCGCAGCCAGGCGCCGAGGATCACCGGCTCGGCCGAGGTGGTGAGCGTGCAGATCACGTCGGCCCGGCTGGTGGCGGCTTCGAGGTCGGAGACCGCTTCGGCGCCGATCGCGGCGAACTCGGCGGCGAGGCTCTGTGCCTTGTCGAACGAGCGACCCCAGATGTGCACGCGGTCGAAGTCACGGACCAAAGGCAGCGCGCGCAGATGGGTGCGCGCCTGGCCGCCGGTGCCGATAATCAGCAGCGTCCGGGCATCCTTGCGGGCCAGCGCATCGGTGGCGACCGCGGTTGCCGCCGCGGTGCGGATATGGGTGATCTCCTCGGCATCGGCGATCGCGACCGGCTCGCCCTCGTCCGGCTCGAACAGCAGCACGACGCCGCGATGCCGGCGGAGGCCCGGCGAGCGGGGATCGGCGAAGACGCTTATCATCTTTGCGCCGAACATCTCGCGCTCGCCGAGCGCTCCGGGCATTTGGGCAAAGGTGCGACCCGAGCCCAGGGGGATCATCGTGCGGAGGAGCTGGCGGGTGGTGCCCGCCGACAGCGCCTCCATCGCGTCGCGGACGACGCGGATGCAGTCGGGATAGCGCAGGTGATCGCGCACATACTGGCCGTCGAAAATCGCCAGCTGCTCGCGCTTCATCCCTTGCCTCCCGTCGGAACCGTGCAGGCAGGATAAGTCGGCGGCCCCGCAAACGCTTGCCTGTCATCGCAGTGTAATTTAGCGTTCGCGAAAATATGATCCAATTTTCGCCGGGGAGGCGCATAAATATGGCCGATACTCTCGACCGGATGGACATCAAGATCCTCGAGCGGCTGCAGATCGACGCCTCCGAATCCTCCAGCGAGATTGCCGAGCGGGTGGGCCTCTCCCAATCGCCCTGCTGGCGCCGCATCCAGCGGCTGCGCGAGGAAGGCTATATCAAGGCGCAGGTGGCGATCCTCGACCGCGAGAAGTTCGGCGAGAGCATGTACATCTTCGCGCAGCTCAAGATGGGCCGGCTCAGCGACGAGGGGCGCGAGCGCTTCATGCGCGCGGTCGAGGAAATCCCCGAGATCACCGAGGCGTACACGCTGTTCGGCGAGATGGACGTGATGCTGAAGGTGCTGGCGCCGAGCATGGCCTGGTACCAGAATTTCACCTTCCGCACGCTGCTGCGCCTGCCCGGCGTCGAGGACATCCGATCGGTGGCGACGCTATCGGAAATGAAGTGCAGCCACCGGCTACCGTTGCCGTCGCGCTGATAGCGCGAAGCCGGCGCCGACCAGCGCGAAGCCGGTCAGCTCCACCGCGCCGATGCTCTCGTGGAGGAAGGCGGCGGCGAAGATCGTGCCGAACACCGGCATCAGGTAGAAGAACAGCCCCGCCCGCGCCGATCCGACCAGCGCCACCCCGCGGTTGAACAGGAAGAAGGCGAGGATCGAGGGGCCGAGCGCGAGGTAGAGCAACGCGGCGAACCCACCCGCATCCTCGAGCGGCAGCGGCGTCCCCATCGCCAGCTGGAAGGGCAGCATCAGCAGTGCCGCCCCGGCAAAGGTCAGGAACAGGAAGCTCGCCGGATGCACGCGCGGGCGCTTGCGGAGTAAAGTCGCATAGAGCGACTGGGACAGCATCGCCGCGCAGGCAAGCAGCGTGCCCATGTCGAGG
Source organism: Pseudomonadota bacterium (assembly GCA_023445495.1). Classification (GTDB taxonomy): domain Bacteria; phylum Pseudomonadota; class Alphaproteobacteria; order Sphingomonadales; family Sphingomonadaceae; genus Sphingomonas. Next base: position 26,415 of record JAEXLC010000335.1, on the reverse strand, counting down.
CTGCCCGAGGCACCGGGCTTGCCGAGGATCACGCACAGCACTCCGGCCAACGCGAACGCCATCGCGCCGAGCTGGCGCGCCACAGGGCGCTCGCCGAAGAACAGGAAACCCAGCCCGATGATCGCGATCGGGATCGCCGATTGCACCAGCAGCGCCGGCGTCGCCCCGGTCATGCGCAGCGCATAATAGGCCAGCGTGTTGCTGCCGGCGAGGCCGAGCCCGGCGAGCAGCAGCAGCATCGGCCAGCCCCGCCGGATCAGCGACCAGTCACGCGCCAGATACGGAAGCGCGAAGGGCAGGGTGAAGGGCACCGCCAGCGTCCAGCGCCAGAACGAGATGCTCACCGGCGCCATGCCGTGCGGGATCGCCCGGCCGAGCACGAAATTGCTCGCCCAGAGCGATGCCGCCAGCGTGAGCAGCAGATAGGGACTGTTCCACAGCGACCAGCGGGTGCCCGACGATCGCGTGTCGGCACCCGAAGTCAGGCGCGCGCCGGTCATGCCACGCCTGCGCGGTCCAATGCACGCAGCGCGTCGCAGAAGCGGGCGATAGTGGAGAGCGTGAAGCCGGCGATATTGATCCGGCCGGAGCCCGCCAGATAGATCGCATGCTCGTCGCGCAGCCAGTCGATCTGGGCGCGGCTGAGCGGCAGCGTGGCGAACATGCCCTTGCCGCGGGCGATCTGGGTCAGGTCGACCTTGCCGATCCGCCCTTCGGCGGCCAGCGCCCGCCGCAGTCCGGCCAGCCGCTCGCGCACCATATCCAGCTCCTCGCGCCAGATGCGGGTGAGCTCGGCATCCTCCAGGATCACGCGGACGATCGCGGCGCCGTGATCGGGCGGCATCGACCAGTTGGCGCGGGCGAGCGAGAGCAGGTTGGAATAGGCGACGGCGCCCTGCTCGGCATCGGGCGCCGTCACCCACAGCGCGCCGACCCGCTCGCGATACAGGCCGAAATTCTTGTCGCAGGAATAGGCGAGCAGGCCGAACGGCGCTGCCGCCAGCAGGATGCGGGTGCCGAGCGAGTCTTCGCAAAAGCCCTCGCCCAGGCCCTGATAGGCGAGGTCGACCAGCGGCAGCAGGCCGCGCCGCACGACCACTTCGGTGATCGCCTGCCAGCCGAGCGGGCCGGGATCGATGCCCATCGGATTGTGGCAGCAGCCGTGCAGCAGCACCGCGTCGCCGGGCGTGGCGCCGTCCAGCGACTCGAGGAAATAGGCGAGGTCGAGATGCTGCGCGGCGATGTTGAAGCATTCGACGAAGCGCGGCTCGATCCCGGCGGCGACGAACACCGGGGCATGGTTCGCCCAGCTCGGCGCGGCGACCCAGATGCGGCGCACCCCGGCCTTGGCCAGCAGCTCGGCAGCAAGGCGCAGCGCGCCGGTGCCGCCCGGCGTCTGCAGCCCGTGGCGGCGCTCGACGGGAACGGCGTTGCCCAGCACCTTGTCGGCCAGCCGCTCGACGAAGCCGATATCGCCTTCGGGGCCCAGATAGGACTTGCTCTGCTGCTCGCGCAGCAGCTTCTCCTCGGCCAGCTTCACCGCGCGCATCACCGGCGTGTTGCCGTCATCGTCGCGGAACACGCCGACGCCCAGGTCGATCTTCTCGGCGCGGGTATCGCGGCGGAATGCGCCGATGATCTTCAGCAGCGGATCGGCGGGCTGGAGCGCAAGCGTATCGAACGACATGATGAGACCCCTTTGTTATTGCGCTGCAAAATACGGGGGTGGCGCGCCAAAGTGCGTGCGAAATGACCGGTCTTTTCGCCGATATTGCATCATCGATGTATGGATGTGGCGGTTCGCGCAAATTTGATGCAGGATCGCCAAATGGCGCGCGAACTCGACAGCTTCGATCTCCGTATCCTCGAGCAATGGCAGGTACAGGGCGATATCGGCCCGGTCGAGATGAGCGAGCGCGTGCATCTCTCCGCCTCGCAATGCTCGCGCCGCATGCATCAGCTGCGCGAGGCCGGCTATCTGGCCCGGGTGGCGGGGGTGCTCGACGCCGAGAAGCTGGGGATCGGCGTCAGCGCCTATGTGCTGCTGAGCCTGCGCTCGCACGAGGCCGGATGGCTGGAGACCTTCCACCAGCGCATCATCGCGATGGACGAAGTGCTCGAATGCCAGGCGCTCACCGGCGAGGCGGACATCATCCTCAAGGTGGCGACGCGCGACCTGGCGAGCTTCAACAGCTTCCTCGTCAGCGAGCTGCTGGTCGCTCCCGAAGTGGCGACGGCGCGTTCCAGCATCGTGCTGGAAAACCTCAAGAGCAGCACGGCGCTGCCGGTGCGGTTCGCGCGGCAATCGGTCGGGCAGGGCGCCGACCACGCATAAATCATGTGCAAGTCCGGTCCTGCGGCGGGAGATCGCAGAAATTTTCGCGGCGTCAGCCGATAGGATCGGGGCAGCGGAGGAGAATGCATGACCAAGCTTGCCCGAAATACTGTCCTGGCAATGGCCATCGCCCTGGTGCCGGTTTCGGCGAGCAGCGGAGGCACCGCCGAGCCGGCGCCCGAACTGGCGATCACCATCGCGCCCTCCGCGCCCGATGCCGCGCACAATATTCCCTATGTCGATGTGACCGTGGTCACCCAGGGCGTGCACCGCAAGGCCGGGGAAGACCTGTTCAAGCTCGCTTTGGTCGCCAACACCGTGGTCACCAGCGCCAAGGACGTGCAGGGCCTCGCGATCAGCGACGCCACCGGCACGATCGCCGCGACGGTCAAGGACGTGGAAGAGGACGGCTCCAACCGCACCCGCATCTGGCAGGCGCCGCGTGCGATCGATGGCGCGGTGACGATCCGCTACCGCGTGCCGATCGATGCCGCGGCGCCGCCGCTCGCGCTGCCGCAATATGAGATGCGCACCGAGCTGGACGGCTTCTCCGCCGCCGCCAATGCGTTCGTGATCCTCCCCGCCGACGAGACCGCCCGCCGCGCGAAGATCCACTGGGACTTCGCTGCCTATGGCCCGGGCGGCGTCGGCGTCACCAGCTTCGGCGTCGGCGATGTGACGAGCAGCGAGCCGCTGCCCGCATCGCGCCTGTCCTCGGTCTATTACATGGCCGGCAAGCCCGGCGTGTTCCAGGCGGGCGGCGACGGCTTCTTCGCCGCCTGGCAGGGCACGCCGCCCTTCGAGATGGACCCGCTGATGCACTGGGCGGGCGATCTCCACCGCTTCTACGGCAAGTTCTTCGGGTACATGCCGCCCAGCTTCGGTGTGTTCGGGCGCACCAATGTCCGCAACCCCGGCAGCGGCATCGGCCTGACCGACAGCTTCGCCTTCACCTTCAACCACATGTCGAAGCCCGACGATCTCAAGTCGCTGCTCGCGCACGAGATGCTGCACAGCTGGGTGCGCTCGCTCGATGAATCGATGGATGCGGCGGGCGGGCTCGACCGGTCCTGGTTCGGCGAGGGGCTGGCGGTCCACTATCAGCGCATGCTGCCCTATCGCGCCGGCATGATAACCGCCGACGAGTTCCTGGCCGACCTCAACGAGACCGCCGCGCGCTACTACACCAACATCAAGATCAACGTGCCCAACTCGGAAATCCCGGGCGGCTTCTGGAAGGACACGCGCATCCGCGTGCTGCCCTATGATCGCGGCTCGCTCTATTTCGCCGCGCTCGACGCCGCGGTGCGCAAGGCATCGGCCGGCAAGCACAGCCTCGACGACATGGTGCGGACGATGCTGGCGGCGCGTCAGGCGGGCAAGCCGATGAACGAGGCGCTGTGGCGTTCGCTGCTCAGGCAGCAGCTCGGCGCCAGGGGCGTCGCCGATCTCGACGCGATGCTCGCCGGCGGCACGGTCACCCCGCCGTCCGATGCCTTTGGTCCCGGCTTCCGCCGCGTCTCGCGCCCGCTGCGCCGGTTCGACCTCGGCTTCGATCCCGCATCCCTCACCGTGCGTCCCAAGCTGGTGAAGGGGCTGATCGCCGGCTCCGAAGCCGAGAAGGCCGGGCTGCGGAACGGCGACGAGATCCTCAACACCTTCTCGCAGGACGGCCTGCAGGGCGACCAGACCCGGATGCTCACGCTCGAAGTGAAGCGCGGCGCCGAGACGCTGTCGATCCGCTACCTGCCGCGCGGCGAGACTGTCGCGGCCTGGCAATGGGAGCGCGTCGCCGGCAAGTGAGGCAGATTACTCCCAGCCTCCACCGAGGCTGAGGAAGATCGCCAACTGGTCGTCGAGCAACTGCGCCCGCGCCGCCGCACTGGTCACTTCGGCGCCTGCATAGCTGCGCTGCGCGTCGAGCAGCGACAGGAAGTCGCCGCGACCAAAGCGGAACAGCTTGCCCGCCTGCGCTGCCGACTGCGCCGCGCTGCCGCTTGCCCGGGCAAGGGCGTCGGCGCGCTGCGCGTCGCGGCGATAGGTCTCCAGCGCCGTCTCGGTCTGGCGCAGCGCTTCGAGCACGCTGCCGTCGAACCCGGCGAGATCGGCCTGCACCTGCGCATCGGCCTGGGCGATCCGTGCCTTCACCACCGGCCGGTTGGGGAAGGACCAGCTGAGCAGCGGCCCGAGGCTGAACCCGAAGGAGGTGCCGCCGCCAATGTCCTTGAGCGGCCCCGACAGGCCGAGCGACCCGCCGATGCTCACCTGCGGATAGAGCGCGGCGGTGGCGACGCCCAGCCGCGCGGTGTCGCCGGCGATCTTGCGCTCGGCCTGACGGATATCGGGCCGGCGGCGGATCAGCGCGGCGCCGTCGCCGGTCGGCAGCGGGCTGCGCAGGTTCGGCAGCACGGCGCAATCGGCGACTTCGCGCGGATAGTCGGCGGGCGGCTTCCCGAGCAGCGTGGCGAGCAGATAGAGCGCGGACTGGCGCTGCCCTTCGAAGGCGGGTAGCGCCGCTTCGCTGGTCTGCACCGCGAGCTGTGCGCGGCTGACGTCGAACGCGGTACCGCGCCCGCCACGGAACAGCCGCTGGGGGGCGCTCAGCGTGTCGCGCTGGAGCGCGACGACCTTGCGGTTGACCCCGAGCAGGTAGTTGGCGGCGCAGACCCGGCCATAGGCGCGGGCGGTTGCCGCGGCGACGCTGACGCGAACATAATCGCGCGCGGCGGTCACCGCCTCGACATCGGCCTGGCTCGCCTCGATCGCGCGGCGCAGCCGGCCGTTGAGGTCGATCGGATAGGAAGCGCTGATCCCGAAATTATAGGCGACATTGCCGGGTAGGTCGGTGCCGGTGCCCGAGGGGCGGGCCAGCGTCGTGCCGCCGCTGATCCCGGTGGTGACGTCGCGGCCGGCATCGGCCTCGCGCAGCACCGCCTCGGCGCGGGTCAGGTTGGCCTGGGCAACGCGCAGGTCGGTATTGGCGGACAGCGCCTGCTCGATCAGCCCGTCGAGCCGCGGATCCTGGTAGAGCCGCCACCAGTGATCGGGCAGCGGTGCGCCGCCATCGATCCCCGGCCCGGTCGCCGAGAGAAAGGGGCCAGTCGCGGCGGGCGCGGTGGCGGCCGAGGTTTCGGGCGGATGATAGTCCGGCCCGGCGGTGGCGCAGCCGGCCAGCGCCAGCGCGATCAGCGATGCGGCGAGCGACTTACGCATGGTGGCAGGCCACCGGCTGCTTGGCCTTGGGATCGGCGGGCTGGACGGTCACCGTCGCCGTCCGCCCGGCGATCAGCCGCATGTCCGCCGGCACCTTGTCGAGCCGCACCCGCACCGGGATACGCTGGGCGAGCCGGACCCAGGAGAAGGTCGGCTGGACGGTGGGCAGCAAATTGCCGCTGTCGCTGCGGGTGGAGTCGTTGATGCCATAGGCGATGCTGTCGACATGCCCGGTCAGGTCGGCGCTCTCGCCCATCAGCCGGACATGGACCGGCGCCCCGATGCAGACGAGCGGCAGCTTGGTCTCCTCGAAATAACCTTCGATCCGCAGGCTGTCGCGATCGATCAGGGCCATCGCCTGCTTGCCCGCGCCCAGATAGTCGCCCGGGTGGAGGTCGAGATTGGTGACGACGCCGTTGACCGAGGCATGGACGCGGGTGCGCTTGAGGTCGAGCGCGGCGGCATCGCGCGCGCCGATCGCCTGGGCCAGCGCCGCCTCGGCGGTGGCGACGGCGGCGAGGTTCTGCTCATGCGCTTCGGCTGCGACCAGGTCGCCCAGCGACAGGTCGCGCTGCGCGGTGCGGCGGGCCTGGCCGAGCGTCGCCCGCGCGCTCGCCACCCGGGCATTGGCCTGTTGCAGCGCCAGGGCATAGCGCGGCGTGTCGATCACGAAGAGCAGGTCGCCGGCCTTGACCGGCTGGTTGTCGTGGACCGCGACCGAGGTGACCAGCCCGCCGATATCGGGCGTCACGCGCACCACATCGGCGCGCACTCGCCCGTCGCGCGTCCAGGGGCTGCGCTCGTAATGGTTCCACATCCACACCGCCACGGCGATCGCGGCAAGGACGATGACGAGGGTGGCGGCGCTGCGCGCCAGCGGGAGGGCGAGACGTTTCATAGACGCAATCCAAAGAACGGGACGAGGAAGGCGAGCAGGCCGAGGTTCAGCACGAACAGGCTGAGGTCGACTGCCGCGCGATAGGCGACGAAGCGGTAGAGGCCGAAGGCGCCGATCAGCCGGGTGAGCACGAAGCTCAGCGCCAGCGCGCCGAGGGCGAGGACGAACAGCGTCGGCAGATAGACGCCGTCCAGCGAGACTTCGCCGATCATGCGGCCCTCCGGTAACTGGCTGCTTCAGGGAAAAGGTTGCGGCGCAGGCTCACCAGCCCGAGCGTGCCTTCGCGGCGGAATTCGGGCTGGGGATAGTCCGCGGTCGCGGCGATGGCGCCGTCGATGCGCTCGAGCAAAGCGGGATCGGAGGGCGGCGGCAGGTCGGGATCGAGCCCGCGATAATAGTCGGCCACGCCCGAGAGCACCTCGGTCAGCGCGTCGCCTTGCCCGGGCGGCAGGTCGAGCCGCAGCTGGCGCAGCTCGCCGATCGCCACGCCGGTGCGCAGGTCGCGCAGCGCGTCGTAGAGCGGGCGGCCGCTGTCCTCGCCGATCGCCGCCAGGCGCGGGGCGAGCAGCCCGATCCGGTCGAGCATCCGGTTGATCCAGCCGCGCACGTCCGGCGCGCGCATCTGATTGGCGCGCTGGGCGATGTCGGCCCAGCCGGCGCGGATCGTCCGGCGGATCGCATGGTGCGCGCCGGCGGCCTGCATCAGCGCGGTCATCACGATCGCGAACCAGGTGCCGACCAGCTGGGCGATCGAGCCATTGGCATAGCTGGCGAAGTCGCTGCTATAGGTCGCGGCGAGCAGCGCCGGGCTGCCCATGCCCATCATCGCCGGCAGCGCGATGCCGCCATAGCGCGGGGACGACATCAGCGCGCCGCCGACCAGCAGCACCGGGGCCAGCGCCAGCGCGAGCATCCAGAAGCCGTCGAGCATCGGCAGGATGGCGAAGCCGTAGATCGCGCCGAGCACGGTCGCGATCAGCGTGCCGATCATGAACGCCTTGAGCGGCGCCAGCGCATTGTCGAAGGCGGAGAACAGCGCGAGGAACACGCCGGCGAGCATCACCGCGGTCGATCCGTCGGCCCAGCCGCTGCCGATCCACAGCGCGCAGCCCAGGACGATGGTGATGAACGCCCCGAAGGCGCCGCGCGCCGCGCCGGCATAGTCGCGGTGCAGCTCGCGGTTGCGCCGCCCGCCGAGCAGTTCGGCGACGCGCGGCGTGACCGGCTGGCGGCTATGGGTAATCAGCTGCTCGCGCAGGTCGCGGCAGTCGCGGTGCACCGCGATCAGCGCGCCGAGCCGGGCGAGCAGGCTCAGGCGGAGCATTTCGGGCCAGTTCGTATCGGGCCCGGCCTCGGGCTCCAGCGCCGCGCAGCGTGCGATCAGCGCCTCGGCGCTGGCATGGCGCTCGCTCGGGTCGGCCTCGGGCGCGGCAAGCCAGGCGCGGCAATCGTCGATCAGCGCGGTGACTTCGGGCGAGACGGTGCCGCCAGCGCTCTGGAAGGTCTCGAGCCGGTCCTGCACCGCGGCGCCCAGGGGCAGCAGCATCGAGAGCTGGTCCTGCAACGCCCGCACGGTGCGGACGCGCGGAGCGAGGCGCGAGGGATCGAAGGGAAGGTGGATCGAAAGCTGGTGCAGCTCGGTCACGTCGAGCGCGAGGCGGCGGCGCTCGGCTTCGAGCTCGGGCACCGGTACGGTGGCGATCGCGTCGCGCGACCAGCGCTCGGCATCGCCCAGCATCGCATCGACCCGCGACAGCAGCAGCCGGGTGATCGATCCAGGCATCACCACGCCGTGCACCAGGCTGCTGCACAGGATGCCGATGCCGATCTCCTGCACGCGCAGGATCGCGACGGTGAAGATCTCGCCTGGCGCGTCGACGCTCGGCAGCGCGATGATGCAGGCGCTGTAGCCGGCCAGCACGAACATATAGGCGCGCGGCGTGCGGTCGAGCAGCGAGACGAACACACAAAGCGCCAGCCAGCTCGCGATCGCCAGCGTGAGCAGTTCCGGCGCATTGACCAGCGGCGGCACCATCGCGACGGCGGCGACACCGCCGACAAAGGTGCCGATCAGCCGGAACAGCGCCTTGGAGATCACCGCGCCGGCCAGCGGCTGGGCGACGATGAACGAGGTCAGGAAAGCCCAATAGGGGCGCTCAAGTCCGATGCTCAGCGAAATGTACAGCGCGAGCATCGCCGCGACATAGCATTTGACCGCGAACAGCGCGGTGGGAAGCCCGAACTTCTGCCCCATGGTTCAGCCTCGCCGCTCCGCGATCCGGGCGTTGAGCAGTTCCAGGAGATGCAGCATCGTCGCGATCTCCGCCTCGGGCACGCCGTCGAACAGCTCGCGGCGCAGCTGGGCGAAGCGGGCCTCGATCTTGTCGACCAGCGCCGCGCCGGTCTCGGTCAGTACCAGCCGGTTCGATCTCTTGTCCTCGGGATTGGGCACGCGCTCGACCAGCCCGGCCTGTTCGAGCTGGTTGAGCACCGAGACGGTGGAAGGGCCGGTGATCCCGATCTCCTGCGCCAGGTCGGTCTGGCGCGCCTCGGGGCCAAGCCGGTGGAGATGGATCAGGCACCAGCCCATCGAATTGGAGACGCGGAGCTCGGCGAGCGCGGCGTCGGCCAGCTGGCGCCAGCCACGGCTTACCTGCGGCATGGTGCGCGCAACGTCGCGTCGAAGATTGGCTCGAGTCATATTAGATAGATAGCTATCTAATCAAATATACTCAAGAGGCCCCAAGGGGAGCGCGTTCAGACTTTGGTATGGGTAGGGTTGGCGCGGCCGCCGTCGCGGACCGGGCCGGGCCTAGTCGAGCACGACCTTGTCGGCGTGGCGCGGTTCGAAACCGCGGGCGCGGCGCTCATATTCCTGCGCCATGCCCATATGGGCGCGGAAGCTGGCCATGCCCTTGGCACGCATCGCCGCGTCGCGTTCCTCATCGGCACGCTGTGCGAAATAGGCGTTGTCGGTCATTTCCGCTCCGTCATTCATCCATTTCGGAAATATTCAATCATGAAGCGGATCGCATTCCGTACAAACGCGTAGGGGCGGTCGAACCGTGCCGATCCCGCGCCGGGGCGGTAAACGGCAAACGGCCGGCCGGATTGAACCGGGCCGGCCGCCGAAGAGCGCGTGTAGGCGTGCTTAGCGCAGCTTGTGGCCCTCCGCGTCCCACACCTCGACCGTGCCGAGCTTGAGCGCGCGGACCTTCGCCTCGATCTTCGAAAGATCGCCGACGACGACCCAGGTCATCGCGTCCGGATGGAGCAGTTGCGCCGCATTGGTGATCGTGTCGGTGCGCAGCGCCGCATATTGCGTCGGCAGGGTGGTGATCCAGTCATAGGACCGGCCGAAGCGGTTCACATACTGGAGATAGCCGACCATCGCATTGTTGGTCTCGAACCGGCCGGGCAGGGCGAGCACTTCGCCCTTGGCCAGCAGGTCGAGCTCGGCCTGGGTGGCGGGCTTGTCCTTGCGGATGCCGTGCAGCTCCTTGTCGATCTCGCCCAGCGCTTCCGAAGTCTTGTCGGTCTGCACGCTGGTCGCCACGCCGAACACCTGCGGCCCGCGCGCTTCCGCGACATAGGAGCTGGCGCCATAGGTCCAGCCCTTGTCCTCGCGCAGGTTCATGTTGAGCCGCGCGGTGAAGTTGCCGCCAAGGACATCGTTCATCGCGCCGATCTCGAACTGGCGCGGGTCGTTGCCGGCCGGCATGATCTGGCCGACCCGGATGACCGACTGGATCGCACCCGGCTTGTCGACCAGCACGATCCGCGGCGCGGTGATGTCGGCGACGGGCGCGATGGTCTTCTCGCCCTTCGCCTGCACCGGTGCCTTCCAGTCGCCGAACGCCTTTTCGAGTGCAGCGGTAAGCGTGGCGAGATCGGTGCCGCCGGCGGCATAGATCACGGCATTGTCGGGGCGCAGCCAGGCATCGTGGAAGGCGACCAGGTCCTCGCGGGTGATCGACTTGAGCGTCTCCGCCCGGCCGGCGAGCGGCACGCCGTACGCATGGTCGGCGCCGTAGATCAGGTTGGTGAAGGTCCGCTGGGCGATCTCGTCGGGCGAGGCGAGCGACTGGGAGAGGCCCGACAGGTGAAGTTGGCGATCGCGCTCCAGATCGGCCGCGCGGAAGCCCGGGTTGCGGATATAGTCGGCCCAGAGAGCCACCGTTTCCGGCAGCGAGCGCGTCATCGACGAGACCATGAAGTCGGTCGTGTCGACGCTGGAGGTGGCATAGAGGCGCGCGCCGAGCAGCGCCTGGCGCTCGGCGAACTGGGTGCCGCTGAGCGTGGTGGTGCCTTCGTCCATCATGCCCAGGGTGAAGCCGCCGATGCCGTGCTTGAGCTTCTGCTCGGCTGCCTGGCCGGCATCGAACACCATCGTCATGTCGACGGTCGGCGTGCCCGGGCGTTCGGCCAGCACCACGCGGATGCCGTTGCTGAGCTTCGCCTCGCGCAGCTCGGGAAGCTTGAGCGCGGGCGAGGGGCCGAGCGGCGGCAGCTTGGTACGGTCGGCGCCGTCGGCGATGACCTTCGGGCTGCCGAAGGGCAAGACAGTCAGCTTGTAGTTGGGCTTGCCGAGCCAGGTGGCGGCGGCGCCGCGCACCTGCGCCGCGGTCAGCGCCTGGAAACGCTTGTCCTCCACCGCATAATTGCCCGGGTTGCCGGCGAAGACCGCGCCGTCGGACAGCGCCATCGCCTTGACGTAGATTGACTCCATCGCGCGGGCATTGTCGGCATAGGCGCTGGCCTTGACCCGGGCGAGCTCGGCCGGGGTCGGGCCCTTGGCGAGGAATTCGTCGATTACCTGCTTCACCGCCGCTTCGGCCACGGCGCGATCGACGCCGGGCTTGAGCCGCAGGTCGACCGAGAAGATGCCGGCAATCGCGTAGCCGGCATATTGCGCCGAGGCATAGGTGGCGAGCTGCTTCTCCTGGACCAGCACCTGATAGAGGCGCGAGGTCTTGCCGCGGCCCAGCGCCTGGGCGGCGAGCTGGAGCGCGGAGGCCTCGGGCGTGCCGCGGCCGGGCACCGCCCAGTTCCAGGCGATCGCGGTCTGCGGCACCGCGTCCTGCATCACTTCGCCCTTGTCGCGCTCCAGCGTGGGAACCCAGGCAGTGGTGCGGCTGACCGGCTCGCCGGCGGGGACGCTGCCGAAATACTTGGTGACCAGCGTCTTGGCCTGCTCAAGCGTGACGTCGCCCGACAGCGTGACCACGGCATTGGTCGCGCCATAATATTGGGCGAACCAGCCCTTCACGTCGTCGAGCGAGGCCGCGTTCAGGTCTTCCATCGAGCCGATGGTCGGGTGGTGATAGGGGTGGCCCACCGGGAACAGCGCCGCCGCCTCGCGCTGGTCCATCAGCGCATAGGGCGTGTTCTCGCGGGTGCGCTTCTCGTTCTGGACGACCTTGCGCTGCTCATCGAGCTTGGCCTGGCTGATCGCCCCGGCGAGATAGCCCATGCGGTCCGATTCCAGCCAGAGCACGCGCTCGAGCCCGCCGGTGGGGACGATCTCGTAATAATAGGTCTGGTCGAGCGAGGTGGCGCCGTTGACGCCGGAGACGCCGATCTCCTGGAGCGGCGGCATATACTCCTTGTCGTGATGCTCCGAGCCGTTGAACATCAGATGCTCGAACAGGTGCGCGAAGCCGGACTTGCCGTCGGGCTCGTTCATCGAGCCGACGTGATACCAGACCGCGACCGCCACCTTGGGCGTCTTGTGGTCCTCGTGCACCACGACGCGCAGGCCGTTGGGAAGCGTGAACTGCTGGTACGGAACAAGCTCCTGTGCACTGGCGGGCAGTGCGGCGGCGATGGCGAAGCTCGCCGCGGCTAGGAGCAACCTGGTGGCCTTCATGGGAATATCCTCAAGCAAAAAAGAGCCGGCTCCCTGCGCACAGGGGAGCCGGCAGGTGCGTGCAGTGCCTTAGAAGATAGCGGCGGCGCCGATCTTGAACTTGCGTCCGCCGAGATAGGTCGCGCGGGTGTAGTAGCCGGCGATGAGCTGCTGGACGTCGGGCGTCGCGGTGCCCTTGAGCAGGTCCGAACCCTCGACATAGATCCGGTATTTCCGGCCGCGATCGATATAGTATTCGCCGCGCAGGTCGAGCGTCTGGACGTCCTGGTTGTAGACCGACAGGCCGCGCGGGTAGAAATTGTCGAGCGTCTTCGACTGGAAGCTATAGGCCAGCGTGCCGTCGAAGCCGTACTTCTGATAGGTCAGCGCCAGCGTGCCGCTGTGCTTGGGCTGCTGGTTGAACGGCAGGCCCGAGAACTCATAGATGTTGCTCTGTCCGGCAGGGGCATAGGCCCAGCTATACTGCTGGTAGCGGCTGCTCTTGGTGTAGGTGTAGTTGGCGATCACGCCCAGGCCGCCCAGCGCGCCCGGCAGGAAATCGAACTGCCGCTCGAACCGGCCTTCCACGCCCCAGATGGTGGCGGGATGCTTGCTGTTGATCGGCGAGCCGCCGTTGATGAAGTAATTCTCCGGATGCGCCGGATCGAAATAGGGCGCGCCCTGGAAATACGGGCTGTTGGGCAGCGTGATATTGGCCAGGTTGGCGGGGCCGTTGGTCTGGTTGGCCTGGAGCAGGTTGTTGATCCGCTTGTAGAAGCCGCTCAGCTTGATGATGCCGATCTTGTGGTAATATTCGGCGCTCAGGTCGAAATTGTGCGTGGTCGCCTGCTTCAGGTTCGGGTTGCCCGAATTGATCTGCAGGATCGGCTTCACGCCGTCCGGGCCCGGGATCGGGATGTTGATGAAGCTGATCCGGGTCTGCTGCGACAGGTCGTTGATCTGCGGCCGCGCGACCGACAGGAAATAGCCGCCGCGGAAGATCAGATTGTCGCTCTGGCGGAAGTTGAACAGCACGCGCGGCAGGAAGTCCTCGGACTCCGCCGTCTCGGTCACCAGCTTGCTGAACTGGTTCTGGAACAGCAGGTCGCTGCCGAAGCCGCCGCCATTGGCGGGCAGGATCGGGCCGATATAGGTCGGGAACACCAGGTTCGAGGCCGACAGCTCGGTGCGGTTGTAGCGCACGCCGCCGATGATCTCGAGCTTGCCGAACTGCAGCCGGCTCTGGACATAGGCGGCGTAATTGTCCTCGCGCGTCTTCTGCTTGTCCTGGCCGATGGCCGGGGCGATCGGCGAGAGCACGACCTGCGGATACTTGCCCAGATTGTCGAGGAAGCGGATCACCGTGTCCTCGCTCATCGCGGTGAAGTTGGCGCCGGTCACGCCCACCCGGGTCAGGTCGGTCGGCGAGAAGGGCAGGCCGAGCGACGCGATCGAGGCGTTGCCGGCGAACTGGGTGCGGATCAGGTCATGCTTGAACTCGGCCCGCTCGAAGCGCCCGCCGACCTGGACGTATTTCAGGAAGCCCCAGTCCATGTCCCAGCGCAGGCTCGCCTCGCCGGTATAGCGGTTGTTGCTGCCGGTGGTCTTGTCGATGCCGCCGGTGCCGTTGGTGATCGTGTAGCGCGAGGAATCGTTGATCAGCGCCCAGCCGGCGGCGCTGAGCAGCGGGATCGGGATCGCGTCGCCGCTGCGCCGGGCGAACGGGGTGATGATGTAGCCGAGCGTGGAGTCGGTGGCGCCGGGCTGGAAATAGGCCGCGGTCGCATCGATGCCGCTCACCCGCATGTCCAGAGTGGTGTTGCGGTCATGCTTCTCGCTGCCATGCGCATAGCCGGCGAGATAGTTGAAGGTCAGCTTGCCCGCGGTGCTCTTGCCCGAAAAGCTGTAGGTATCGGTGATCGTCTTGGCGTCGGGATCGTAGCTGTACGCCTGCTCCCGCCCCAGCGCGGCATTGCCGGGCGTCAAGTCGAGGTGCAGCGCCGAGATCGCCTGGCCGCCCGGCACGTCCGAATATTTGCTGGTCGCGGTGAAGATGTCGGTCATCGCGTAATAGGTGCGATTGACCTCGGCGTGCTGGAAATCGAACTTCCAGTTGGTGTGGTTGCCGATGTTCCACTCGGCCGAGACCGTCGCCGCCAGGGTCGATTGCTTCACATGGTTGAAGCTGGTCTCGAGCTGGGTGATGTACGCGCCGTCATCGCCGGGCACGAAGGGAAACATCGCGTTCGGGCTCACCGCGTCCCCCGCGGTCAGCGTCGGGGTGCCGTTGGCGGCATTGGGCAGGAACGCGCCGAACTTGGTCACCGTGTTGTACGACACGTTGCGCACCGAGTTGCGGCGATACTGGACCGACGCGCTCAGGCCGAAATTGTCCTGCGCGCCGAAGCGGCCCGCAATCGTGCCGGAGACCAGGACGTCCTTGCTGAAGTCCTTGCCGCTCAGCCCGCCCTCGACCTGGAGATTGGCGTAGCGGTGCGGCCGGTTGAGCGGCGACAGCGTCTCGATCTCGATCAGGCCGCCGGTGCCGGCGCTGTCCTGGCTGGGCAACAGGCTCTTGCTGATCGTGATCTTGCCGACCGAGTCCGCGAGCAGGTTGCTCAGGTCGGCCGAGCGGCCGGTGCCGTTGCCGACCGGCAGCTGCAGGCCGTTGAGCTTGACGTTGTTCATGTCCGGATCGAGGCCGCGGACGATCACGTTGGTGCCGTCGCCGGTTACGCTGTCGCGCTGGAACGAGACGCCGGCGGTGCGGCGCAGCGCGTCGGAAAAGGTGGTGCCGGTGAAATTGCCGAGATCGTCGGCGGAGACGACTTCTGTGTTGTTCTCGGCCGCGCGCTGCAGGTTGAGCGCGTTGGCGCGGGCGCTGCGGGTGCCGTAGACGACGATCGGTACGCCTTCCTCAACCCCTTCGTTCATCGCCAGGTCGATGGTCGAGGCGTTTCCCGATCCCACCACGATCGGCTGGGTGCGCGTCCCGAAGCCGAGAAACGAGATCTCCAGCGTGTACTGGCCCGGCGCGACGTCGGGAAAGCTGAAGTCGCCATTCTTGTCGGCGGTGGTGCTGTCGCCGGTCTCGGCGATGCGGACTAGCGCGCCGGCCAGCGCGCGGCCGCCCTGCTCGCGGGTCAGGTGCCCGGTGATCGCACCCTTCTCGCCGCTGGTGCGGTTCTGCCCGGCGGGCGCGGCAACGATATACGAACCGCCCTGGGTCGCGTTGAGCGACAGGCCCGATCCCTGGAGCAGCGCCTGGAACGCCGCCTGCGCGGTGAACTCACCATGCAACGCCGGCGCGGTCCGCCCCCGGATCACCGCGCTGTCGAAGATGATGTTCGTCGAAGTGCGCGTCGCCACCGAGCGGAGCGCGGCTTCGAGCGGCTGCGCCGCCATGTCGAAGCTGTAGCGCGTCTGCGCCTGGGCGACCGGGATGACGAAGAGGCAGCAACTGGCGGCGAGCGTGGACAGCGTGAGCTTGGACGGCATGATTTTCCCCCGGGGGAGTGCGACCTTTTCTCACTCCCTCACAGGTCTAGACGATGCTGCGTTGCGAAACCGACATGGCAAAGAAACAAAAATGTCACCGCGCCCGAAATCAGCGCACGATGTGCATAGTCTGGCCATTCTGCTCGATGCGCAGGCCGTGCAGCGCGGCAACGGCGCGGGCGAACTCGCCGGTGTCGTTGGTCGCGAACACGCCGGACACGCGCAGCGCGGCAAGCCGGGGATCGTCGACGACGAGGCGCGGCCCGCCATAGCGGTTCAGCTCGATGATCGCGTCGGCGAGCGGCGTGTCCGAGAACATCGCCTGGCCCCGCCGCCAGGCGGTGGCGATCTCGGCCGGCTGCGCGTCGACCCGCACCGTGCCTTCGGGCTGGGCGCGCAGCCGCTCGCCCGGGTTGAGATAGGTGGGCGCGATCCGCTTCACCGCGGGGCGGATGTCGGTCACCACCACCTTGCCCTGGAGCAGGGTGACGGTCACTTCCTTGTCCTCGCGCCGCACCACGAAGCTGGTGCCGACGGCACGGACCTGCTTGTCGCCGGCGCGCACGATGAAGGGGCGGGCGGTGTTGTGCGCGACCTCGAACATCGCCTCGCCATGCTCGAGCTCGACCAGCCGCTGGCCCGGATCGTAGCGGACCTCGACGCTGCTGTCGGTGTTGAGCGCGATGCGGCTGCCATCCTCCAGCGTCGCCACCTTCTGCTCGCCGATCGCGGTCGAATAGGCGGAGGGCCGGCTCAGCCAGAAGAAGCTGCCGAGGCCGACCGCGATCAGCAGCGATGCCGCGAGCGCGAGCTGGTGGAGCGGCAGCCGCCACCGCGCGCGGGCTGCCGAGATCGGGGTTGGCGCGATCGGGGTCGGCGCGGTGCCGGTCGCGCGGGCCGGCGGCGTGTCGAGCAGCAGCGCCGCGCCGGGCAGGTCCGCCCAGATGTCGGTCGCGCGCTCGAAGGCGCTCTGATGGGCGGGATCGGCGCGCAGCCAGTCCTGGAAGGCGGCTTCGCGCGCCGGCGTGCGGGCATCGCCCTGAAGGCGGGCAAGCCAGGCGGCGGCTTCGGCCGATGCGCGGGAATAGGGCTGGCTCACCACCCCTCCATCCACTGCATCAGCTGGAGCGTCGCCCGCGCCACCTGCTTCTCCACTGCCGCCACGCTCATCCCCTCATCGGCCGCAATTTCGGCATAGCTGGCATTTTCCAGCCTCCGCCGCAGCAGGATACGGCGGGTTCGTTCCGGCAGTGTTTCCAGGCCCGCCTTGGCATGTTCGAGCCGCCGTTGCTGCTCCATGATCTGCGCGGGATCGGGTGTCGAGTCCGCGATGTTGTGCAGGTCGGGCGTGTCCGCGAAGGGCGCGCGCGCATCGCGGCGCTTGCGATCGATCGAGAGGTTGACCGCCGCCGTCACCAGCAGCGCCTCGCGCGAGCGGGCGGTCCGGTCGCGCTCGTAGCGCTCGATCCTCAGGAAAGCCTCCTGCACCAGCTCATCCGCATCCTGTTCGGCGACGCCGCGCCGCACTACCGCGCGCTTTGCCTTGGCGAGCATGTTCGCAAGGTCCCGCAACGTCGTTTCCGCTAGCTAGACGAGCGAGCGGAGAAAACCCGACAATATGGATCGGGAACGGTGCAAGAATCGATCATTGCGCAATGTCTGAACTGTCGATGCGCGCTTGCCAAGTGGTAACGCTATCAGCTGTTTGGGATGAGCTGATGCGCGCGAAGCCAGGCCAGGAACAGGTCCGGCCACTGCGCCACCAGCGTGCCCGGCTTGCCGGCGCCCCAGCTATGGCCGCCCTTCTCGAACACATGCATTTCCACCGGGCGCCCGGCCGCCTTCATCGCGCCGAACATGCGCAGCGTGTGCTCTACATTGGCGATCGGATCGTCGGCGGCATGCGCCAGGAACACCGGCGGCGTGGCCGGGCCCACCTGCGCCTCGACCGAATAGAAGTCGCGATAATCGGGCAGCACCGACAGCTTCTTGCGGGTCTGGGTGGTATCGATCGGCGGCCGCATCGAGACGACCGGATAGATCATCCCGGCAAAGGCCGGCGCCGCGCTCAGCTTGTCCACGTCGTCGATCGCGGCATAGAAATCATGGTCGCTGCGCGTCGCCATCATGCCGGCGAGATGCCCGCCGGCGGACATGCCGACCACGCCGATCCGCGCCGGGTCGAGTCCCCAGCGCTTCGCCCCCGCCTTGAGCAGGCGCAGCGTGCGCTGGGCGTCCTGGAAGGGGGCGTCGGCGTTCCAGCCGTCGCCGGGCAGGCGGTAATAGAGGATCACCGGGGTGATGCCGGCAGCTGCCAGCTTCGCCGCCACGTCCCTGGCCGAGCCGATCTGGATGCGGAAGTAGCCGCCGCCGCCCAGCAGCAGCGCCGCGGCGCCATTGGGATGGGCGGGGCGGTACACTTCGTAGCGCGGCTCCGAGATGTTCGAGTAGGAGCCGGTCTGCCCACCCTCATTGCCCACCTTTTCGGGGCCCGTCGGCTTGCCGTGCCCGGGCGGGTTGCCCGGCCACACGGCAAGGACTTCGGGCTTGCTCAGTCCGTCCTGGGCGAAGGCGGGGCTGGCCGCGACGAACATCGCGGCCAGGAGGGAAAGGAGAAAGCGCATCAGAACCTCGTACCGAGCGTCACATACCAGTAGCGGCCATAGGGGCTGTAGAGCGAGCCCAGATAGCCGTCGGCGGTGATCGGGGGCTGCTTGTCGAACAGGTTGCGCACGCCCAGGCGGATCCGCGTGTCATCGCCCAGCCCGCCCTTGAAGCGATATTGGGTGTAGAGGTTGAACGTCACCTGGCCGTCGAGCTTGTACGGGTTGCCGTTCGCGTCAAGGAAGTTGGTGTCGTAGACCGTGCCGATATAGTTGGCGAAGGCGCCGACCTGGAAGCCGCTCTTCGACCAGGTCAGCGATCCGGTGACGCGCCACTTGGGCTTGCCGCGATCCTCGATCAGGTCGCTCGCATCGGTGAGCGGGGTGGCGGCGTTGATCTGCCCGGCCGCGCGCGCGTCGAACAGCGCCTGCACTGCCGGCGGGGTATCGCGCGAGAACTTGGTCAGCCGGGCGCCGTTGATCGCCAGGTCGAACTTACCGATGCCGGTGCGGACATTGTAGAGCAGCGCCACGTCGATGCCCTGCACCGTCTGGGGCAGCAGGTTGACGAACTGGTCGTTGATCCGGGTGACCGCGCCTGCCGGAGCCAGGCTGGTGCCGGCGAAGACCGGCGTGTCGTCCGCGGTCGGCGCGGCGCGGATCACGTTCGGGTTGCTCGATCCCTGCAGGCGCAGGAGATAGTCGAGCACCAGCGCGTTCTGCGCGCCGAACTGGCCGACGATGCCGGTCTGCTTGATCGACCAGAAATCGGCGGTCAGCGTCAGCCGCCCGGCGCTTTCCGGGATGAACTTGGGCTGGAGCACCGTGCCGACCGTCCAGCTGGTGCTGCTCTCCGGCTTCAGGTTCGGATTGCCGCTGACGAAGATCGAATAGCTGATGCCGCGCGAGCAGGCGCCGTAATTGGCGATGCGGCCGGCGCGCAGGTCGGCCTCGCAGCGATAATAGTCGGTATTCGAGTTGAGCCGCGAATAGGCGACGGTGTTGGTCTGCTCCAGGTTCGGCGCGCGGAAGCCCTGCGACCAGGAACCGCGGATGCGCAGGCCGTCGACCAGGTCCCAGGCCGCCGCGACCTTGGGCTTCGCCACCGATCCGAAGTCGCTGTAGTGCTCGTAGCGCCCGGCCAGCTGGACATCGAGGCGATGGATCAGCGGGATATGCATCTCGG
Source organism: Pseudomonadota bacterium (assembly GCA_023445495.1). Lineage (GTDB taxonomy): Bacteria > Pseudomonadota > Alphaproteobacteria > Sphingomonadales > Sphingomonadaceae > Sphingomonas. The sequence continues at coordinate 6,834 of JAEXLC010000335.1, read as the reverse complement.
GCGAGACCACCGGCACCGCGAGCTCGGCAAAGGCCGAGAAGACGGTGCGCGCACCCTTGGTGCTCGGCGTCGGGCTGACGGCGGCGACGTTCGACAGGTTGGTCTCGCCGGTCACCATGTCGACAAAGCCGATCGAGCCGTTGAGGTTGGGATCGCGGTCGTCGCGCTGCGTCTCGCGGCGGCCCTCGATGCCGAAGGCGACGCCCAGGTTGCCGCCGGGCAGGGCGAGCAGCCGGGCGTTCGACATCTTGAAGTCGGCCAGCGCGAGCGTGGTCTTGGAGCGGCGCTTCAGGTCGAACTGGAACGAGTCGATCGTCGTCGACGAAGCCGGCGAGCAGTCGCCGACGCTCGGCGTCGCCGCGCAGCCGCCGCTGAACGGGTTGTACGCTTCGGGGGTGGAGAGGGCGAGGTTGCGCTGGAGCGCGGTCATGTTGATCGCGTTCGAGACGTCGGTCGCCTGCGCCGCCGAATAGAGGAAGGCGCTGTCGAAGTCGAAGCTGCCGATCTCGCCCTTCAGCCCGCCCAGGAAGCGCGACTGCCAGTTGGTGACGTGCACCTGCTGGTTGCCCGCATCGACGAAGCGATAGGTGGAAAGGCGCACCGCCAGGCCGGCGGCGGGCACGTTGGTCAGGCCCGCGATCCGGTTCGGGTTGGCGACGCCGTTGAAGGTGGTCGGGCCGAACGGGTTCCAATAGTTGGAAGCGGGGATCACGATCGCGTTGAGGTTGATCGTCGGCGGCTGGATGCGGGTGGTCTCGGCATAATAGAAACCGGCCTCGCCATAGACGGTCAGCTTGTCCGAGATGTCGTAATGCGCGCTGGCGAAGCTGTTGTAGCGATCGATGCTCGGCGACACGGTGGTGCCGGTGCGCGTGTCGAAGCGCTCGCTGCGCAGCGTGGTGGCCGTGGCGCGGGTGCCGGAGCCGAAGCAGGTGTCGGCGCTGATCGTCACCAGGCAGCCGGCATTGGCGGTCGACTGGGTGTGGAAGGCGCCGGCGGAAGAGGTCAGCGCCTGGTTGCCCGGGTTGCGGCGGATCGTGCCGGGGCCGTTGACCACCGCAAGATTGGCCCAGGGCGACTGGGTGGCGCGGCCATCGGCGGTCAGGTTGCCGGCATAGGCGGGATCGTCGGCGAAATAGGACATGAGGTTGTCCGTCGCCGTATAGGGCTGGTCCTCGGCCAGCTGCGCGGTGCGGTGGGTATAGTCGACATAGAGCGAGATATTGCCCCGACCCTCGGCGAAGTCGTCGCCCAGCGTGCCGGTCACCTGGAACTCGCGGCGATGCGTGCCCTCGGCCCCGCCATAGCGCAGGTCGAGCGAGCCGCCGTCGATGTTGTTCCGGGTCACCGTGTTGACCACGCCCGCCACCGCGTCCGAGCCATAGATGGCGGCGGCGCCGTCGCGCAGGATCTCGAGCCGCTGGATGCCGGCGACCGGCAGCGAATTGGCGTTGTAGCCGAGCACCGGCACATTGCCGTCGCCGGCCTGGCTGGTCGGGTGGCTCACCAGGCGGCGGCCGTTGAGCAGCACCAGCGTGTTGCCCACGCCCAGGTTGCGCAGGTTGATCGAGTTGACGTCGCCGCGTGCCGCGTTGCTGGTCTGCGGGTTGTTCGCCTCGTTGAAGCTCACATCGCCGGCCTGCGGGATCGATCGGAACAGCTCGTCGCCCGAAAGCGCGCCGGTGGCGTCGATCTGGTTGGCGTCGATCACCGAGACCGGCAGGGCGGCCGTGGTGCTGGCGCCGCGGATCTGGGTGCCGACGACGACGATCTCGTCGGTCTTCGCATTGCCTTCCTGCGCGGCCGGGGCCTCCTGGCTCGCCGGTGCCGCCGCGTCCTGCGCGTGCGCCGCCTGTGCCAGCATCAGCACGCCCAGTGCGCTGCCCGCCGTTAAGGCGATGCGCCGATATCCCTTCTTCATGCCCTCTCTCCCTGTTCCATTTGTTCTAGGTCTTCTGATTTTGAAAGGTTGCGACCCGAGAGTGCGGCGTCGAGCGCCGTCCGATCGAGCTTGTTTTCCCAGCGCGCGACGACGATCGCCGCCACCGCGTTGCCGACGAAATTGGTGAGGCTGCGGCACTCGCTCATGAAGCGGTCCACGCCCAGGATCAGCGTCATGCCCGCCACCGGCACGCTCGGCACGATCGACAGCGTCGCCGCCAGCGTGATGAACCCGGCGCCGGTCACCCCCGCCGCGCCCTTCGAGCTGAGCATCGAAACGAGCACGAGCAGGATCTGCTCGCCCCAGCTCAGGTGCACGCCGCAGGCCTGCGCGATGAACAGCGCGGCGAGCGTCATGTAGATGTTGGTGCCGTCGAGGTTGAACGAATAGCCGGTCGGCACGACCAGGCCGACCACGCCCTTCTCGCAGCCTGCGCCCTCCAGCTTGGCGATCAGGCTGGGCAGGGCGGCTTCGGACGAGGAGGTGCCGAGCACCAGCAGCAGCTCGGCCTTGAGGAAGCGCAGCAGCTTGAAGATCGAGAAGCCGTTCAGCCAGCAGACCGCGCCGAGCACGACCAGCACGAAGAACAGCGAGGTCGCGTAGAAGGTGCCGACCAGCCAGGCGAGGTTGCCGAGCGACTCCACGCCATACTTGCCGATGGTGAAGGCCATCGCGCCGAACGCGCCGAACGGAGCGAGGCGCATCAGCATGCCGACGATGCGGAACACGATCAGCGCGATCCGCTCGACCAGGTCGAGCACCGGCTCGGCGGGCTTGCCGACCAGCACCATGGCGATGCCGAACAGCACCGCGACGAACAAAGTCTGGAGGATCGATCCCTCGGTCAGCGCCGAGGGGAGGGTGGCGGGGATGATCGACATCAGGAAGCCGACCACGGTGGTCTCATGCGCCTGGTGCGCATAGCCGGCGACCGCGCTGCCATCGAGCGTGCGCGGATCGATGTTCATCCCCGCGCCGGGCTGGACGACATTGGCGACGATCAGGCCGATGATCAGCGCCAGCGTCGAGAAGAACAGGAAATAGCCGAATGCCTTGGCCGCGACCCGGCCGACCGAGCCCAGCTCGCGCATGCCGGCGATACCGCTGACCACGGTGAGGAAGATCACCGGGGCGATCACCATCTTCACCAGCTTGATGAAGCCGTCGCCGAGCGGCTTGAACGATTCGCCGACCGAGGGCCAGAAATGGCCGAGCGTCACGCCCAGCGCGATCGCCACCAGCACCTGGAAATAGAGGTGGTGATAGAATGGCTTGCGCGCAGCCACAGGCTGCCCGTCGGGGATCGACTGGATGATCATACTCTCCTCTGTCCGCGCCCGGATGGCGCGCAGCCTCTTGTGTCGGGGCCTTGGTCGTGCACCTTATCCTTCCCGTTGCGGCCCTCCAGCACTTCGGAATCTGCGGGATAAGTATTTGAGTTATCTGGATTCAGCTGACGGTCACCGTTGTCGCTCCGCACGGAAATGTGCGAAATTCCGCGCGGAGTTTCGCTGAAATGTGCGATAATCCGCACAAATGAGTCCCGCAGCCCTTCTCCGCCGCCGCAACCTGGCGCTCATCGGCATCGCGCTCGCGGCGATCCTGCTGCTCGCCTGGGCGGGCAGCCGCTGGGCGAACGGCCAGGCGCGCGGCTCGGCCGACGCCGTCGCCCAGCAGACCGCGCGCGCGCATGTCGGGCTGCTCAATTCGGAGCTGCAGAAGTTCCGCCTGCTGCCGCTGGTGCTCAGCGAGAATCCCGAGATCGCCCCGGCGCTGCGCGGCGGCGATCCCGATGCCGAGCGCCGGCTCAACGAGACGCTCGAGCTGCTCGCCGCGCGCACCGATGCCGCCGCGATCTACGCGATCGACCGCAAGGGGCGCACCGTCGCGGCGAGCAACTGGCGGCTGCCGACCAGCTTTGTCGGCCAGCAATATGGCTTCCGCCCCTATTTCCGCGACGCGATGGAGCGCGGCGCCTCCGAGCTGTTCGCGCTCGGCACGATCAGCGGCCGGCCGGGCCTCTATCTCGCCCGCCGGGTCGACCGTGACGGTCAGGCGCTCGGCGTCGTTGTGGTCAAGGTCGAGTTCGACGATGTCGAGGCGGCCTGGGCCCGCGCGCCGGGGATAACCGTCGTCACCGACGCGCATGGCGTGATCCTGGTCACCTCGATCCGCGACTGGCGCTTCAAGGCGACCCAGGCGCTCGATGCCGCGACCCTGGCCGATGCGCGCCGCACGCTGCAGTTCGGTGCCGGCCCGCCCCGGCGCGCGCCGCTGACGATCGACGGGGTCGAGGCACGCGTCGAAGCGGCCGGCAAGGCGCAACGCTACCGCGCCGCCGCCGAGCCCGCCCAGCTCGCCGGCGCCCATCTCGTCCATCTCGCACCCTTGGAGCCGCCACTCGCCGCCGCCCGCACCCAGGCGCTGCTGATCGCGCTGGCGATCCTGCTCGCCGCCGGCATGCTCGTCGGCCTGGCCCTGCGCTCGGCCGAGAAGCGCCGCCTCCAGCGCCACCACCAGGCCCGGCTCGAAGCCGAAGTCGAGCGCCGCACCGTCGAGCTGCGCGAGGCCAATGCCCAGCTGATCGTCGAGTCGGAGGAGCGCGCCGAAGCCGATCGCCGCTACCGCGCCGCGCGCGAGGAGCTTGCCCAGGCCAGCCGGCTCGGCTCGCTCGGCCAGATCACCGCCGGCGTCGCGCATGAGATCAACCAGCCGGTCGCGGCGATCCGCAGCTTCGCCGAGAATGCCGAGACCTTTCTCGACCGCGCGGCCGCCGACAAGGCGCGGGCCAACCTCAAGCAGATCGTCTCGCTCACCGAGCGGATCGGCACGATCACCTCGGAGCTGCGCGCCTTTGCCCGCCGCAAGACGCCGATCGAGGGCAGCGCCGAGCTCGGCTCGGTGCTCGACGGCACGCTGCTGCTGCTCGGCGAGCGCGCGCGCGGCGTGGTGACGGTCAAGGTCTCGCGGGCGCTGCGCCAGCTTGCGGTGCGCGGCGACCGCATCCGGCTCGAGCAGATCCTGATCAACCTGCTCCAGAACGCGCTCGACGCGGTGCAGGGCGGCCGCGACGCCAGGATCCTGGTCGAGGGGGCGCGCGACGGCGATATCGCCCGGCTTTCGGTGATCGACAACGGCCCCGGCGTCGCGCCGGAAATCGCCGATACCCTGTTCTCGCCCTTCACCTCGGCGAAGGAGGGCGGGCTGGGGCTCGGCCTCGCCATCGCCCGCGACATCGCCCGCGAGTTCGGCGGCGACATCGCCTATGCGCCCGGCCCGGAGGGCGGCGCCACCTTCCATCTCCTGCTCAAGGTCCTGTGATGCTCGCGCCCGACAACGCCCTGGTGATGTTCGTCGAGGATGACGAGCCGCTGCGCCTCGCCACGGTGCAGACGCTGGAGCTGGCCGGGCTCGACGTGCAGCCCTTCGATCGCGCCGCCACGGCGCTGGCCCAGCTGACCCCGGATTTCCCCGGCGTCGTCGTCTCCGACATCCGCATGCCGGGGATGGACGGGCTCGAGCTGCTGCAGCGGGTGCGGGCGATCGACAGCGACATCCCGGTGGTGCTGGTCACCGGGCACGGCGATGTCCCGATGGCGGTCTCCGCGCTGCAGGACGGCGCGTTCGATTTCATCCCCAAGCCCTTCGCCAAGGAAAGGCTGCTCGCCGCGGTGCGCCGCGCGCTCGATCGGCGGGCGCTGGTCATGGACAATCGCCGCCTGCGCGCGGCCGCCGGCGTGGCGGCGCAGGAAGAGAGCCCGCTGATCGGCGACAGCTCGGCCATGGCCCGGCTGCGCGCGATGATCGGCCAGCTCGGCGAAACCGATGTCGACATATTGATCGAAGGCGAGACCGGCACCGGCAAGGAACTGGTCGCCCGGATGCTGCACCGGAGCGGGCGGCGGCGCGGCAAGCCCTTCATCGCGGTCAATTGCGCGGCGCTGCCCGAGGGGATCGCCGAGATCGAGCTGTTCGGCCATGCGGCGGACAGCGTCTCCCACACAAGGCTCTCGCGCGTCGGGCGGATCGCCTCGTCGAGCGGCGGCACCTTGTTGCTCGACGAGATCGATTCGATGCCGCTCCAGATGCAGGCGCGGCTGCTGCGCGTGCTGGAGGAGCGCGAGGTCCAGCCGATCGGCGCCGAGCGGCCCGAGCCGGTCGACCTGCGGGTGATCGCCACCGCCAAGCAGGATGTTGCCCTCGCGGTGGCCGAGGGGCGTTTCCGCGCCGATCTCTATTACCGGCTGGCGGCGATGCGCATCCGCGTGCCGGCGCTGCGCGAGCGGGGCGGGGACGTGTTCCTGCTGTTCGCGGCGTTCTTCGAGGAAGCCAAGCAGCAACTGGGCGCGAGCGACGCGGCGCTGGGCCCGGCGGTGCACGCGCAGCTGGCGCGCCACCAATGGCCGGGCAATGTCCGCGAGCTGCGCAACTTCGCCTTCGAGGTCGCCGCGGGACGGAGCCTCGCCGCCGAGGCGGAGAGCGACCGCGCCGACCTGCCGACGCGCCTGGCGAAGTTCGAGGAAAGCCTGATCCGCGACGCGCTGGTCCGCAACGGCGGCCGGGTGGCGCAGGCGCTGGCCGAGCTCGGCGTCCCGCGCAAGACGCTCTACGACAAGATCGCCCGGCTGGGCATCGACCTGGCGGAGATCAAGCGGGCGCGGTGATACCGGCACCCCGGCCATCCCCATCCATACCATCGTCATCCCCGCGCAGGCGGGGATCCAGAGCCAAGGGCGACGACCGTGGGGCTCGCCTCGCCGTTTCCGGATAACATGCGCCCGATTTCTTCGGCTATCCCGAGCAACCCTGGATCCCCGCCTTCGCGGGGATGACGATGTGGGGTGAAGAGCTTCAGCACTATCCCGTTCCCCGGCGAAAGCCGGGGCCCAGGG
>JAEXLC010000327.1 GCA_023445495.1 Pseudomonadota bacterium | reverse complement strand
CGGCGGCACGGGGCCGGCGGCCAGCGGTGCGGCAGGGTTCGCCGGCGCGCCGAGCAGCGCCGCGAAACCGATGCCACCGGCTGCAGGGATGGCGCCCCCTGCGCCGAACAGACCCGTGGGAGACCCGATCGTGTTTATTTGCATTCAGGCGCCTCATGGGCGGGCGTCTGGGCCCGCAATATTCCTTATAGGACAGTCTCGGCCACTAGGGTCGGGACCTCATCCAATTGTCCCGAGCGCACGGATGCGGGCGCGGGAATGGATCTCGTTCTGCGACAGCACGACGGTGGCCGGACGGACGCGCTCGATGATCGAGCGGACGAACGGGCGGATCGCCGGGCTGGTGAGCAGGCAGGGGATCTCGCCGTCCTGCGCCAGCCGGTCATAGGTCTCGCGGACATGCTGGATGAACTTGTGCAGCGAGCTCGGCGCCATCGCCAGCTGGCGGTCGTCGCCCTGGCCCAGGATGCTCTCGGCGAACTCCTGGTCCCATTCGGGCGAGAGGGTGACCACCGGGATCGCCTCGCCGCGGACCTGCGACGCGCTGATCTGGCGGGCCAGGCGTGAGCGGACATGCTCGGTCATCTGGGTCAGGTTGCTGGTCAGCGGCGCCGCCTCGGCGATGCCTTCCAGGATCGTCGGGATGTCGCGGATCGAGATGCCTTCGCCCAGCAAGTTCTGCAGGATGCGCTGCACGCTCGAGACCGAGACCTTGCTGGGCACGATGTCGGCGACCAGCTTCTCCGATTCCTTGTGGACCTCGGTGAGCAGCTTCTGCGTCTCGGTATAGGAGAGCAGGTCGGAGATGTTCTCCTTCACCAGCTCGGTCAGGTGCGTGGTGATGATCGTGCCGCACTCGACCACGGTCAGGCCGCGGAAGCCCGCCTCGTCGCGCAGCTCGCGATCGATCCACAGCGCGGGGAGGCCGAACACCGGCTCGCGGGTCGTCTCGCCGGGCAGGCCGGCCGGGCCGCCGCCCGGATTGATCAGCAGCAGCTTGTCGATGCGGATCTCGCCGCGCGCCGCTTCGGTCTCCTTGATCGTGATGACATATTCGTTGGGCTTGAGGCCCATATTGTCGATGATCCGGACCGAGGGGAGGACGAAGCCGAAATCGGTTGCCATCTGGCGGCGCAGCGCGCGGACCTGGTCGTCGAGGCGCGGCTCGCGCTCGGCCTCGTTGATCATCGGCAGCAGCGCATAGCCGATCTCGATGCGCACCGCGTCGATCGCCAGCGTCTGCGAGATCGGCTGCTCGACCACTGCGGCGGCGGCGTTTTCCTGTGCCTCGACGAGCTTCTCCATCGCGGCCTTGGCGGCGGCGTTCCGGCTCATCTTCCACGCGGCGAAGCCCGAGGCGGCCGAGAAGATGGCGAAGGGCAGGAAGGGCATGCCCGGCATGATCGCCAGCGCGCCCATCAGGAACGAGACCATCCCGAACGCCTTCGGGTAGCGGCCGAGCTGGTCGCTGAGCGCCGAGCCGGTCTTGCCCTTCACGCCGCCCTTGGAGACGAGCAGGCCCGCGGCGATCGAGATGATCAGCGCCGGGATCTGGCTGACCAGGCCGTCGCCCGCGGTCAGCACGGTATAGGTGTGGAACGCCTCGCCGATCGGCACGCCGTGCGAGACGACGCCGATGGTCAGGCCGACGACGATGTTGACCGCGGTGATCAGCAGGCCGGCGATCGCGTCGCCCTTCACGAACTTCGAGGCACCGTCCATCGCGCCGTAGAAGCCGCTCTCGGCCTCCACTTCAGCGCGGCGGGCCTTGGCCTGGTCCTCGTTGATCATGCCGGCCGAGAGGTCGGCGTCGATCGCCATCTGCTTGCCGGGCATCGAGTCGAGGCTGAAGCGCGCGGCAACTTCGGCGATGCGGCCCGCACCCTTGGTGATGACGACGAAGTTGATGACGATCAGGATGATGAAGATGGTGAGGCCGATGATGACCTCGCCGCCCATCAGGAACTCCCCGAACGCCCCGATCACGCCGCCCGCCGCGTCATGGCCCTCATGGCCGTGCGTCAGGATCAGGCGGGTCGAAGCGAGGTTGAGGCCAAGCCGCAGCATCGTCGCGACGAGCAGGATCGTCGGAAAGGCGCTGAGCTCCAGCGGCTTCTCGATGAACAGCGCCGTCATCAGGATCATCACCGAAACGGTGATCGACAGGGCGAGGCCCAGGTCGAGCAGCCAGCCCGGGATCGGCAGGATCAGCATCGCGATGATCGCGACCACGCCGCCTGCGAGCGCCATGTCACGGTTGGCGCCGATCTTCTGAAGGAAGTTCACGATCACGGGAGGCATTCTGCTCTCACTCTAATTGGGGGTCAGCGTGAAACGGCTCAGGCCGCGGGCGGCACGGCGATGCCGCCCTCGATGAAGGTGCGCAGCTTGTTGCGCATGGTGCGCACCGAGATGCCCAGGATGTTCGAGGCCGAGGTGCGGTTGCCCTGGCAACGCTCCAGCGTGCCGAGGATCAGCTCGCGCTCCACCTCTTCCACGGTGCGGCCGATCAGCCCGTTGACCTCGATACGCCCGTCGACGGCAGCAGCCGGCAGCGAGACGATCGCCTCGAGCGGCGAGCCGTCGGCGCGGGTCAGGTCTTCCGCCGCGATCTGCTGGCCACGCGCGAGCAGCGCCGCGCGGTGGATGCATTCGCGCAGCTCGCGGATGTTGCCGGGCCAGCCATAAGCGCGCAGCACCGCGATCGCATGGGACGAGAGCGGGCGGGTGGGCAGGCCGTCGGCCTGGGCGAACTCTTCCATGAAATGCTCGGCCAGCCCGGCGATGTCATCGCCATGCTCGCTGAGCGGCGGCACGGCGATGCGGGCCAGGCTCAGGCGGACGAGCAGGTCCTCGCGGAAGCTGCCGGCTTCCACCGCCAGCTCCAGGTCCATGCTGGTCGAGGCGATCAGCCGCGCCTCGAAGGGCACGTCCTCTTCGCCGCCGAGACGGCGGAAGCGCTTCTCGATCAGCGCGGCGAGCAGCCGGGCCTGGGTGGCCGGAGCCAGCGCACCGACTTCGCGCAGGAAGATCGTGCCCGTGCGGGCGCCCTCGAGGCGGCCGACACGGCGTGCGGCGGCCCCCGGAAAGGCGCCGGCCTCATGGCCGAACAGCTCGGATTCCAGCACATCGGCGGCAACGCCGGCGCATTCGACCGAGACGATCGGATCGGCGCGGCCCGAAAGCCGGTGGATCTCGCGCGCCATCGTCTCCTTGCCGCTGCCCTTGCCGCCGCTCACCAGCACCGGCGCGGGGCTCGGAGCGACCGCGCCGGCCAGCGCCATGGCGCGTTCCAGCACGGGATGGCCGCCGATGCGCACCTGGCTCTGGCGCTCGACCACCGAAGCGATGGCCGCGGCGATCAGCTCGCGCTGCGGGGGCAGGGGAACATAGTCACGGGCGCCGGCACGGATTGCCGCCACGGCGCGCTCGGCCGGGGCGGAGATGCCGCAGGCGAGCACGGGAACGACGAAGCGCTCGGTGCGCAGGTCGCCCAGAAAGCCGACCACGTCTTCCAGCACGTCGATCATGACGAGATCGGCACCCTGCTCGCGCAGCGTTTCCAGCGCGGGGGCGGGGGCGTCGGCCATGGTGACCTCCGCGCCGGCGCCCTGCGCCAGCTCCGCCGCCCGGCGGAACTCGCTGCCCGGCGCTCCGATCAACAACATCCGGATGGGACCCATGCTCAATTCTCGGCCCGCACGATCTCGGTGAGCGTCACGCCCAGCGCGTTGTCGATGAGGACGACTTCGCCGCGGGCGATCAGTCGGTCGTTGACGAAGATGTCCACCGGCTCGCCGACGCGGCGGTCGAGCTCGACCACGGTGCCGGCACCCAGGTGCAGCAGGTCGCCGATCGGCATGCGGGCACGGCCCAGCACTGCCTGCACCTTCACCGGCACGTCGTGGACGGCCTCCAGGCCTTCGACGCCACCCTGATGGGTGTCAGTGCCGCCATGGGTATCGAAGTCTTCGAACACCGGTGCGGGCTGGTCGGCGCCGGTCTCGGTGGGGATGATGTCGTGGGGTTCGATGTCCATGGTCATAATCCTATGCGTTCATCCACTGACGGATCACCGAGGCCGCTTCGGGCGGGCTGGCGGTGATCGCGTCCCCGATGCGCTTGAGCGCGGAGAGCTTGATGCGGCCGTCGACCTGGGCGAGCGCGATCTCCTGATCGAGCTGCGGCACGTCGGCCTGGGCCATGTTTTCGAGCTGGGCCATCGCTTCGGTGTCGCCATCGGCGGCACGCTCGGCGAGCGCGAGCATCTCGGGCGAGTGCGTCGGCAGGGCAGGGGCTGCCTCTGCGAATTCCAGCGCGGGTGCCGGCTTCGGCTTGAGCATGCGCAGCGCCACCAGGCCGACCACGCCGATCACCACCAGCTGGAGCAGGCTCCAGATCCGGTCCATCGGCAGCGACGACAGTAAGCTGGTGGTCGCATCGGCCGGGGTATCGTCGGTGTTGAACTTCATGCTCTCGACGACGACGCTGTCACCGCGCTGGGTGTCGGCGCCCACGGCGTTCTCGACCAGGCGCTGCAGGCGGTCGATCTGCGGCTGGGGCAGGCCCTTCTCGCCGCCATCGACCATCACCGCGACGCTCAGGCGCGTCACCTTGCCCGGGGTACGGACGGTGACCGTCTTGGTCGAGCTGTTGTCGTAGGTCGTGTCTTCCGAAGTCTGGTTGCTGCCCGACTGGCGCGAGGCGCCCGGCGTATTCGCGGCACCTCCCATCTGGGCGGCGGGCAGCTGGTTGCCGACCGAGGCGGTCTGCGAACCGGCATCGGTCTCGCGGTTCTGCTCGCCGGTCTCGACGCTCACCTGGCGCGAGATGACCTGCTTGTCCGGATCGAAGACGTTCGATTCCTCGCGCGACTGGTCGCGGTCGATCTGGGCCGAGACTTCGGCGCGGACCTTGCCCTGGCCGACGATCGGGGCGAGCAGCGCCTCGATCTCGTCGCGCAGCTTGGCTTCGACGGCCTGCTGGCGCTCGTCGGCATCGCCGGCGCTTGCGGTGCCGGGATCGCCGGCACGGGCGAGCAGCGCGCCGGTCTGGTCGACGACCGAGACGGCGTCGGGCGAGAGCTCGGGAACCGAGGAGGAAACGAGATAGCGGATCGAGGCGACGGTCTCGCTCGGGATGCGGCCGCGCGTCTTGACGGTCACCGCGGCGGTCGCCTTGCGGCTCTCCTCGGCGAACATCGCGCGCTCGGGCATCACGATATGGACGCGGGCGCCGGTGACGTTCTGGATCGTCTGGATCGACTTGGCGAGCTCGCCTTCGATCGCGCGCGTCTCGTTCATCTTGGCGCGGCTGGCGGAAACGCCGAAGGGCTGCTCCTCGTCCAGCACCTCATAGCCGATCTTGCCGCCCAGCTTCTCGCCGGCCAGGCTCATGCGGAGCTCGGCCAGCTTGTCCTGCGGCGCCATGATCGAGGTGCCGTCGGCCGAGAGCTGGAACTCGACATTCTGCGCCTTGAGCTTCTCGGTGATCGCCGAAGCGGCCGAGGGGTCAAGGTCGGTGTAGAGGAAACCCATGCTCGGGTTCGAGCCGCGGGTGGCGACGAAGGCGAGGGCGGCGAGCAGCGCAAGCGCCACGCCTCCCATCAGCATCAGCCGCTTGGGCCCGATCTGGCCTACGAGATTTTTGATCGCTTCCAATGTCGCCCCGTGGGTGAGAACTGGTGGGGCGAGGATGCCCCTTGCGATCATTATAGAGGGGTGGGGGAGGCGGCAGTTTTTGCCGGGGGAAATTTTTGCCTAGTCCGCTTTGCGGATTGGCTTTTCCCGGGAATCGTCATCCCGGCGAAAGCCGGGATCTCGGGCGGCCGGTGCCGCTTCGCTCTACCTGTCATGCTGAACCAGGGAGCCGCGCGGGATATCGCTTGGGGAGGGTTGGACCCTGAAACAAGTTCAGGGTGACGACAGGATTGAAGGCGTGGCTTCAATCCTGTCCTGAAGCGGAGGGCCTAAGCCCCCTTCAGCAGCGTCTCGAGCTCGCCGAGAACCGCCGCGCGGCGCGCCGTGGCGTCGAGCGCCAGCCCGCCTTCTTCCCAGCCGATACGGGCATCGCCCACCGGGATGGTCTCGTCGGGCACCACGATCAGGTTGAGCTTGCGGCGATCGCGCGACTGGCGGTCGGCGATGCGGCCCTCGATATCGTCGAGCAGGTCGGGATGGACGCGGATCTGCAGCTCGGTGCCGCGGGCGACCTGGCCCAGCGCGCGGCCGATCGCCTCGTCGATCGCGGCGCCCGGCGCTACTTCCAGCGCACGGCCGGCGATCAGCTCGGCGGCGGCGAGCGCCACTTCGGCGGCCTCGCCGGTCACGCGTTCGGAAACCTGGCCGAAGCGGGCATCGATGCCCTCGATCCCGGCCTGCAGCGCATCGACGGCGCTCAGCAGCGCCACTTCGCGCTCGTTGCGCGCCTGGGCGAGCCCGGCCTCATAGCCCTGCGCCCGCGCCAGCGCGAGCGCCGACTCCTGCTCGGAGCGGAGCAGCGCCAGCTCGGCGCGCAGCGTCGCCACTTCGAGCGTGGCGTCGGGGCCGATCGGCGCGCCCTTGCCCGGCGGGATCGCGAAGATCCGGTCGAAGCCGAAGCGCTCGACATTCACATGGGCGTGCATGCTCATCGTATCGGTTCCTTAGATGATCATCGCGTCGTCGGACTTGGGATCGACGAGCAGGATCTCGCCGCGGTCCGCCAGGTCCTTCGCCAGGCGCACCAGCGCCGACTGTGCTTCCTCGCAATCGCGGGCGCGCACCGGGCCCATGCCCGCCATGTCCTCGCGCAGCAGCTTCGAGGCACGCTCGGTCATCGCGCCGAAGAACAGCGTCTTCAGGCTTTCCGGCGCACCCTTCAGGGCCAGCGCCATCTGGCGCTTGTCGGCGCTGCGGACGATCGCGGCGATCGCCGGCGGCAGCAGGTTGCCCAGGTCCTCGAAGGTGAACATGAGCGCGCGGATCCGCTCGGCGCTTTCCGGCGCCTTGTTGTCCAGCGCGTTGAGCATCGCTTCCTCGGTCGAGCGGTCGAGCGAGTTGAACAGCTCGGCCATCGCCTCGTGCGGATCGCGCTTCTGCGAGCGCGACAGGTTGGTCATGAACTCGCTCTTCAGCGTCTGCTCGACCTGGTTGATGACTTCCTTCTGCACCGTCTCCATGCGCAGCATGCGCATCACGACGTCGACCGAGAAGTCGCGCGGCAGTTCGGCCAGCACGCGCGCCGAATGGTCGGGGCGCAGCTTGGAGAGGATCACCGCCACGGTCTGCGGATATTCGTGCTTGAGCGCGCCGGCGAGGACGCTTTCCGAGACGTTGGACAGCTTGTCCCACATCGTCCGGCCCGAGGGACCGCGGATGTCTTCCATGATCTCCTTGACCTTCTCGGCAGGCAGTATGCCGGCGAGCAGGCGCTCGGTCGTCTCGTAGCTGCCGTGCATCGACGACATCGAGGCGATCTCGCTGGTGAACTGGACGAGCAGATGCTCCACCACCGGCGCCGGAATCCGGCCCAGCCCGGCGATGCACGACGACAGCTCCTTCACCTCGTCGGTGGTCAGCTGCTCCCAGATCGGGGCGCCATGGTCCTTGCCCAGCGCCAGCATCAGCGCGGCAGCGCGCTGCGGGCCAGTGAAACGCTTCAGTTCGGGCGGTTCGGCAATCGGCGCCATCACGGTCATGATTTTTCGTTTCCCTCGCGAAAAATTTGCGCCCGCACACACGGGTAGGGGCGGCTTTCCCTCTATTATAGAAGCGAGGAAGCGAGGCGGAGCGCGATGACGGTTAATTTATCTGGCAGTCTGATCGGCTTAAGTATTCTGACGGGGTCGAGTTCGACGATGACCTCGGCGGTGTCGACGATCGCCTATGACAGCAAGGCCGTACGCGCGGCCAAGGCGCAATTCACCACCGCGGCGACCGTCGCGCCGTGGAAGAGCAGCGATGCGCTTCCGGTTAACGCCAGCCAGGTCGCCGCGATCACCGCTCTGCGCTCGATCATCACGCCGGCCACCACCGATGCGAGCGGCGCGTACCTGCCCAAGGACGTCCAGACCAGCTTCACCGCCTATCAGGCGCTCGACAAGCTGCGCGTGCTGGCCGAGACGGCGAGCGCCAAGACGACGTCGGATGCCCAGCGCGCCAATCTTCAGAAGACCTTTCTGAAGGGGCTGAACGATCTCCAGACCTATCTCAGCACGGCGCCGTCCGATCTGGTGAAGCTCGCCTATGACAAGCCGTCGTCCAGCGTCACCTCTAGCAAGCTCGTCTCCACCAATGTGTACGAGACCGAGGGCAAGGGCCTGGTCAAGACGCGGGCCGAGGCGATCCCGGGCCTGACCGGCAGCGAGCAGTTCTCGATCACGCTGAGCAAGCCCGGCGTCTCGGCGCAGACCGTCACCGTCGATCTGTCGCAGGGCACCCAGCCGCCGACGCTGGACTCGGTCGCGGCGCAGTTCAACGCCGCGATCCAGGCAATTCCCAATCTGAACCCCGATGGCACGCCGCAGCTCGATGCCAACGGCAATACCGTGCCGCGCTGGAAGTCCAGCTTCAAGGTAACCAACGAAAGCGGCAAATGGGGTTTCACGCTTTCGAATCCCACCGGCATCGAGCAGGTCACCCTCGACCAGACCAACGCCAAGGACGCGATCGTCGTCGCGACCGGCCAGACTGCGCTCGACGCGCCCAGCTCGACCCAGCTCTTCCGCTTCGATGATCCCACCGGTGCCAATACGCGTACCGCCATGGGCACGATCCAGGCGCTCGATCGCCAGGCGACCGCGCAGAACCTCGCCGCCAAGAAGACGACCACCGTCACCACGACCACGACCGATCTCGATGGCAAGGTGAAGACGGTCAAGACCGAGACCAGCAACGTCTACGCCAATACCGATGCCGCTTCGGTCGTCACCGATGCGCAGGGTAACAGCTATATCGTCGGGACCACCAAGGGCGACCTTGGCGCGAACCTGTCGGACGGCGACAACAACCTGTTCCTCACCAAGGTGGACGGATCGGGCAATGTCGTGTGGCAGCGGAGCCTGGGGGCGACCGGTTCGTCGACCGGCGCCGCGGTCAGCCTCGCGCCCGATGGCAGCATCGTCGTCGCCGGCACGGTGACCGGCAGCTTCGGCGGCGCTTCCACCGATGGCGACATGGTCGTCGCCAAATATGCCGCGAACGGCGACGAGAAATTCTCCACCGTGGTCCGCTCGACCGGCGCGACGCCCGACGTCGCCAAGGCCGTGGCGGTCGGCGCGGACGGTTCGATCTATGTCGGCGGCCGCATTTCCAACGGCAATGACGGCTTCATCGCGAAGATCGATACCAGCGGCAAGATCGCCGAGCGCCGCACCATCACCGGCGCCGGCAGCGACAGCGTCAACGCGCTCGCGGTCGATAATGACGGCAATGTCCTCGCGCTCGTCTCGCATGACGGCAATGCCGAGTTGCGCAAGCTCGACGGCTCGTCGCTTGCCACCGATCTCGGCAGCCTCAGCCTCGGCACCGCCGATGCGCGCGTGCTTGCCGTCGCCGACGACGGCACGATCGGCGTGGGCGGTGCGACCTCGGGTGCGCTTTCGGGAGCCCAGGTCAATTCGATCAGCGGCGGCCGCGACGGCTTCGTCACGCGGATCGATGCCAATCTGTCGAACGCCAGCACCACCTATATCGGCTCCTCGGCGGACGATCAGGTCGACAGCATCGCCTTCATGAACGGCGATCTCTATGCCGGCGGCCGCACCACCGGCGATCTCGCGGCGACGCGGCGGGGCCCCACCGACGGTTTCGTCACGCGCATCGACGGATCGACCGGCGCGGTCGAGAACACCACGCAGTTCGGCCAGGCGCTGCTGCGCACCGAGCCGGTTCGCGTATCCGCCGACACCGGCGGCGCCAGCGCGGTCTCGGCGCTCGGCTATGGCCGCGGCACGATCAACGCGACCGCCTCGAACAAGGTGACGACGCAGACCGGCCTCAAGGCGGGCGACTATTTCTCGTTCAAGGCCGATGACGGTTCGGTCCGCAAGCTGACCATCCTCGCCGACGATACGCTCCAGTCGATCGCCACGCGCATGCAGGGCATGCTCGGCGCCTCCAAGGCCACCGTCACCGCCACCGCGGTCGATGGCGTCCAGCAGCTGCGCATCACGATGAAGGCGGGGCACCAGCTGCAATTGCTGGCCGGCACCGGCGACAGCGATGCGCTCGCCAAGCTCGGCATGGAGCCGCAGCGCATCGCGACCCAGGCGACGGTCTCGAGCAGCGCGCCCAAGGTGCGCCCGGGCGGCAATTTCGGCCTCGACATCGGCGAGGGCCTCAGCCTGTCGAGCCTCGACAACGCCAAGGTCGCGCTCGGCAAGATCAAGGACGCGATCTCGATGACGCAGACCGCCTATCGCTCCCTCTACTGGGACGACGCGAAGGCGACGATGGTCAACGGCACCAAGCGCAACTCGGCGACCGGCACCGAAAGCACCGCGATCGTCAGCGCGCAGCTCGCCAATTACCAGGCGGCGCTCGACCGCCTGACCAGTTCCACTCCCTCCACCTACGGATTCTGATCCATGGATATGCCTCCGCTTCTCGCCGGCATCCGCCGCCAGATGGACAACCTCTCCGATCGCCAGCGCGTGATCGCCCAGAATATCGCCAACAGCGAGACGCCGGGCTTCAAGGCGCGCACGGTCGAGGACGCCGATTTCTCCGATCTGCTCGGTAACAGCACGGGCGGCATTCGCGTCGCCAAGCCGCGCGTCGAGCTGACCGCCGGCATGAAGGGCCTGGGCGCGATCCAGCCGGCCGGCGCCGGCATCGTGCTCGACAAGGACATCAGCGAGACCAAGCCCGACGGCAACAACGTCACGCTCGAAGACCAGCTGCTCAAGCTCGGCCAGGTCCAGGCGGACTTCACCGCGATGACCAACCTCTACCGCAAGCAGATCAACATGCTGAAGATCGCAGTGGGGAAGTAAGCCGCCGACCCCGGCAGACGGAAAAACAAAAGGCCCGCGAGCAATCGCGGGCTTTTTTGTTATATCTTCCCTTCTTCTTGGCCCTCTCCCGCAAAAGCGGCAGAGGGGTAGGGGTACCCCTCTTCTTACCCCGGCCTTCGCCGGGGTAAGGGTTTGGCGAGACTGCTGAGCGGACAAACAGCCATGCGCAGTAAAGCAAAAAGCCCGACCCCCACGCTATCGCGGGGGCCGGGCTTCTCGTCGTTCCTGTCAGGCTGAGGCCGTTACAGCCGCGCGTTGATCGAGATCGGGGCCGGGGCCTCGCTCGCGGCCAGGCCGCCGCCCGCGCCATAGGTCATGTTGCGGGTGCCGGTCAGGCGCTGGGCCTCGGCGGCGATCGCGCCCATCATGTCGGTCGACAGTTCGATCTGGCGCTTGAGGATCTGCTGGTTGACGGTGGAGGCGTCGCGCAGCCCGCGGCTCGCTTCGGCCAGCCGCTCGCGCTCCTCGGGGGCGAGCCGCTCGGCCCAGTCGTCCGGTGCCTCGCGCTTCATCCGTGCCACTTCCGCCTCGATCCGCCCGGTCAGGCGCAGCTTGACCGCCGCGATCTCGGGCATTTCGGGGAAATAGGGCGCCCGGGACAGCTGCTCGCTTTCCTCTTCCATGATGTGGGTGAGGGATACCATTGCGTCGATGAGCTGCTCGGTCACTTACTTATTTCCCCCCTGAAGTTTGATGATCTGGTCGAGCACAACCGGCGCGAGGCCGATGCCGCCGCGTTCGGCAATCGAATTGCCGAGCTTTTCCGCCATGATGCCGCGGAACATCTCCTCGCCATGCCCGCCCGAGAACTCGCCATCGCCCTGCTGGACGCTCTCGAGCATCAGCTGGGTCATCTGGCCGAGGAACACCGCTTCGAAATTCTTGGCGGTCTCGCGGTTCTTGGCGTCGAGCTTCGGATTGTTCGTGCTGGTCGGGACCTGCGGCCCCGGCACATTGGTCACGTTCTGCATCACTGTACCTCGATGTCGGCCTGAAGGGCGCCAGCGGTCTTGATCGCCTGGAGGATGGTGATCAGGTCGCGCGGGGATACGCCCAGCGTGTTGAGCCCGCTCACCAGCGTCTGCAGGCTGGCGCCGTCGATCAGCGCCAGGCTGGCGCCGTTGCCGTCGTTCACCTGCACGTTGGTGCGCGGCACGACCGTGGTCTGGCCGTTCGAGAGCGGGGAAGGCTGCGAGACCTGCGGGCTCTCGGTGACGGTGATGGTCAGGCCGCCCTGGGCGATCGCCACGGGGGTGATCCGCACATCGGCGTTCATCACCACGGTGCCCGATGCCTCGTTGATCACGACGCGCGCCGGCTGGTCGACCTTGACCGAGAGCTCGCCGATGCGGGTGACCAGATCGATCACGTTGCCGACGAAGTTCGGGCCCGGGGTCAGCTGCACGGTCGACGGGTCGAGCACGATGGCGCTGCCCGGATATTTGCCGTTGATCGCGCTGGCGATCCGGTCGGCGGTCGCGAAGTCGGGGTTCTTGAGCGCCAGCTTCAGCGTCGTCGCCGACTGGAGCGAATAGGGGACCTCGCGCTCGATGATCGCGCCGCCGGCGATGCGGGCGGAGGTGGTCACGCCGCGGCTCACGCTGGCGGCGGCACCCTGGCCCTTGAAGCCGGAGACCGCGACATTGCCCTGCGCGACGGCGTAGATCTCGCCGTCGAGCCCGCGAAGCGAGGAGACGATCAGCGTCCCGCCCTGCAGGCTGGTAGCATCGCCAAGGGCGGAGACCTGCACATCGATATGCGAGCCCGCACGCGCGAAGGGCGGCATCGTCGCGGTGATCGAGACGGCGGCGACGTTCTGCGTCTTCATCTCGGTGCCGCGGATGTTCACGCCCATGCGCTCGAGCATGGCCTGCATCGATTCCTCGGTGAACGGCGTGTTGCGCAGGCGATCGCCGGTGCCGGCGAGGCCTACGACCAGGCCATAGCCGACGAGCTGGTTGTCGCGGACGTTCTCGACGTTGACGACGTCCTTGATCCGCGTCTGGGCCATGGCGGCCGGTGCGATGGCCGTGCTCAGCAGCAGGGCGATCATGGGAGCGGCAAAGCGCAGCATATAACCCCTGGGAGTGGAAAATTTCCGATAATTCTCTTATAGGATAGAGGTAGGCAAAAAGTGCCGAAGGACGAGATTTCGTGCGTATCGAGAACCTCCAGGGACCCATGCTGCAAAGCCTGCTGGCTGCGCTGCCCAAGGTCGCGTCCGGTTTCTCGGTGAAGGAAGGCGAGGCGCCCGCCGCGCCTGCGCCGCTGCCGCAGGGCACCAACGCCACCCAGACGCTCAATCCCTCGGTCGCCATGCTCGTCACGCTCGCCGCGGCCGATCCCGCGATCGAGCGACGCCGCAAGCAGGCGGTCGAGGCCCAGCGCGGCGTCGACATGCTCGACCAGCTTCACCGCGAGCTGGTCGCCGGCGTGGTCAGCCCGGCGAAGCTGCAGGCGCTTGTCGAATGGTCCGAGAGCTTCGAGCACAGCGACGACCCCGCTTTGGCGGCGATCCTCTCCGATATCGAGCTGCGCGTGCGAGTCGAACTGGCCAAACTCGATCTTCAGGCGTGATTTCGCGCGCGGATTTCCCTTACGGCATCGGCGAGTTTTCAGTTTCAAATCCGAACGTAATTGCATACCCGGTTTTTGGAACCTACGGAGGCGACAACGGTTTCGCGTTCGAAAGGGCGAGATCGTTTCGTCCGTGACCGGCCGTAAGAGCCCGGCATGGAGACCCCTCGAGGAGAGTATGCCTATGTTGGCTTTGCTTATGGGGCTCGCCGTCGCAGCGGCCCCGGCACCCCAGTCCGGCGACGCCGTCGTCGGTCGCTGGAAGACCCCCGTGCACAATGGAATCGTCGAGATCGCGCGCTGCGGCACGTCGATCTGCGGCAAGATCGTCTCGTCCGACAAGCTGCGGACCAACCCGAACCTGGCGGATGCCCAGAACAGCGACAAGTCGCTGCGCAACCGCCGGCTGATGAACCTGCAGATCCTGTCCGGCTTCAAGCAGCAGGGCGCCGGCTGGTATGGCGGCAAGATCTACAATGCCGAGGACGGCAAGACCTACAGCGCCGAAGTGACGATGACCGGCAACGATCAGCTCAATCTGCGCGGCTGCGTGTTCAAACCCTTCTGCCGTACCCAGACCTGGACCCGCGTCCGCTAAGGCGCGTTTCCCAGTTTCCGTTCAGTACTGCGTATCAAGGATTACCCGAATGTCCCCCTACAAGGTTTCGCTTGCCGCCGGCGGTGCGCTGTTCGCGCTGATCGGCTTCTCTCAGGCTGCCAACGCCCAGGCTTTCTACCTCCAGGAACAGTCCGCGCGCGGCGCCGGCCGCGCCTTCTCCGGTGAAGCCGCCGACACCGGCTCGGCTTCGATCTGGTGGAATCCCGCTTCGATCGGAGGCATCGAGAATGGCGATGGCACCATCTCCGCTTCCGTCATCCTGCCGCGCGGCGAAGTCGTCGACAGCGGCACGCTGATCGTCCGCCCGGGCCAGCCGGCCGCGCCGGTCGGCGGCAACGGCATCACCCGCAACCCGATCAACAACGGCGTGCTGCCCTCGGGCGCGATCGCCGTGCCGCTGAACGATCGCATCGCGCTCGGCGTGTCGATCACCTCGCCCTACAGCTTCACCACCGATTACCCGTCGAACAGCTGGGCGCGCTACAGCGCCGACAAGACCCGGCTGCGCACCATCGACATCCAGCCGAGCATCGGCGTCGCGGTGACCGACTGGCTGCGCGTCGGCGCCGGCCTGAACATCGAGTACACCGATGCCAGCCTGAGCAACGCGCTGCCGAACCTGGCCGCGACGCTGCCCGACGGCCGCCAGGAACTGAAGGGCGATGGCTGGGACTTCGGCTGGACCGCCGGCGTGCAATTGCATAGCAATAGCTTCACTCTGGGCCTCAGCTACAAGTCGGCGATCGAGCACACGCTGAAGGGCGACCTGACCGTTTCCGGCCTGGTCGGCCCGCTCGCCACCTCGAACATGGCGCTCTCGGGCATCGAAGCGAAGTTCTACACGCCGTCGCAGGCGATTGCCGGCGCCCGCTTCGCGGCGACCGACAAGCTGACCCTCAATGCCCAGGTCATCCGCTATGGCTGGGACAAGTTCGATGCGATCCGCCTCGGCGCGCCGGTCAATGCCGCGCTCCCCGAGAATTATCGCACGAGCTGGAGCTATGCCGGCGGCGTCGACTATGCCGTGTCGCCCAAGGTGACGCTGCGTGCCGGCGTCCAGCGCGCGACCACGCCGACCCAGGACACGCAGCGTGACGCCCGCGTGCCGGATTCGGATCGCTGGAACTTCGGCGTCGGCGGCAGCTATGCGGCGAGCAAGAAGCTCTCGTTCGATCTCGCGGCCAACTATGTCAGCTTCGCCGACGCGCCGATCGACCGGGTGACCGCGGCCTATGCCGGCACCGCCGCGCAGACGCCGATCATTACCGATGGTGAGCTTCGCAACGCCAGCGCCGTGGTGCTCACGGCAGGTGCGCGCCTGAAGTTCTGACCTCTGCTCCCGCAATCCTGCTCAGGCGGGATTGCGGGACCCTTTCCATCCGTCATGCTGAAGCAAGTTCGGGGTGACGGTTACGGAAACTGCGGGATCAGGCCCGCTTCTTCGCGATCTTCAGCACATAGCTGATGACTTCCGCCACGGCGGCATAATGCTCGACCGGGATCGGGTGATCGAGCTCGGCATTGGCATAAAGCGCGCGGGCAAGCGGTCGGTTCTCGACCAGCGGGATGTTGTTCTCGGTCGCGATCTCGCGGATCTTGAGCGCGATCGCGTCGACGCCCTTGGCCACCACCACCGGCGCCGCCATCTGGCCGTGATCGTACTGCAGCGCGACGGCGTAGTGGGTCGGGTTGGTGATGACCACGCTCGCCTTGGGCACGTTCTGCATCATGCGGTTGCGCGAGCGCTGCATCTGGATCTGGCGGATCTTCGCCTTGATGTGCGGATCGCCTTCGCTCTGCTTGTGCTCGTCCTTGATCTCCTGGAGGCTCATGCGCATCCGCTTGAGGAACGCGCGGCGCTGCCAGACGAAGTCGAACAGGGCGAGGGCGCCCACCAGCATCGCGATCGGGCGCAGCATCGAATAGACGATGCCATGCGCCGCGCCGCCCACTTCCTGCAGGTCGGCACCCACCATGGAATCGATGGTGGCGGCATGGGGCCATGCCAGATATGCCGCCACGCCGCCGACCAGGCAGAGCTTGGCGACGGTCTTGGCATATTCGACCAGCGCCTGCTTGCCGAACATCCGCTTGGCACCGCTCGCCGGATTGAGCTTCGACCATTTGGGCTTCACCCGGCTCCAGCTGATCATCGGCCGGCCCTGGAGGATGCCGCCGAGCAGCGCGATGGCGAACAGCGTGCCGAGCACCGGCATCAGCGCGGTGGCGGCCGCGGCCATCACGCCGGTCGCGAAGCCTTCCGCGCCCTGCGGCTCCATCCGGAAGTCGTCGGCGCTGCCCCATAGCCGCACGAACAGATTGCCCATCAGCTGCATGGTATAGGTGCCCAGGCCGCCCATCACGACGAGCACGCCGATGAAGATTGCGGCATGCTTCATCTCGGGGGCCATCGGCACGTCGCCCTTCTCGCGGGCGTCCTCCAGCTTCTTGTCTGTAGGGTCGTGTGTCTTGTCGTCCTGGTCCGTATCGCCCGACATCACCAGCCTCCCTGCATCGCATCGCCCATCGCGCGGGCGAAGAAGGTGAGCATGGTGCCGAGCGTGGCCGCGGCGAGGCTGATGCCGAGCAGCAGGTTGAGCGGCTGGGCGATGAAGAAGACCTGGATCGCCGGGGCGACGCGGGCGGCGAGGCCGAGCGCGACGTTGAAGACGATGCCGTAGATGAGGAGCGGCGCGGCAAGGCTGAGCCCGAGGGTCATCGAGCGCGTGATCGCCTCGACCGCGAGTATCGCGAAATCATGCGCCGGGGGCAAGCCGCCGACCGGGAAGCTCTGATAGCTGTGCACGATCGCGCCCAGCCAGAGATGGTGGACCTGCATGCCCATGCACACCAAAGCCGCCGCCATCGCGACGAACTTGGAGAGCATCGGCGCGCTGCCGCTCTGCGCGGGATCGAAGATCACGGCGGAGGACAGGCCGATCTGGGTCGAGATGATCGATCCCGCCATCGAGACCGAGAAGAACAGGATCTTGACGATCATGCCCATCGCCAGGCCGGTCATCAACTCGGCGACCAGCACGGCGGGCAGGGCGGCGCCGGCCTCGACCGCGACGCGGGCAGGGGCGCCGACCAGGCCGTACATGGTGGCCGAGAGCCCGAAGGCGATCATCAGCCGGATGCGGCCCGGGATGGCGTCGTCGCCGAACACCGGGAGCAGCATCAGCACCGCGCCCACGCGGGCGAAGACGATGAAGAAGGCCGAGGCCTGCAGCGCGAGATCGGGGGGCAGGGTCATCCGCCGGTCACGATCATGCCGCTGATCTTGGTCATGAAGTCGCTCAGCGCCGCGCCGATCGTCGGGAGCATCAACAGCAGCACCAGTCCCATCGCCAGTAGCTTGGGGACGAAGGTGAGCGTCGTTTCCTGGATCTGCGTCAGCGCCTGGAGCAGGCCGATGACGGTGCCCACGATCAGCGAGGTCAGCAGCAGCGGACCCGCGATGGTGAGCACCAGCATCAGCGCACTCTGCGCCAGCGCAAGGACCTGCGTCGGCAGCATCGCGGTTAGATCTGCATCCGCATGATGTCGGAATAGGCGTTCACCACGCGGTCGCGCACGGCGACCATGGTGTCGAGCGCGGTCTCGGCCGCGCCGATCGCGGTGACGACGTCGATCAGATCGCCCTTGCCGGCAACCTGCTGGGCCGACGCCTTCTCGGCGGTGCGCAGCTGGTCGGCGGTGCCGGTGACCATGTCCTCGACCATCGCGCCGAAGCCGCCGGCGCTGCCGCCGGTCTTGATCGGGTCGGTCTTGCTGTTGGTACCGCCAAGGCCCGCGACGCGGCCATAGGCCGACATCGCATCAAGTGCTCCGATGGACATTCCCTGTATCCTTTACTTGAGGAGATCGATGGTGCGCATCGTCAGGCTCTTCGCGGCCTCGATGGCATTGAGATTGGCTTCGTAGCTGCGCTGCGCCGCCTTCATGTCGGCCGTTTCGATCAGGCCGTTGACGTTCGGCTTGAGGACATAGCCGTCCTTGTCGGCGGCCGGGTGGCCCGGCTGATAGACCTTGGTGAAGTCGGACTTGTCGTTCTCGATCGACTTGACCTTCACGCCCATGCCGCCGGTCGAGCGGTCGACCTCGGCCTTGAAGCTGGCGACGCGGCGGCGATAGGGATCGCCGCCCGGCGTGTCCGAAACCGAGTCCTGGTTCGCCAGATTTTCCGCGATCACGCGCATGCGCAGCGACTGCGCGCGCAGGCCCGAGGCGGAGATGCCGAGCGAGGTCTTGAGGTCCATGGTCGTCCTTCCCGAGGGCCCAGCAGGGCCGTTTCCTCCATTGTAGGCAAAAATTGCCGGGGCGGGCGCCGAGTGCGGAAAAAAGGTTCCTATAAGTCCTCCTGAAAGGAAGACGCATGTCAGTGCTCGACGGAATTATGATCGATATGTCGATCGTGCTGGGCTCGGCCAATGTGCCGATCCGCCAGGTCCTGCAGATGAGCCGTGGCGCGATGATCCCGCTGGAAAGCAGCCAGGATGATCCCTCGCTCGTATATGTGAATGACGAACTCGTCGCGAAGGGCGTGGTCCTGGTCGATGGCGAAGTGATGTCGCTCGAGATCACCGAGCTCGTGAAGAAGCAGCGCCACTGATGGATATCCTGTCGATGCTGCGCACCATCGGTGCGCTCGGGATGGTGCTCGGCATGCTCGCCGGCGCGCTGTGGTTCGTGAAGCGCTATGACGTGAAGCTGCCCGGCCGCGTGACCAATTCGCGCCGCAAGCGGATCGAGATCGTCGAGCGGCTGTCGGTGGACGGCAAGCGCTCGGTCGCGCTGATCCGCCGCGACGGGACGGAGCATCTCGTGATGTTCGGCCCCGAAGGCCAGTCGACGATCGAGACCGGCATTGCCGCGCCCGCGCCGGCCGAGCCGGAAGTCGTCGCCGAGCCGGTGCCGCCCGCCAACCTGGCCGAGGATCTTGCCGCGCTGCGTGGCAATTTCGCCAAGCTGGTCGACCGCGTCGAGCTGCCCAAGCTGCCGGAGATCTCGAAGCTGCCCGAGATGGCGAAGCTGATCACGCTTCCCAGGTCGATCGAGCTGCCGAAGCGCCCGGTCAAGCGTCCCGCTGCCAAGGTCGCTTCCGCCACGGTGGTTGCCGCCTGCACGCCGTCGGCCCAGCGCCCGGCCAAGCGCGTCCGCGAGGCGCGCAACACCACGCGGTGGAACCGCGCAGCGGTCCGGGCCGCGCTCGATGCGTAAGCTGCTCGCGGCGGCGGTGGCCGCCCTGATCCTCCTGCCCGCTGAGGCGTACGCCCAGTCCAAGGGCACGACGATCAACATCGGCGGTCCCGACGGCGCGCTCTCGGCCAAGGCAATCCAGCTGGTGCTGATGCTGACGGTGCTCAGCCTGGCCCCGGGCCTGCTGATGACCGTCACCAGCTTCACCCGCATGGTGGTCGCGCTCTCGCTGCTGCGCACCGGCATCGGCGCGCCCGGCGTGCCGCCCAACCCGGTGATCATCAGCCTGGCGCTGTTCCTCAGCTTCTTCGTCATGGCCCCCACCTTCAACAAGGCGTGGGAGCAGGGCGTCGATCCCTATACCAAGGGCAAGATCACCGAGCAGGTCGCTTTCGAGCGCACTGCCGAGCCCTTCAAGAAGTTCATGCTCAGCCAGGTGCGCGACGGCGACCTGAAGCTGTTCGCCGATCTGGGCGGCAAGCCGATCCAGAACCGTGCCGAGACGCCGCTGACCACGCTGGCGCCGGCCTTCATGATCTCGGAGCTGCGCCGCGCCTTCGAGATCGGTTTCCTCCTGCTGCTGCCCTTCCTGGTCATCGACCTGGCAGTGTCGGCGGTGCTGATGGCGATGGGCATGATGATGCTCCCGCCACCAACGATATCCCTGCCGATGAAGATCATCTTCTTCGTGCTGGTGGATGGCTGGGCGCTGGTCGCCGGGTCGCTGGTCAAGAGCTTCGCCACATAGCGAAGCGGCCGAGTGTTCAGGGAAGAAAGGGCGGGTGCCGGGGGGCGCCCGCCCTTTTTGCTTTCGGTTGGATTGGCATTCGGTCCTGAAGCATCGCCGCAGATCTATCGTCCCCCCGGCGTTGTGCCGGGGGCCACAGCGCCGCACGTACTGACCTCAAACTTGGAATCTTGCCCCTGCCGCTTGGTGGGCCCCGGCCCAAGGCCGGGGTGACGAGATGTTTGAATTGCCGCCCCGGCCGCCAATATGCTTAATTCCGCGGATGACCCGCCGGAAAGGCTGCACCATCACGCTTGTCGTCCTCGCGACGCTGCTGGCCTATGGCGTGCTGCTCCTGCTCTCGCATCTTCCCTGGCCCGTATCCGACCCGGCAAAGCTGGCGGCGATCCGCGGCGAGGCGCGGGCGCTGATGGCAAGATACCCGGCCAGGCCGCCGGAATATCATGCTTCCATCCCGAAGAGCCAATGGCCCGCCGCCATTGCGGGCCTCCATCCCGATCGCGTCATCGTGCACCAATGGGGCGTCGATATTCTCATCAAACCCTTTTTCGATGGCGGCTGGGGATATCATGTCGGCGCCTCCAAGCGGGCGTTGCCGATGCTCGAGGGCTGCTATTCCGAGGTCGGCCACGAGATCTTCTGGCACGGCCCCTGCTGAGCGAGGCCGTGGTTTCCGCCCCGGCCTTGCAATGTAGGATTTCGCCTGCTGGGCTAGCGCAGCCGGGTCATCCCCCGGCCGCTCTTTGACCCGGCAGGAAAAATAGGATCGCGCCCACGCAACAAGGTTGCGAGATGCGGCGCATTTCCGAGAAAACAGGGAAAATAGCGGGCTCGAAAACCCGCTCCTGGCCTGAACTTCGTGAACTTCCGCGAGTCGCGGCGCACCCGGCGTTGGAACGCAAAAGAGAGGCGCCCGTGCCACGGCACGGACGCCCCAGTCTGCGTTAAGATCGTGAAACCGCTCAGCTATGCGCGGCGGGGCTGTCCAGCCAGGCCGAGAGCTCGGTGTAGGAAATCGGATCGTGGAAGGCGATGCCGGCGAACTCGTCGTTGCTCCAGCGCGTGGTGCTGCGGCGCGTGGGCAGGCCGGGGATCATCAGGATCACTTCGCTGTCGACGCGCAGCGTGCGCTGCAGGCGCAGGCACGCGCCGCCCTGGGAAAGGTCGGCGACGACCACGTCGATCGAGCGGCCGAGCGAGCTGATCCGGGCCGGCACGTCGGCGGTGAAGCGCGGCGAGCGCGGGCGCGGGGTGGCGGCTTCGGCCTGCGGCTTGCCGAGGATGGCGTTGACATCGGCAGGGGCGTCGAAGCGGACGCCGGCACGGCTGCCCTTGGTCCAGGCGATCGCGCCGGTAAGCTGCGCGCCGCCGCGCAGCTCGACGCTGATCTGCATGGCGGGCAGCAGCGATGCGATCGTGTCGATCTGCATGCCATGCTCGGAGATGTTGCGCACACGGCAGAGCTGGCCGGGATTGCCCTCATGGCTCAGCTTGCCGACGAGCAGGGTGGCCACGGCGCGGGGCGCGCGCTCGACCCAGTCGTCGCGATCCTCGAATGCGCTGGCGGGGATGGCTTCCACTATGTCCTCGGCTGGTTGCGGGTTCATACTATTTTATAGGTAGAACCGCGGCGGACGCGGGCCCCCGCGCCGCAAAATACGTAGTTTACGCAGGGGTAGCCTGGGTGATCGCGACCTTGCGGACGACGCCCGCGCCGAACGCTTCCGGCGCGGAGGCCTCGACGACCTTGCGGAACTGGTCGAGGCTGGGCAGCAGCCCGTCCTTGCCCGCCGCCATCGGCGTCTTGAAGGTGCGCATGTTGATCGCGTGCAGCAGCAGCGGCAGCCGCGCGGTCACCTCGGACGACTTGTCCTCCGGGACCTCGAGGTTGAACTGGAACTGGACATAGCCGGTCAGGCGGCCGTCATCCGGCGAGACCAGCGGCGCCAGCAGCTTGTCGACGGGCACGAACGCCGTCTTGCCATCGGCTTCCGCGGCGGGTGCCGTGGCGGCCTGGGCGGGGCGGGGCCCCAGCACGAGCAGGGTGCCGAATGCGGCCGTGCCCCCCAGGCCAAGCCCGGAGAGCAGCACGACGATCAGGAACAGGATCTTCTTCATGGCGCCGATACTCAGAACTTGAAGCTGCTGTCGGTCGGCAGCGAGGACGCTTCCGCCTTCAGGACGATGGTGATCCGCCGGTTTTCAGGCCGGTCGGGCTGGTCCGGGAACACCGGCCGGGTGCCGCCCATGGCGACGACCTCGGCGAAGCGGTCCGCAGTCATGCCGGAAGCGATCATCGCCTGGCGCGCGGCGAGCGCGCGGGCGCCCGAAAGCTGCCAGTTGGCATCGCTCTGGCCACCGCCCGAGGCATCGGTATGCCCCTCGATCGCGATCTGGCCGCCCGACTGGGCGAGCTTGGCCGCGGTCTTGGCGAGCAGCGAGCGGGCGAAGGGGTTGAGCTCGGCGGTGCCGGCGCGGAACATCGACTGCTTGTCGGTGTCCATCAGCGTGATGCGCATGCCGTCGCGATCCGGCTCGATCGCCACGCTCTTGCGCCCCTGGTCCTGCGGCACGGAATCGAGCGCGACCTGCAGCTCGCTGGCAAGGACGCGCATCGAGGTGTCGGGCACATTGGCGGTGCCGCCGCGCGCCGCGCCGTTGGTCGCCGCCTGGGTGGTCGGCGTGCCGTTGGCGCGGCTGCTGTCGTTGGACGAGCGGCGCGCTTGGCCGCCGGCGCCTTCCGAGGTGCCCATCACCGGCGTCGACGGCGCGGTGTCGGACACGGTCGGCGAGAAATAGGCGGCGAGGCCCTTCAGGCGCTGCTTGTCGGGATTGGCGATCAGCCACAGCAGCATGAAGAACGCCATCATCGCGGTCACGAAGTCGGCATATGCGACCTTCCAGGCGCCGCCATGGTGACCCGCGGCGACCTTTTTGACCTTCTTGACGATGATGGGGCGATCATTGCCGCCATAAGCTGGCATGGTCAGGCACTCCCAAGCGCGTCGCGCATGCGCTGCTGCACGGCGCCGAGGCGGATATGGCCGATCGCGGTGAGCGAGTCCTCGCCACCCGCGATCCGCTCGAGCAGGTTCACGCACTCATCGGCATGCTGGATGAGATAGTCGAAGTCCTGCAGCTGCTCGAGATAGGAGGCCGCGAAATGCTCGTCGCAGACGAGCACTTCCGCCAGCGCCTCGAGCTTCATCCGCATCTCGCGGATCTCGTTCGCCACCACGGTGTGGAGCGTCGACGAGAAGGGGTCGAAGCCGGAGATCGCCTGCGAACCGGAGAGCTGTGAGGGGATGGGCATGCAGGACATCAGAACAGCTCCAAATCGCCGCCGGAAACCGGGGCTTGAACGGGGACCGGCGGGCGTTCGGGCACGCGGTCCGTAACCTTGACGCAGCGGCTGCGACCCTCATGCGGCAGGAACTCGATCTTGCGCGCGCTCGTGCCTCCCAGGTCGGCATGCGCCACCTGGATGCCCTCGGTTTCCATGAAGCGCCGCGCGAACGACGCGTTCGAGGAGCCGATCGATCCCAGCCCCGAGACGATGTTGGCACCCCCATAGAGGTGGGCCATCAGCCGGCCGCGTACCGCGCCCTTCTTCATCATCCCGTTGATGACCACTTCCATGGCGTGCACGCCGTAGCGTGCCATCTCGGCGGCGCCGACGCGCTGGTCCGCGCTGGGTTCGCCGAGCAGGAAATGGTTCATGCCTCCGACCCGGGCGACCGGATCGAACAGACAGGCCGCGACGCAGCTGCCGAGCAGGGTGGAGACGACCACCCCGGGCTCGGCGACCACGGCATGCTCGCCCTGAACAATGGCGAGCCGGCGCATCAGGTGAGCTCGCCGAAGACGCGCTCGATCTTCTCCTTCAGCGCGGCGGGCGCGAAGGGCTTCACGACATAGTTGTTCACACCCAGGGCCGCGGCCTTCTGGACGATCTCCTTGTCCGACGAGCCGGTGAGCATGATGAACACCGTCTTGCCGATCACCGCATCGGTGCGGACCGCTTCCAGGAACTGGAGGCCGTCCATTTCCGGCATGTTGAAATCGGAGATGATCAGGTGCACGCGGTCGGCCTTGACCGAGGCCAGGGCTTCCTGGGCACTCGGCTTGTCGCGCACGTCCTTGAACCCGAGATCCTGCAGAGCGCGACGGATCATCGCGCGCATGCTGGTCTGGTCATCGACCACCATCACCTTGATCGCTGCAGCAGCAGGCATCAGACGCTCCCAATCTTTTCGCGGCAGGCCTTGAGGATCGCCTCAGGCATGCCTGACAAACCAACTTCATGTTCCACCGCACCCAGCTCCTTGGCCGAACGCGGCATTCCCCAGACAACGCAGGTTTCGCGGCTTTGACCCAGCGTCCGGGCACCCGCCCGGCGCATTGCCAGCATCCCCTGCGCGCCATCGGCACCCATGCCGGTGAGGATCACGCCGACCCCGGCAGCGCCCAGCGGCGCGACCGAGTTGAACAGCGTGTCCACCGAAGGCCGGTGGCCGGAGACGGGATCGCCCTCGCGCAGCTTGATGTGCCCGCGGACGCCCCCACGCAGCTCCATGTGGCGCTGCCCTCCAGGAGCAATATAGACGGTTCCCGGCAGCACCGGCGCGCCATCCGTAGCTTCCACAACATGGACGCGGCATTCGCCGTTCAGCCGCTCCGCGAAATTGCGGGTGAAAGCGGCCGGCATGTGCTGGACAATCAGCACCGGCGGGCAGTTTTCCGGCAAAGCGGGGAGCAGCGAGAACAGCGCCTCGACGCCGCCCGTGGACGAGCCGATCGCGATGATCCGGTCCCCGACCGCACCGGCCGCAAGGGTCGGCTGGACGGGCAGGCGCTGCGGCCCGGCGCGGGCGACCGAACGGGCGGCGGCCTTCACCTTCTCGCAGAGCAGCACCGCGTCGCGCTCGATATCCTCGGGCGTGCCGCTGGGCTTGGTGACATAGTCGACCGCGCCCAGGCGGAGCGCCTCGATCGTCACTTCCGCGCCGCGGGCGGTCAGCGTCGAGCACATCACCACCGGCATCGGCCGGAGGCGCATGATGCGCTCGAGGAACGACAGCCCGTCCATCCCCGGCATCTCGACGTCGAGCGTCAGCACGTCGGGGTTGAGCGTCTTGATCATCTCCCGCGCCGCGAACGGCTCGGGCGCCATGCCGACGACCTCGATCGCCGGATCGGCGGAGAGCATGCGCTTGAGCGTCGCGCGCATCGAGGCGCTGTCATCGACGATAAGCGTACGTACCGGTGCCATCAGTGCACCTCCGGCTTCTGATAGATGGTGTGACCGCACGAGCGCATGTGGCGCGCCGCCGGCCCGATCAGCCGCTCCGAGTGACCGATATAGAGGTGCGCGCCGGGAGCCAGCTGGTTGACGAAACCCGCCTCCAGCTCTTCCTTCGCGGGATCCCCGAAATAGATCATCACGTTACGGCAGAAGATCACGTCATAGGCGGCCTTGAGCGGCCAGGGCTCGAACAGGTTGAGCACCTTGGCCGTCACCAGCGCGCGCGCCTCGTCGGCCATCTGGTAGCCGCCCTGCACGGGCTTCATCCAGGTGGAGCGATAGGGCTCGGGCACCGCCTCGGCGACGTTGTCGGCATAGAAGCCGCGACGCACCGATTCCACGACATGGGGAGCGATGTCGGTGGCGAGCAGCCGGACGTCCGCGTTGCGCAGCCAGGT
This sequence comes from Pseudomonadota bacterium, assembly GCA_023445495.1. Taxonomy (GTDB): domain Bacteria; phylum Pseudomonadota; class Alphaproteobacteria; order Sphingomonadales; family Sphingomonadaceae; genus Sphingomonas. Next base: position 24,525 of record JAEXLC010000327.1, on the reverse strand, counting down.
GGCCGACGTGCGGTCCGGACCCAGCAGGCACATGGCGATCGTGTAGACTTCCTCGCCCGACGAGCATCCCGCCGACCAGATCCGGATCGGACCTTGCTTGCGCTTGAGCACCGGCAGGACGTGTTCGCGGAAATGATCGAAGTGATGCGGCTCGCGGAAGAAATGCGTGTGGTTCGTGGTCAGCGCCACCACCATCGCATGGCGTTCCACCGGGTCGCTCTGCACGAGCGCGACATAGTCGGAGAACTTGGCCAGTCCGTGCTCGCGCAGCCGGCGCCCCAGGCGCGACTGGACGAGCGTGGTCTTCGCCTCGCTCAGCGCGATGCGCGCATCCTCGTGCATGATGGCGGCGATGGCGGCGAAATCGCGGGGCGTGAGCTCCGCATTCGCTGCCGCCATGCCTACCCCGACGCCGGCAGGCGCCAGGGCGCCCCCGGCGGCGGTCACGCTGCGAGATCCAGGTGCTTGGTCAGGCTCAGCGCGTCGAGGTCGAGCAGCAGCACCATGGTGCCCTTCTCGTCCCGGGTGCCGTCCTTCTGGCGCGTGGCGATGCGCACCAGGCCCGCGATCACGGTCGGCTCGATCGTCTCGACCTCGGGGGCCGGCTGGATCTCGGTCTCGCCGATGGCGACGATGTCGTTGACTTCGTCGACCAGGAAGCCGGCCTGCTTGCCCGCGATGTTGACGACCAGCACGCAGGAGCGGGCATGGATCACGCTCGGCTCCCAGCCCAGGCGCTCGGCAAGGCCAACCACCGGGATCACGTTGCCGCGCAGGTTGGTCACGCCCTTGATGAAGCCCGGGACGTTGGGGAGAGGGGTCGGCTCGTCCCATTCACGGATTTCGATCAGCGCGCGCATGTCGATCCCGAAGGTCTGCTGGGCGAGCGAGAAGGTGACGATCTTGCGGTCGGTGCCGGCGTTGTCGTTGGTGGTGGTCATGCTGCCATTCCTTTGGGGGTGTAGCGGTTGGTGGAGGCGACGAGCGCCTCGATATCGAGGATGAGTGCGATCGAGCCGTCACCAAGGATGGTGGCGCCGCCCAGGCCGCGGATCGGGTGCAGGTTCTGGTCGAGGCTCTTGATGACGACCTCGCGGCGGTCATCGATGGTGTCGACGACGAGGCCGACCTTGCCCGAGCCTTCGCTCTCGACGATCACGACGAGGCTGTCCTCGACCGCACGGTCGTCGTTCAGCCCGAAGATCTCGGTCGTGCGCTTCACCGGCACATATTCGCCGCGCATGTCGATCACTTCGCTGTCCGGCGCGGTGCGCTTGACCTGGCCCGGCTCCGGCTGGACCGTCTCGAGCACATGCGCGAGCGGCAGGACGAAGCGCTGGCCGGCGAGGCGGACGATCATGCCGTCCAGGATCGCCAGGGTGAGCGGCAGGATCATCGTGAAGGTGGTGCCTTCACCCGGAACCGAGTGGATCTCGATGCGGCCGCCAAGCGCTTCCACGTTCGAGCGGACCACGTCCATGCCCACACCGCGACCCGAGATGTTCGAGATCGTCTCCGCGGTGGAGAAGCCCGGGGCGCAGATCAGCTGGTCGATCTCTTCGTTCGACAGCTGCGCATCGGCGGGGATGATGCCCTTCTCGATGGCCTTTGCCTTGACGCGTTCGCGGTTGATGCCGCGGCCATTGTCCGAGACCCGCACGAAGATGCGCGCGCCCTTCTGCTCGGCCGACAGCTTGATCGTGCCCTCGGGCGACTTGCCCGCGGCGATACGCTCCTCGGCGCTTTCCAGGCCATGGTCCGCGGCGTTGCGGATCATGTGGGTCAGCGGATCGCCGATCTTCTCGATCACGCCCTTGTCGACTTCGGTCGTCTCGCCGGTGGTCTCGAGGTTGATCGTCTTGCCGGTCTCGACCGAGAGGTCGCGCAGCATGCGCGGCACGCGGCTGAAGGCCTGCTTGATCGGCTGGGCGCGCAGCGACATGACATTGTCCTGGATCTGGCGCGTCAGGCGGGCCAGTTCCGGGAGTTCCACGCGCTGGCGATCGGCCGGCGAGAGCCGGTCGGCCAGGATCGAGTTGCGGATCACCAGCTCGCCGACCAGGTTGAGCAGCAGGTCGAGCTTGCCCAGGTCGACGCGGATCGTCTGCTGCGCATCGCTGCCCGCCTTGGGAGCGATGGAGGGCGTATCGACGCTGCCGACGGCCGGCGAGGCCGCGGCGATCGTCTCGACGACGCGCTGCATCTCGGCGGCGAAGTCCTCGACACCGGCGGTCACCGGCACGAAGCCGAACTCGTCGCCGGCGGCGGCGACCTCGGCCACCGGCGCGGCGGCCGGGGCAGGGGTCTCGTCACGGCGGACCTCGACGATCGAGTCCGGTGCGACGAAGTCGAAGCAGTCGTTGATATCGCTCTCGGCCACTTCGCCCGGAACGCGCAGCGTCCAGGTGAAATAGGCGTCCTCGGGATCGAGGTCGCGCAGCGGCGGCACGCTCGAGGTATCGACCGCGACGATCTCGGCGCCGAGCGCTTCGAGCTCGCGGACGATCAGCAGCGGCTCGCCGGCATTGGCCAGCGCGGCGCGCGACGGCTTGAAGGTGACGATCCACGGCGCGTCCGCGGCCGGAGCCTCGGCGGGCGCATCGAAATCGTCGAGCGAGACGGCCATCGGCACGAAGCCGAACTCGTCCGCCTCGTCGGCGGCAGCCGGCGCGGCCGGAGTCTCCACCGCCGCCGGTGCGGGGGCGGTGGAGTTGGCCACGGGCGCGCCGTCATCGGCGCCCTTGTTGGCGAGAACCTGCTCGAGCGCGGCGAGCGCGGCCTGGTCGGCCGGGCGGGGCGCCAGGCCCTTGGCGGATTCGACATGGTCGGTCAGGATGTCGAAGGCGCTCAGCATCACCTTGACCACGCCGGGGCTCGGCGGGATCTTGCCGCCGCGCACTTCGTCGAGGACGTTCTCGAACTTGTGCGCGAAGGCGGTGAGGTCAGCATGGCCGAACGCGCCGGCGCCGCCCTTGATCGAGTGGACCGCGCGGAACACGCCCGCGATGGTTTCGGCCGAGACGTCGCCGGCCTGCATGGCCGAAAGGCCCTGCTCGGCGGTCACCAGACCTTCAGCGCATTCTTCGAAGAAGATCGCCTGGATTTCGTCGAGTTCGTCGCTCACGGGCACACGCGGCGGATAGCCGCCCCCAGCTTGGTGGCTTCGAACGGCTTGGTGATCCAGCCGGTGGCGCCGGCCGAGCGGGCGCGGGCCTTCTTCTCGTCCGAGAATTCGGTCGACAGCACCAGGATCGGCGTGCCGCGGAACTCGGCCACGCCGCGCACCGCCTCGATCAGCTCGAAACCGTCCATCTTCGGCATGTTGATGTCGGTGATGAGAAGGTCGGGCTTCACTTCGTGCATGCGCTCGAGGCCGTGCTCGCCGTCATTGGCACTTTCGATGCGAAAGCCCTGGGCGGTCAGCGACGTCTTGAGCAGCATGCGCATGCTCGCCGAATCATCGACGGTAAGGATCAACTTGCTCACAGAACGTCTCCGGTCTCGAGGCCGATCGCCGCGCCGAGCTGGCAGCGGTTCACGCGATCGACGAATGCGGGGCTAGGGTTGGCGATGCGGAATTCCTGACCGCCCGCAGCCGCTTCGGCGCGCGCGGCGACGAGGAGCTGGAGGACGGCCTGGCCGACGCTCTCGACTTCCGACGCGTCGATTTCGATCGCGTCGTCGAGGTCTGCGGCGAGCACGAGGCGCACGCGCAGGTCTTCGGCCGTAACGGTGGTGCCATGGGCGGGGAGGCGCAGCGCGCGCTCCTCGGCATCAGGCAGCTGCAGGGACTGGTCCATTCTTGGCCTCGTCAAGTGCGGTTTCGAGTTGCTGGAAGGTCGGCGCGTAGGCCGACGGCGTCATGCGGCGAGCAATTTCAATGGCGACCTGAACCGGCTGGTTCTGGGCATAGGCGACGATCGCGGTCTTCACGATCTGGAAGGGCTTGCAGTCGGCATCGATCGTTTCGAGCAGCTTGGAGGCGAGCGGACCCACCACGCAGTAGCTGAGCAGAACGCCCATGAAGGTGCCGACGAGCGCGCCGCCGATCATCGCGCCGAGGATCTCGGTCGGCTGGTCGATCGAGCCCATGGTCTTGATGACGCCCAGAACCGCGGCGACGATGCCGATCGCGGGCAGGCCGTCGGCCATGATCTGCAGCGCGTGCTGCGGGCCGGCCTCTTCGTGGTGATGCTTCTCGATGTCCGCCTCCATGGCGGCCTCGATCTGATGCGGGTCCTCGAAGTTGACCGTCATCATGCGCAGATAGTCGCAGATGAACTCGATCAGGTGATGGTCCTTGAGCAGGCGCGGATACGGCATGAAGAGATTGCTCTCCTCAGGCTTGTCCAGGTGCGGCTCGAGCGCCGTGGCGCCACCCTTCTTGAAGGTGGAGAGCACGGTGAACATCAGGGTGAGCAGGTCCTTATAGTCCTGCGCCTTCCACTTGCCGCCCTTGAAGGCGCGCATGATGCCCTTGCCGGCGTTCTTCACGGTCGCCATCGAGTTCGACACGATGAACGCGCCGATCGAGGCACCGCCGATGGCCATGAGCTCGTGCGGCAGGGCATGCGCGATGATCTCGAACTTGCCGCCCGAGATCATGAAGCTGCCGAACACGCAGACCAGAATGATGATGAATCCGATGCCGTTGAGCATGGCGGTTCGCCCGATGTCCCTGTTGTTTCCAGAATTATAGGAAGGTTTTGCCGGGGCAGGGTCGCCACCCCGGCAAATTGGTTAAGCGGCCTCGGCGACGCGGTCCTGCCAGTCGATGACGGCCAGGTAGTTGCGCAGCCGGTTCGCCTCGAGCGAGGCCAGCAGCTTGTTGTTGTGCCAGGGCATGATCATCTCGGCGAGCGCCGGCGCCCAGGGCGCCGAGGACTCGAAGAGCACGCCCAGGCCGAACACCGCGGGCACATGCGCCCAGGCGAGCTGGCGGTCCTCGGTGCGGGCTTCGTCGAGGAAGTCCTCCACCGCGGTCAGCACGCCGTTGCGCGGGCCGCCTTCGTGCAGCGCCCAGGCGAAGCTGCCGGCGCCGCGGAAGCCGCGATTGGGGGTGCAGGCGTCACTGCCGAGCGAGACCCCGCCGTCGAAGCTATAGGGGTGGCGGTGCGCCTCGGGGATGCGGTCCGGCGCGTAATAGCAGTCGCGCCGGGCGCAGGGCCAGGAGACGTCGTGCATCAGCGCGAACAGCGGCTTGCCGTCGCGGCGCGCCAGCCGGTCGGCGATGCGCAGCTCCTCGATCACCGTGTAATAGTTGTGATCGCCGTCGATCACCCAGGCATCGATGTCCGAGAGCTCGGGCATCGCGTCGTGGCTCGGCTTGGCGACGTGGCGCACCTCGGGGGTCTGGTTGACCCAGTTGATGAATTCCTGCTTCGGCGCCGGATCGATGCTGGTCAGGCTGCCGCCGGTCGCGCGGGCATAGGCGGCGAGCTGCTGCGAGGTGCCGCCGAACTCGGCGCCGACCTCGGCGATGTTGCGGGCACCGGCGATGTGCAGCGCCTGCAGGATGATGTCGGAGAATTCGGACATGGAGTGGATCAGCAGAGTCATGCGACGGCTCCCATAAGCGTGGTGGTGGCGGGCGCGGGCGCGGTGGGCGCGCGCGCGGCAATCGGGCGGAAGGTGATGGCGAGCATCATCGGCCGGTCGCCCTGGCGGGGCGGCGGCGGCACCATCATGAAGGAGAACTCGTTCTCGCAGCGGAACAGGTACGGCGCGACCTGGTCCATCCCCTCGAGCGAGGGCAGGGCATCGATCTCGCCGGTGCCGTGCTGGATCTTGTCGCTCAGGAAGGTGTCGACGGGCATGAACACCGCGCTCTCCACCTGGACATAATCGTAGAGCTGGCCGAACTGGACGCCCACCGAGAAGCGGCTGTCGCCGATCGGGATCGGGGCCAGGTAATAGCCGTCATGCGTCGGCGTGGCGGTCACGTTGCCGGTCGAGACCTGGTTGCCGTCGGCGACGATCAGCGGCAGCGAGATCGAGTTGTCGACGAAATCCTGGTACTTCAGCGGCATCGCGAAGCGGCGCTGGGCGAGCAGGCTGAGCTTGAGCGCCAGGCCCTCGCCGTGCAGCTCGGCCGGCAGGTACATGCGGTCGGCGCCCTTCATGTAGAACAGACCGCGTTGGCGCAGGCCCTTCTTCGCGATGGCCGGGTCGAACAGCGAGACGGTGTTGTCGACGCCCAGGTTGATGTCGTGCTCGAACTCGCCGAGCACGGCCAGCTCGGACCCGAGCGGCACGTACATCAGCCGGCCGAGCACAGCCGCAGCGGCGCGGCGCCACATGACCGTCTCATGCGCCGGTGCGCCCGCGCGGATCACTGCCGTGCCTTCGTCGCGAACGTAGCGCAGGCAGCCTTCCTGCACCCGGTCGCGGACCGCCGACTGGCGCGACTTGATCGAGTTGCCGCGGCGGACGGCGGTACCGTCCTTCTCGTAATCGACCACCGAGCCCTGGGCCGCGGTGCAGAGCTGCTCGAGCACGGCGACATTGGCGCAGAGCGATTCCAGCGCCGCGCAGTCATAATCGTCGTGACCGATAAAGCCCTTCTTATCCAGGCCGCTGCGCGACTGCTCGCGCAGCAGCAGGTAGCGGCCGGCGACCTTCACGCCGAGCGCGCTGGCGAGCAGGCCGTCGATATCGTTCTGGACCGAGCCGTTATAGCCAAGGTCGACCAGCATCAGCGTGTCGCCCCTGGCCGGGTTCACTTCCTTGCGGACATGGGCGACCAGCCGCTCGGCAAAGGCGCGCGAGGTGGCGACGATGCGGCGCATGCGCTGCGGTTCCTGCACCGCCCGCATGAAGGGCAGGGGACGGTTATGGTCCTTGAGCAGCTTGGCGGCTTCGGGCGCCGGCAGCAGCAGCTGCTGCGCAACCGCGCGCAGGTCGCTCATGATCTCGCGCTGGACATAATGCTCGACCGCTTCCGCCGTGCGCAGCGAAGCGGCGGTGGCGGTGAAGCGGCTGATCTCGACGGTATGGCCGGTGCCGCCACGCGCCTGGTGGACCAGCTGCGGCAGATAGCCGTCGCGCATCAGGAACACGGCATGGACGGTGCCGCCATTCTGTGCCTGAAGCGCCGCGGCTTCCTCTTCCAGCCAGCGGTCGAAGCCATGCAGCGCCGGGCCGAGCGTGGTGTAGCCGAGCACTTCGGCCGCATCGCTCATCTGCGGCTCGTTCGCCGCGATCGTCGCGCGGTGCGGCTGGTGGGTGATCGCCACCCCGGCCTCGGTCGCATGGAAGATGTTGCTGATCGCGCTTTCCAGGCGGATGCGCTGCTCGGTGCCTTCGGTGAACTGCTTGAGGTGCAGCGTGTTGACCCCGAAGGGCGCGACGCCGTCGACATCGGCCTTCTTGTTGTCGCCGATGTGCAGGATCTTCTCGGGGGCGAGCTTGAGCGCCTTGAGCACCGGCTCGTACAGGCCTTCGCTCTTTGCCTTGCCATAATGCGACGAGCAGAAGATGCGGCCGATCAGGCCGGCGACTTCCTCGCCGGCAGCGGCGGTGATGAGCCCGCGCAGCTGCTTCTCGTCGAGATAGGTGTCGGAGACGATGATCGTCTCGATGCCCCGGGCCTTGGCCGCGCGCATCAGTTCCACGGTCGGCGTGAAGGCGAAGCAGTGGCGTGCTTCGGCATCGAGCTCGTCCTGCACGGCGGCGCGGCGCTCGGCGGCGCTCGCCAGCGGCATCAGCTCGGCATAGATCTCGTCGATATGGACTTCGTTGCGGCGGTCGCGGACGGCGGCGTTGTTGCGCGCGGTCTGCTCGGCCCAGCCGCGCTGGAGCAGGTTCGCTTCGCCCAGCGCGCCGAACAGGTCACGCGGGGCATGCACGTCGCGCCAGAGGAGCGTGTCGAAGCAGTCGAGCGACAACAGGGTCACGCCCGGATAGGCGTCCAGTGCCGACGGCAGCGCGTGCGGAAGGATAGCGTTGGCCAATGATTTTCCCCGGATGCGCGCCCGAAATCGGGTGGGCGCAGTAATCTTATAGGATGTTCGCACCCGGAGCGGTCGCAACCGTCCTAGAATGAGAGGGTCAAGCAAATGGAGCGAGCATGACCCTTAGTGCTTATCAGGCAGCCCGTGCCCGGGCCGAAACGCCGCGCTCGGCGGAGCTCAGGTTGATGGGCGAGATCACCGGCGAGATGATGGATGCGGAAGAGCGGGGCGCGAAGGGCGCGCTGCTGATGCCGTCGCTGCATCGCAATCGCGAGATGTGGCACGCTTTCACCACCGATTGTAACGACCCCAATAACGGCCTGCCGCGCGACCTGCGCGCCCAGATCGTCTCGCTCGGCCTGTGGGTGGACCGCTTTACCAGCGACGTGATCGCCGGTCGCGAGCGCATCCGCGAGCTGATCGAAGTCAACCGGATGATCATGGAAGGCCTTCGCGTCCCGCAGCGCGTCGCAGCCTGAACCTTCCCTCCGAACGACAGAAAAAAGGGCGCCCGGCAGAAGCCGCGGCGCCCTTTTTCTTTTGCCGGAAGCTGGCTGTTATCGGCGCCTGAAGCTGAGCCAGAGGGCGGAGACGAGGAAATAGAAGGCGCCGAACGCCGCATAGGGCGCGATATCGACGACGCTCGGCATCGCCGGCCCATAGGAGCGTTGCAGGAAGAAAGTGCCGGCCAGCGCCGATTGCGCACCGCTCAGCACCATCGCCCATTGCGCGCCATAGGCCTTCCAGCGCCGGACGCCGGTAGCAAGCTGGAGCAGGCCGGCCAGGAAGGCCCAGATTCCGAACACGGCAAGCACGCGGTGCATGTCGCCGAGCGAGGCCGTCACGGCGAGCGTGGTCAGGAGGCTCACCACCATGTTGAAGGCCTGGGTGCGGTTGCGCGATAGCCCGCCATTGCGGGCCGCATCGACGAAATTGGCGACCGCGTCCCAGGCCGGATACGCAACCAGCAGCCCCGCACCGATCGCCGGAGCACTCTTCCCGATCGTGAACGCCGCGGCGACCCAGCCCGCCGAGACCAGCGCGCGCGTCCAGTAATAGCTTCGCAGCCCGGCAACATCTCCCGCGCTGGCGCGCTGCTGCACAGCATCATCCGCTCGCTGTCCGATCACTTCCGACATCAGAATCTCCATCTGCCTACTAGTAGGTAGGCGTGGTCGGTACAGTCTTGCCGATCGCAAGGCAAGCGAATATCTACCTATTGGAAGGTAGGAAAATGGCGCAGAACACGGCCGGGCAGATCGTCGATACGGCTCGGCAACTCATCATGACCCGCGGCTATAACGGGTTCAGCTATGCCGATATCGCCGATGCGGTCGGCATCCGGAAGGCGAGCATCCATCATCATTTCGCTGCGAAGAGCGATCTTGCCAAGGCAGTGGTCGAGCAGTCGCGCGCGATCATCCATGCTCAGGTCGCGCAGCTCGCCGAGGCCGAGCCCGACGCCGCCACCCAGCTGCGCGCCTATGCCGGCTATTGGGAGCGCTGCATCCTCGACAATTCGGCACCCTTCTGTGTGGCGGCGATGCTCGCTGCCGAGCTGCCGAGCCTGCCCGAAGACCTTGCGGTATCGGTCCGCGCCCATTTCGCCGAGTTGACCGGCTGGCTGGCCCGGATCCTGGCGCTCGGCGTGCGGCAAGGCAGTGTCTCGCTGGCCGGCAGCGCGGAAGAGGAGGCCGATGCCTTCATGTCGGCGATCTACGGTGCCATGTTGTCGGCGCGCGCTTTTGCCGATCCAGGCCGCTTCGTGACGATCACCGAGACTTTGTTGTCGCGGGTCGTGCGCCTGCACTAGCGATACTGGCCGCATATCGGGGCGGTGGAACCCGCAGAATGAAAAAGGGCGCCCCGGCCGAAGCCGGGACGCCCTTTTCAGGTTAGGGCGGGCTTCAGAACGAAGCCCAGTCGTCCCCACCAGCCGATGCGGAGGCGGCCGGCAGCGCCTTGACCGGCGAGACATAGCCGGTGCTGGCCTTGGCGGCCGGCTTCGGCGCGCGGGTGGTCGGCGTCGGGGCCGGGCGCATCGCCGGGCGGACCTGGGCATTGCCCACGTTGAAGCGGCTCGCCTGGTCCGACAGCGCGCTCACCTCGGTGTTGAGGTTGCGTGCGGCCGCCGAGGTTTCCTCGACCATCGCAGCGTTCTGCTGGGTCGACTGGTCCATCGTGCCGATCGCGGTGCTGATCTGCGAGATCGCGGTCGACTGGGCGGCATTGTCGGTCGCCATCTCGGCGAGCAGCGTGTGCACTTCGCCCACGTCGCTCGAGATGTTGGCGAGCGCGCCGTCGACCTTCTCGACCATCTCCACCGCCGCGACGATGTCGGTCTGGGTGGCGGTCAGCTGGTCGCGGGCACGGCCGGCCTCTTCCTCGGCACGCATGGCGAGCGCGGAGACGAGATCGGCGACCACCGCGAAGCCGCGGCCGGCCTCACCGGCACGACCGGCCTCGACCGCGGCGTTCATGGCGAGAACGCGGGTCTGGAAGGCGATCTTGTCGAGGCCCTCGATCACGCTGTCGATGCCCTTGGCGCTGTCGGCGACGCGGGTCATCGCCTGCACCGCTTCATCGGCGATCGCGCGACCGCCCGAGACGGTGCTGATCGCGCCGTCGGCACGCTCCACGGTACGGCCGGCCGAACCGGCCATGGCCCGCAGACGCTGGTCCATCTGCGCGACAGCGGCCGAGGTTTCCTCGAGGCTGGCGGCGTTCGCTTCGGTGCGGCGGGCGAGGTCTTCCGATGCCTGGGCGATCTCGGTCGAGCCGGTGTGGATGGTCTGGGTCGATTCCATCACCGAGCCGATCAGCGTGCGCAGGCTGCTCAGCGCTTCGTTATAGTTGTTCTTCAGCGCGACATAGTCGGCCGGGAACTCGCGCTTGATCTCGGCGGTCAGGTCGCCCTTGGCGACTTCGCCGAGATTCTGGCCGAGCGTGTCGACGACCATCTTCTGCTCGGCATCGGCGATCGCCTTGGCGGCGGCGGCGGCTTCCTGTGCCTGGGCGGTGTCGCGGAACACCAGCACGGTCTTTGCCATCGCGCCCAGCTCGTCGCCGCGCTCGGTGCCGGGCACTTCGACGCGGTTGTTGCCGCCGGCCAGCGCGCGCATCGCATCCTGCAGGCGGGCGAGAGGCTGGGTGATGCCCGAACGCGAGACGAAGAAGGCAACGCCGATCGCAAGCACGGTCGACAGGATGCTGATCGTCAGCATCGTGGTCGAGGTCGTGTCCGCGGAGGCGGAGAGCCTGGTGGACTCGGTCTTGCCCTCGGCGATGATGCTGTCGTTGAACTTGACCATGCTGGCTGCGAGGGATTCGACCAGCGGGTCCATCTCGGCCAGCGTCGCGCGGGCTTCGACGTCCTGGTTGCGCAGGCCATATTGGATGGCGCGCGCGGCGAGCTGGTGCACCTTGGTCATCTGCCCGCGGAAGTCTTCGATCTGCGGCTTCAGCTCGGGCTGGAGCTCGATCGCACTGTCGAACAGCTTGTTGGCCGATTCGAAGTTGGACTGCTCGATGCGCACCGTGTCGCGCGCGGTCTGCGAGGCGCCGTCATAGGCGAGCGCGCGGTACGCGGTATAGGCGATGTCGGTGCCACGGCGATTGGCGCGGGCCATCGCGGTGGAGACGGGCAGGCGATACTCGACCAGAGACGCATAGCGATCGGTGATCGTGTTGAGGGAGTTGGTACCGAACAGAGATACGGCGAACCCGATGGCGGCCATCATGGCGACGAGCGCCAGGATCTTGGTTGGTATCTTGAACTTGGCGAGCATTTGCGCGTCTCCTGTGACGAGGCAGGCCCCTGCACGGACCTGCCTCGACATTTGCTAGATTGAGGGCGCCGGTGTCAGAACGACGTCCAGTCGTCGTCGCCGGCAGTGGCCACTGGCTTGGCGACAGGCAGTGCCTTCACCGGTGAAACATATCCGCCGCTCTTCTTGGCGACCGGCTTGGCCGGGCGCGAAGGCGTCGGGGTAGGGGCAGGACGTACCGCCGGGCGAACCGTGGCGGCGCCGACCGTGAAGCGCCCGGCCTGCTCGGAAAGCGAGCTGACCTCGGTGCTCAGGTTGCGCGCGGCCGCCGAGGTTTCCTCGACCATCGCGGCGTTCTGCTGGGTCGACTGGTCCATCGTGCCGATCGCGGTGCTGATCTGGGTGATCGCGGTCGACTGGGCGGCGTTGTCGGTCGCCATCTCGGCGAGCAGGGTGTGGACCTCGCTCACGTCGCTCGAGATGTTGGCGAGCGCGCCGTCGACCTTCTCGACCATCTCCACCGCAGCGACAATGTCGGTCTGGGTGGCGGTCAGCTGGTCGCGGGCGCGGCCGGCTTCCTCTTCGGCGCGCATCGCGAGCGCGGAGACCAGGTCGGCGACGACCGCGAAGCCACGGCCCGCTTCACCGGCACGACCGGCTTCGACGGCGGCGTTCATCGCGAGAACCCGCGTCTGGAAGGCGATCTTGTCGAGGCCTTCGATCACGCTGTCGATGCCCTTGGCGCTGTCCGCCACGCGGGTCATCGCCTGCACGGCCTCGTCGGCGATCGCGCGGCCGCCCGAGACGGTGCTGATCGCGCCGTCGGCACGCTCCACGGTGCGGCCGGCCGAGCTGGCCATCGCGCGCAGGCGGTCGTCCATCTGGGCGACGGCGGCCGAGGTTTCCTCGAGGCTGGCGGCGTTCGCTTCGGTGCGGCGGGCCAGGTCTTCCGAAGCCTGGGCGATCTCGCTCGAGCCGGTATGGATCGACGCGGTCGATTCCATCACCGAGCTGATCAGCGTGCGCAGGCTGGTCACGGCTTCGTTGAAGTTGGTCTTCAGCTCGGCATAGGCCTCCGGATAGGCGGCGGTGATCTCGGCGGTCAGGTCGCCGCGGCTCAGCGCCTGCAGCGTTTCGCGCAGCGTGGCCATCACGTCGCGCAGCTCGGCGGCCGAGCGGGCATCGGCTTCGGCGCGCGACTTGGCGCCCAGGCGGAACTGCTCGACGGCATTGGCGATCTGGCCCAGTTCGTCCTGGCGATCGCGGCTCGGCACGTCGGCCTCGCCGCCCTTGGCGAGCACGGTGGTGGCTTCGGTGAGCTTGGCCATCGGCTGGGCGACGGTGCGGTTGATCGCCAGCCAGATCGCGATCAGGCCGCCGAATGCGACGAGCGAGAGCAGGATGGTCATGATCAGCGCGAACTGCGTCTGGCTCTGGCCATATTCATTGTCCTTGGCCGAGCGCTCGCGGGTGCGGGTCAGCAGGGCGTCGGCGGCGTCGATGGCGGCGCGCGAGCGATCCTTGCCCACGCCCTTGATCGCCTTGACGGCCCCGTCGAGGTCGCCCGCGCCGCGCAGGTCGAAGATCGTCTTGTTGGCTTCGATCAGCTCGGTCGCCTTGGTGCGGAGGCCATCGACATCGGCGCTGAAGTCGCTGCCGGCGACCTTGCGATAGGCGTCGATGTCCTCGAGCAGCTTGGCCTCGCCCTTGGCGCGGCGCTCGACCAGGCTCGCAGCGTCCTTCGGCGTCGCGGCGTTGTAATAGCTGTAGACAATGATCCGCAGTTCGCGAATGTCGGCAAGGACGTCGGTCAGGCCGGAAAGACCGGTGATGCCATTTTCGACGTGACGGGTGGCGACGCCGCTGAGTGCCTTGTTGGACACATAGCCGTTCACACCCAGGCCAAGGACCAGGGTGCCGATAAGGGCGAAGGCCACCAGCATTTTCTTTGCGAGGGGCCAGCTGTTTATGATGCCGAGCATTCTCTTGATCTTCCACTAGCTTCCGGCGTCTTGGCTCATTGTAGGCGCCGCGATTGACAGGGGATCCCAGCGGGCGGGGAACATGAACCATTATAGGACTAACTCTACCCGCCATTCCCAAACTGCGTAGTTTCCACAGGTCGGTCACCCAAATTGCGGATCATCCTATAATTGCTCGGGTAACCATTTTCCGGAGTTTCCCGTGGCCCGTTCTGTCCGCCCCTCTTTCGCCCTTGCGGCGATCCTGCCTCTCGTCAGCGCCATGCCGGCATTTGCGCAGGACCAGGTGAAGCTGACCGTGAACGGCAGCGTGCGTGCCCGTGCCGAGACGATCAGCGGCCAGTTCCGCCCGAACTCGCCGGAAAGCGACAGCTTCGTCTCGTTCCGCACGGTGCTGGCGGCCAAGGCCGATATCGGCGCCTTCACCTTCGGCGGCGAAGTGGTCGATGCGCGCGGCTATGGCGAGAATGCGAAGAGCTCGGTCCGCACCAACGAGATCAACGATCTCGAGCCGGTCCAGGCCTATATCGCGGTGCGCCCGGCCAAGGGTGCGCAGCTGACCGTCGGCAAGTTCGCGATGGACATCGGCGCCAGCCGCCTCGTCGGCCGCACCGATTTCCCGAACGGCGTGCCCACCTATCTGGGCGCCAAGTTCGAGCTGCAGGACAAGAACAAGAACCAGCTCTACCTGTTCTGGACGCGCCCCTTCACTGCGCTGCCCGACACGCCGGCCGATATCTATGACAACAAGGTCCAGCTTGATCGTGCGACGGAGAATATCGAGTTCTTCGGTGGCAACGCCATGCTCGCCAAGCTGTTCGGCAAGACCTCGATCGAAGCCTATGGCTTCCGCCTGATCGAGCATGACCGCAGCACCCACCCGACGCGCAACCGCCGCCTGGTCACGTTCGGCACGCGCCTGCGCCGGGCGCCGGCCAAGGGCGCGGTCGATTACGAGGTGGAAGCGGCGCTCCAGCGCGGTCTCGCGCGTGCCACCGCCGCGGTCAGCGATGTCCGCGACCTCAAGGTCCATGCCGGCTTCGTCCATGCCGAACTGGGCCGTACCTTCTCCAGCAAATGGGCGCCGCGCATCGCCGCCCTGTTCGACTATGCCAGCGGCGAGACGGCGAACCCGAACACCTATACCCGCTTCGACACGCTCTACGGCGCCCGCCGCGCCGATTTCGGCCCACTCTCGCTCTATGGCGCGCTCGGCCGGGCGAATATCGTCTCGCCGGGCGTGCGCTTCGAAGCGCGTCCCTCCAAGCGTCTCGACCTGATGGCCTCGGTGCGCGGTGCCTGGCTGGCGTCGTCGATCGACGCCTTCTCCTCGACCGGCGTGACCGACAAGACCGGCAATTCGGGCAAGTTCGGCGGCGTCCAGTTCGAGCTGCGCGGCCGCCGCTGGCTGGTCCCGCAGAAGCTGCGCTTCGAGCTGGGCGCCGCCTATCTCGCCAAGGGCGAGTTCCTGCACGATGCGCCGAGCTCGCCGCACACCGGCGACACCAAGTTCGTCCACGGCGATCTGACCTTCAGCTTCTGATCCGCCAGCGCGGTCAGACCCTTAGGTAGAAGCCACGGATGGCGGGACCTGCACGGTCGCGCATAAATCCTGCCATCACGGGCACGAAGTCCGGGTCGCGAATTCAGGAGGGCCAGGTGAGCCCGTTGTCCCCATTGCTGGTGCTTGTGGTGCGTGAGGCGGGCCTCCGCAGCACGCTGATCGCGCGCTTGTCGATGGCGGGCGCGGATCTGGTCACCATCGACAATATCGACGATCCGCGGATCCAGCGCTGGCTGGCGAAGGGTCCCGTGCTGATCCTCGATCAGGCCGCGCTGCAGGCGCGCGAAGGCGGGGAGGCGGCACTGCGCGCCGATCCGCGCTGGCGTGCCATCGCGGTGATCGGCGGCGCGCCGGAAGATTCCGCATATCCGCCGCGCATCCCGGCCGCGGATGCCGCGACCGAGATCGAAGCGATGCTGCCCGGCTGGGGCTATCCGGAGCGCTGAGCTCCGGACGGCTGTCAGCTCTTGGGGAACATCCCCGCGGCGAAGGCGATGCGCAGCGCCTCGGACAGGCTGCGCACTTCCAGCTTCTCCATCAGGTTCGCACGGTAGATCTCCACCGTGCGCGGGCTGATATCGAGCTCATAGGCGATGATCTTGTTCGAGCGGCCCTCGATCAGGCCCTTGAGCACGTCCTTCTCGCGCGGCGAGAGCTTGCCGATCTTGGTCTCGGCGACATTGACGCGCGCCGCCGCCTCATTGCCCTCTTCGAGCCGCGAGAAGGCGAGGTCGATCGCCGTCATCAGGAATTCGGCCTCATAGGGCTTCTCGATGAAATCGAGCGCGCCGGCCTTCATCGCCTGCACCGCCAGGCCGACATTGCCCTGGCCGGTCAGGATGATCGACACGAACCGGGGATCGTTGCCGACCGCGTTGAGCACATCGAGCCCGGTCGATCCCGGCATGTGGAAATCGAGCAGCAGCACGCCGGGATCCAGGTCCGGCAGGGATTCCAGATAAACATCTCCCGAGCGGAACGCTCGGATCACCAGATCTGATCGCAGAGAAAGCAGGCTGTGCAAGGAGGCCCGGACGGCATCATCGTCGTCCACGATATAGACCGTTTTTGTCATCTACTCTCCACCCTGTTCCGTGGCGGGAAGAGTGAACCTGAAAACCGCGCCACCCTCTGGCCGGTTCTCAGCACTCAGGACCCCACCATGCGCCTCAATGATACGCTTGCTGATGGAAAGTCCAATACCCATTCCCGCGCCTTCCTTTTTTGTGGTCGTGAAACGAGAAAAGAGTTGGTCGAGCATTGGTTCCGGTATGCCCGGTCCGCTGTCTGCAATTTCTATTGCAATCATGTCGTCGCTGGACTTGCGCGAACTTACCGTGATCCGCCGGTCGTCCGCGCCCTGTTGGCGAAGAACCTCGATAGAATTGCGTAAAAGATTAACTACAACTTGCTGCACCTGCACACGGTCGGCGAAGACACAGGGTACGTCGGGGTCCAGATCATAAGTCAGCCGGATATTGAACTGGCTGGTGCCGATCAGCACCAAATCTGCTGCATCGCGAATGGTTGGGGCCAGCGGCGTGATCCGCAGGTCGACATCACCACGCATCGTAAAGCTGCGCAGTCGCCGGATAATTTCGCCGGCCCGCAACGTCTGCTCATTGGCCATGCGCAATAGTTCGGCGACGCGCTCGAAATCTTCGCCCTTGTCGAGCAGCATCCGCGCCGCGGCGAGGAAGTTCGATGTCGCGGCAAGCGGTTGATTCAGTTCATGTGCCATGTCGGCGGCGAGCTCGCTCATCGCCGACTGGCGGCCGACATGGGCCAGCTCGGCGTTGAGGTCGCTCAGCCGCTCCTCCGCGGCGAACTGATCGCTCAGGTCGCGGGCGAACAGCGTGTAGAGCGTGTGCCCGTCGATCTGGGCCACGCCCGCGCGCACTTCCATCGGGAAGCGGGCGCCGTCGCGGTGCAGGCCCGAGGCGGCGATCGTCTCGTCGCGGCCCATGGGCTTGCCTGCCTTCAGGAACGCGCTCAGCCGCGATTCCGGGTCCTCATCCTTCGGATAGGGCATGAGCATCGCGAAATTGTGGCCCAGCACCTCGTGGGCGCGATAGTCCCACAGCGCCTCCGCCGCGGTGCTGAACACGCGGATCGTGCCTTCCTCGTCCACCACCAGCATGGCTTCGGGCACGGTCTCGATGATCGAGCGCAACTGCGCCTCGCGGCGGCGCAGCGCCGCTTCGCGTTCCTCGCGCTCGGTCACGTCCAGCATCGCGCCCACGGTCCGGATAAGATTGCCATCGGTATCGTAGAACGCGCGGGAGGAGCCTTCGACTGCGAGCACGGTGCCATTTGCCTGTTTGAAACGATAACGGAAGCTGAAGCGGGGCGCGCGATCAGCCACGGCGCGTTCGATGGTTTCGAATACCGCGTCAACATCGCTTGCCTCGACCAGCGCGCGCCAGCTGTCGAAATCGGTGATCGTGCCCGGAATCAGCCCCAGCCGTTCCTCCGCGCCGGCAGCCCAGCTGATCTTTCCGGTCGGCACGTCCCACTCGAACACGCCGACTTCGTGCGTGGCGATGGCGATGCCCAGCCGCTCCTCGCTTTCGCGCAGCTCGGCGATGGCGCGGGCGCGATCGGAGATATCGGTCATCTTGTGGATGACCACGGGATCGCGCCCGGCAATCTCGACGCGGTGGACATGCTCGAGGATGGCGATCTCGCGGCCGTCGCGCGTGATCTCGATCAGTTCCTGGGCGCCGTCATGGGGATGGCGGGGCAGGCTGGTCTCGGCGCTTTCGCAGCGCGAGCGGAGCAGCAGATACTTGTTCTGCCCGCGCGCTTCCTCGGCGCTCCAGCCGAACAGGTCCGCGGCGCCGGCCGACCAGTGGACGATCCTGCCGTCCGGAGCGGTCAGCGCCATGGTGGTGACGTCGATCGCCTCGGTCAGCTCCACCTGCACCGATTGCTCGCGCGCCACCCGTGTCACGGCCCAATAGGCGATGGTGCCGACGATCAGGACATTGCCCAGCATCGCGAGCAGCTGGCCCGGCGCGGCGGCGAAGGCGATCTGGCGGGAGAACAGCAGCTCGAGCGCGGCGGGCAGCACCGGCAGGATCAGCGCGGCGGGCAGCAGGATGCGCAGCAGCCGCCGGTTGTCCGGGTCGCGCGCCAGCTCGCGCACCCAGGCAAAGCCGCTGTTCCACGCGATCGCCGCCAGCGAGAGGCTGATCGAGATCAGCGCGGCGGGCAGCGACGTGCCCAGCAGCGGCACGCTCGGGCTGGGCCCCGGGTGCGAGAAGAGGATGATGATCCCCGCGGCCGCGGCCAGGCCAAGCGCGACGGTCGCGACGAGGCTGCGCATCTCCTTGGCCACCAGGTCGCGCACGCACTGGCCGAGCCCCGCCAGCCCCAGGATCAGGAACACCGCCGCCGGGTTGATCCCGGTCCGGCCCGGATTGGGGAAGGAGAATTCGTTGATCTGGCCGGCGAACAGCAGCTGGTCGACGCCAAGGTCGATCTCGGTCCAGCGCTCGAACAGGGCGATGATCGCGATCCCCAGCGGGATCGCCAGGAAATTCATCGCCAGCCGCCGGCGCCCGGCGAAGGAAGCGAGGAAGCCGAGGGACAGGCCGACATAGCCCAGCGCCGTCCAGGGCCAGATCGGGAACTCGTTGAAGCCGAACCCGCGTAGCTCGGGCACGTGGAAGACCCAGCCGCCAAATGCGGCGATGCTGCAGGCCAGCCCGAAAGCGGCGAGGACGACCGCCACTCGCCGATTCACGGGTGCCGCCACGGGCGACGGCTCGGCAGGGTCAATTGCGACGCGCAACGATGCACCTTCCCCTTCCGGGAGCTGTCAATAACACCAATCAAGCCAAGGAGAAAATGGGGATAGTCCAGAGTGGTTCAGTCTCTTTCTAAAGAAGCACGGCTTGCCAAGTGGCCAGCACCTGAGCGATCACCCGACCGTTACGCAAGGGGGAGGAGTCGCTTGATCCGCTCGTTAATCATCTTTGGTGCGCTGGCCGGGCTTGCAGCCTGTGATTCCGGCACCACCAGGGCGCAGACCGCGTCGTCGGAGCCCGCTCCGGCCGCCGGACCGGGCAAGGGCAAGGGCTATAGCCACGATCCCTTCCCCTCGACCTATCACGCCTATCCCGGCGCGCCGACGCTGCTGACCAACGTCACCGTGTTCGATGGCGAGGGAGCCCGGATCGACAACGGCCAGGTGTTGTTCCGCGACGGCAAGATCGTCGCGGTCGGCCAGAACCTGTCGGCCGACGGGGCCATGGTGATCGACGGCAAGGGCAAATATGTCACCCCCGGCGTGATCGACATCCACAGCCACCTCGGCGACTATCCGTCGCCGGGCGTGCAGGCCAATTCGGACGGCAACGAGATGACCGGCCCGGTCACCGCCGAAGTCTGGGCCGAGCACAGCGTCTGGCCGCAGGACCCCGGCTTCGGCCGCGCGCTCGCCAATGGCGGCGTCACCACGCTGCAGATCCTGCCCGGCTCGGCCAATCTGATGGGCGGCCGCTCGGTCGTGCTGAAGAACGTCTATGCCCGCACCATGCAGGGGATGAAGTTCCCCGGCGCGCCCTATGGCCTCAAGATGGCGTGCGGCGAGAACCCCAAGCGCGTCTATGGCTCGAAGGGCCGCATGCCCTCCACCCGGATGGGCAACATCGCGGTCGATCGCCAGACCTGGGCGCGTGCCGCCGAGTACAAGCGCCGCTGGGACCGCTATGAGGAAAAGGGCGGCGAAGCGCCCTCGCGCGACCTCGCGATGGACACGCTGCGCGGCGTGCTCGACGGCGAGATCCTCGTCCAGAACCATTGCTACCGCGCCGACGAGATGGCCATCGTCATGGATATGGCCAAGGAGTTCGGCTATCACGTCTCGGCCTTCCACCACGCCGTGGAAGCCTACAAGATCGCCGACCTGCTCAAGGCGAACAACACCTGCGCCGCCGTCTGGGCCGATTGGTACGGCTTCAAGATGGAAGCCTATGACGCGGTGCCCGAGAACCTCGCCATCCTCGACAAGGAAGGCGCCTGCGCGATGATCCATTCGGACGACGCCAACGGCATCCAGCGCCTGAACCAGGAAGTCGCCAAGGCACGCGCCGCCGGCATCAAGGCGGGGATGAAGATCAGCGAGGAGCATGCCTGGACCTGGCTGGCGATCAACCCGGCCAAGGCGCTGGGCATCGCCGACAAGACCGGCAGTCTCAAGCCCGGCAAGATGGCCGATGTGGTGCTGTGGAACGGCAATCCGTTCAGCGTCTACACCCGGCCCGAGAAGGTCTGGGTCGATGGCGCGCTGATGTTCGACGCCCAGGATCCGAAGCGTCGCCCGGTTTCCGATTTCGAGCTCGGCCAGCCGGGCGAGGGGGATGTGAAGTGATGACGAAGCAGCTCCTTCTCGCCGCCACCGCGGCGCTCGCTTTTGCTTTCCCTGCCGCGGCCCAGACCGTGGCGATCACCAATGCGAAGCTCGTCATCGGCGATGGCGGCCAGCCGGTCGATGGCGGCACCGTGGTGATCCGCGACGGCCGTGTCGTTGCCGCAGGGCCGGGCGTCGCCGTGCCCGCCGGCATCCGCGTGATCGACGCGGGCGGCAAATGGGTCTCGCCCGGCATCTTCGCCGGCTTCACCCGCATGGGCATCGTCGAGATCGACGGGGTCGACCAGACCAACGACACCGGCCCCGGCAATGTCGGCTTCCACGCCGCGATCGACGTCACGCCGGCGGTGAACCCCAAGTCCACCCCGATCGCGATCAACCGGGCCGAGGGCATCACCCGCGCGGTGGTCGCGCCGGACAACTCCGGCTCGATCTTCGCCGGCCAGGGCGCGATCATCGATCTCGGATCGGACATGGATGCGGTCAGCAAGCCGCGCGCCTTCCAGTTCATGGAATGGGGCGAGAGCGGCGCCCGCGCCGCTGGCGGCAGCCGCCCGGCCGCCTATGCCGCGCTCAAGAACGTGCTGTTCGAGATCCGCGACTATATCCGCGCGCCGGCCAGCTTCAACGATCGCAGCAAGGATTCCTTCCTGACCCGCGCCGATGCCGAGGCGCTGGTGCCGGTGCTGCAGGGCCGCACGCCGCTGCTCGTCCATGTCGAGCGGGCGTCGGACATGCTGGTGCTGCTCCAGCTCAAGAAGGAAATCCCGGCGCTCAAGCTGGTGTTCGTCGGCGCTACCGAAGGCTGGACCGTCGCGCCGCAGATCGCGGCGGCCGGCGTGCCGGTGATCGCCACGGCGCTCAACGACCTGCCGGAGAGCTTCGAGCAGCTTGCCGCCAGCCAGTCGAACATCGGCCGCATGGCCGCGGCGGGCGTCACCGTCGCGATCGGCACGATCAACCAGGACGAGTCCCGCCAGGCGCGCTGGGAGAAGCAATATGCCGGCAATCTGGTCGCACTGACCAAGGTGCCCGGCGCCACCGGGCTGGATTGGGGTGCGGCCTTCGCGGCGATCACTTCCAAGCCGGCCGAGGCGCTGGGTCTTGGCGGCGAGTTCGGCTCGCTCAAGCCCGGCCGCCACGGCGACGTGGTGATCTGGGACGGCGATCCGCTCGAGATCGGCACTTCGGCGGTCAACGTCTTCATCGACGGCGTCGAGCAGCCGCTCGAGAACCGCTGGACGCGCCTGCGCCAGCGCTATCTCGATCCGAAGGAAGGCGCGCTGCCCAAGGCGTATCAGCGCTGAACGACAGGAACCTTGGTTACGGTCCCGCATTGAAGTGCGGGACCACAATATGGGGAAGCGACATGCGGATTATCGTGCCGATGCTGGCGGCGCTGGCGCTCGCGGGCTGCGGGGGCGGAAGCGAGGGCAATCTCACCGCCAATGACGCGGTGACTGCGCAGCCGCTCAACGGGGAGGACGCGGTCAACGCCGCCGAACCCGTCAACTACAGCGCCGAGGTGCTGAAGCAGAACGACGCGCAGCGCGGCGCGACCTTCATCCGAGCGCTGAAGGATGCCTCGCTCGAATGCGAGCATGTCGACAGCGCCACGCGCATCGCCGATCAGGACAAGGTGCCGACCTGGCGCGTCACCTGCCAGGGCGGCATCAACTACATGGTCAGCATCCCGCCCAACGGGATCGCCAAGATCATCAGCCGCACCGATCGCTGACGCCTTTCCAATCGACGGAATGCCGCCGCTTCTCTAAGAGAGCGGCGGCATCTGTCAGGATTTGCGCGTTGACCCTTCCATCCTCCGAAAGCGAACCCATCCGCCTGTTGCTGGTGGAGGACGACGAGCCGCTGCGCGAGATGCTGTCCGACCAGCTGGAGGCGCGCGGCTATGAGGTGAGCGCTGTCGCCGATGGCCGGGCCGCGATCGGCGCGGTGGGGGCGACGCCGTTCGACGTCATCATCCTCGATCGCATGCTGCCCTTTGTCGACGGGGTCGATGTGCTGCGCTGGCTGCGCGAGCAGGAAGTGAAGACCCCGGTGATCCTGCTCACCGCGCTCGGCCGCCTGCCCGAGCGCATCGAGGGGCTGGAGGCGGGGGCCGACGACTATGTCGTCAAGCCGTTCGAGATCGACGAGCTCCATGCCCGCATCCGCGCGGTGCTCCGCCGCCGCACCGCCGCCAATGCCGACAGCGCCACCGTCACCGCCGGCGACATCACGGTCAGCGTCGCCCGTCACCGCGTCACCCGCGCTGGCAAGCCGGTGGAGATGCACAAGACCGAGATCAGGCTGCTTGCCGAGCTGGTCCGCGAGGCGGGCACCGTGCTCACGCGGCCGCTGCTGCTCGAGCGGGTCTGGGGCTATGATTTCGTGCCGACCACCAACATCGTCGATGCCCATATCCGCCGCCTGCGCCAGCGGCTGGAGGCGACCGGGCTGCCCGATCCGATCGTGACCGTCCGCGGCGTCGGCTACATGTTCCGCGGCTAGCGCGGATGGGGCCGCTCCGTTCGCTGCGGGCGATCGCTTTCGCCTTCATCGCGGCGATCACGCTGGCGACCCTGCTCACCTTCGCGGCGGTCTATTTCGCGCTCCTGGGCGCGATCGATCGCCAGGTCGACAAAAGGCTGGAGCGCGAGTCCGCCGCGCTGCTCCAGGGCAATCCGGACCGGGTGCTGCTCGGCCTGCGCATCGGCGAGGAAAGCCGGCGGCGCGACAGCGGCGATATCGGCTTCCTGCTGATCGACACCAATGGCCGGCGCCTGGCCGGCAATATCGCGCCCATGGCGGCTATCCCGCCCGGCATATCGACGATCGATCACGGCGCCGGCATTCCGGGCCTCACGCGCGGGCGCGCGCTTGTCGAGCGCCTGCCGGACGGCCTCACGCTCACTCTGGCCGCCGAGAGCGAGCCGATCGAGGATCATGACGCGCACCGCCTGCTGATCCTCGCATCGGGCTTCGGGGCCATCCTGCTGCTGGTGGTGCTGGGCATCCTCGCGCTCAGCCTGACGATCCGACGCAACATCGAGGCGGTCCGCGATGCGGCCGAGGCGATCGTCGAAGGCGATATGCGCGCCCGCGTGCCGGTGGAGGCGCCGGGCACCGCCTTTGGGCGTCAGGCCGAGGCATTCAACCGCATGCTCGACCGGATCGAGGCGCTGATGGCCAGCCTCGCCCAGGTCTCCAACGACGTGGCGCATGACCTGCGCACGCCGCTTGCCCGGTTGCACGGACGCCTGGCCCTGCTTGCCGGGCGCCCCGAGGCGGGGCTGCTTGCCTCCGAGCTGGAGGAAGCGGTCGCCGAAGCGGAGGATATCCTCGCCATGTTCGCCGCGATCCTGCGCATCGCCGAGATCGAGGGCGGTGAGCGGCGGGCGATGTTCGAGCGGATCGATCTCGGTGCGCTCGCCGCCGATGTTGCGGAATCGCTCGATGCGATGGTCGAGGACAGCGGCCGGGTGCTCCGGCTCGGCACGCTCGCCACCGCGCCGGTCGAGGGCGACGCGCGGCTGCTTACCCAGGCGCTGGTCAATTTGATCGAGAACGCGGTCAATCACACGCCGCCTGGCGCGATCATCGCGGTGGAGGTGGCGGTGCGGGGAGGGCAGGCGATCCTGACCGTCGCCGACAATGGGCCTGGCATCCCCCAGGAAGCGCGTAGCCGGGCGCTGCGCCGCTTCGGGCGGCTCGACGCGAGCCGGGGCAGCCCCGGCCATGGTCTCGGCCTGCCGCTGGTCCAGGCGATCGCGGTGCTGCACCGGGGCGAGCTTGAACTTGGCGATGCGAAGCCTGGCTTGATTGTCCGGATAGGCTTGCCGCTGGCTGACTAGTTTTCCCCGGCGAAGGCCGGGGCCCAGCC
>JAEXLC010000227.1 GCA_023445495.1 Pseudomonadota bacterium | reverse complement strand
GTCTGGGACGCTGAGGCTGGGCCCCGGCCTTCGCCGGAGTAAGGCTCCGCCTGCGGCGCGGGCTGCGGCGCAATTGCGGGCGCTGCGACGACAGGCGTGGGTTCAGGTGCCGGCACGGGAGCCGGGGCAGCCGCCGGAATCTCAACCCGTGGCTGCGGAGCAGGTGCAGACGCCTCAACCCGCGGTTGCGGCGCAGGCGGCGTCACCGGCGTCTCGACGCGCGGCTTCGGCGCGGCCTTGGCAACCGGCGCGGGCGGCACATCCTCGATCGGCGCGGGCGCATAGTGGAAGCCCTGCGCGGCGCGCTCGAGCAGCGATCCCTTCAGGCGGCGGGGCGTATGGTCGTTCATCTCAGGCTCCCATGCCCCGCTGGAGGAACTCGACGCCGATCAGCCCGACATAGGCCGCGCAAAGCGCCGCCACCCCGCCTGCGAACAGGGTCAGCTTCTTGCGGCGCATCGCGGTCTGCGCCGCGGTCACCACTTCGCCGATCGATCCGATCACCGGCATCCCGCTCGCCTTTTCCAGCTTGCCGGCAGTCGGGAAGGTGGTCGTCAGCTTGCCCAGCGCGAACGCAAAGGCCACGCCCGCGCCAAGCCCGGCGATCAGCACGCCGGTCAGCAGCAGCGGACGGTTGGGCGAGGTCGGCGCGCGCGGCTGGGTCGGCGGATCGACGACGTTGAACTTGTCGGCATCGGCGACATTCTGCGCCTGGCTCGAAATCTTCATCTGCTCGCGCTGGGCGAGCAGCTGGTCATATTGGGTCTTGAGCACCTGGTACTGGCGCTCGATCTCGCCCTGCTCGGCCGCGACGCCCGGCGCTTCCGCCATCTTGGCGCTCAGCGCGTTCAGGTCGCCTTCGATCTGCGCCTTGCGCTGGACGAGCGCGGCGACGGTCGCCTGCTTGTCCGCCCGCATCGACTGCAGCCCGATATAGACCGGGTTGGAAGCCCCCGCCGCGCCGCCGCTCACCACCGGCTCGCGCGCAGCCGCGCTCTGCGCCGCCGCCAGCTGGTTCTTGAGCGCGATCATGTCCGGATGGCTGTCGGTATAGCCCTTGGCCCGCGCATCGGCGATCTGGCCCTGGATCGCCTGCAGCCGCGCGCGTGCCGGCCCGGCGACCGCGCCGCCGCCCGATCCCGCGATGTTCGCCGGCGTGCCCGCCATCTGGGCGTTGACCACGTTCAGCCCCGATTGCGCCGCCGCCAGGTCGCCCTGGATCTGCGCGAGCTGGGTGCGCGCCGCCGCCACCCGGTCCTCGATCGAGCCGGTGCCCGGCAGCGAGCCGAGGAACTTCGCCTGGAAGTCCGCGCGCTTGCTGTCCGCGTCCTGCAACTGCTTCTGCCGCTCGGCGAGCTGCTGGTCCATGAAGTCGAGCGACTGGCTCGACTGGTCGCGATTGTCGGAGAGGTTGGTCTCGACGAAGATGTCGATCAGCTTCTGGGCGATCTGCTTGGCGAGCTTGCCGCTCGGCGTCGTCACCGTGATCTCGAACAGATTGTCCTGCTGCGCGGTCAGCTTGATCGCCGCCTGCAGCCCGGCCACGCGGTCCGCCACGTCGCGATCGGTCGATACCGTCCGCGCCAGGTCGGTGCCGCGCACCACCTTCTCCAGGTTCACGGCAGACGTCAGCGTCTGGCGGATCCGGTCGAGGTCCTTCTGCTGGTTGAGCGCCGTCGTCCCGTCGGTCGGGATGATCTGGCGCAGCTGCACGAAGATGCGCGCGCGCGACTCATATTTGTTCGGCATCTGCGACACGACCAGCCAGCCGGCCAGGCAGATGCACCAGGCCACCGCCAGCGCGATCCAGCGCCGTTGCCAGACCGCGTGCAGAGCGCCGCGCAGTTCTTCGTAGAGGTTCCCCACCCGCGCTACCTCAGAACATGCTCGTTGGAATGATGATGACGTCGCCCGGCTCGAGCTTCACGTTCGCGCCGATGTCGCCATTCTTCAGCAGGTCGCCCAGGCGGACCTTGTACTCGGTCTGCTTGCCGGTCTGCCGGTCGTAGCGCACCAGCCGCGCGCGGTTGCCCGCCGCGAACTCGCTGAGCCCGCCCACCGCGATCATCGCGTCGAGCACGGTCATGTTGGCGCGGTACGGGATCGATGCCGGCTTCTCGGTCGCGCCGACGACGCGGACCTGCTGGCTGTACGTCCCGTTGAAATTCTCGACGATCACCGAGACGATCGGGTCCTTGATATACTCGCTGAGCGCGTATTTCAGGTCGTCCGCGAGCATCGCCGGGGTCTTGCCCACCGCCGGCATGTCGCTGATCAGCGGCACGGTGATCCGGCCGTCGGGGCGCACCTGCACCTTCGACGACAGTTCGGGATTGCGCCAGACGAACACCTGGAGTTGGTCCATCGGACCGATGACATATTCCTCGCTCGGCACTTCGCGCTGCGCGACCGCAGCCGCGGGCGGCAGTTCCGGACGGCCTCCGCCGCCACCGCACGCGGCAAGCGCAGCCGCCATGCCGAGAGCCAGAACAGTCCTGCCGAAACCGATCAAACGCATACCGAGCTCCTTTTCCTGCCGGGCCGGAAGCCGCCAACGTCTCGGCAGCAACCCGCACAGGATCAGGGTCAGCTATGCGCTTGAGAGGTAAATATCGGGTTAGGGGTCGATCGCGTCCGCTCGATTCATCCCGTTTGCGCACGCGGTCCCCGCCCGGGACAGACGCGGAACCGGCGGGAACCAATCCGGCGAACAGGCGTTATCGGGTCAAGTGTGTTGCCTCATCGCAACACCGCGAAAACCCGCTTTTGCCCGCGCCAAGCTTTCCTTTGTACCAATTCCCATCGAATTGGTGTGAATTTCGCTCGCCATAAGAAAAGGTGGGCCATCACATGCGTTTCCGTACTTCCTCGCTCCTCGCCATCGCCACCACGCTGGCGGTCGCCGCTCCGCCTGCCTTCGCGCAGGAAGCCACGCCCACCGCGGAACCGCAGGCCGACCAGACCGTGCCCGCCGCCGAGGACACCCAGATCGTCGTCACCGGCACCCGCGCCCAGGGCCGCTCGCGGCTCGACACCGCCTCGCCGGTCGACGTGCTGAGCGGCACCGCGCTGCGCAACCAGGGCACCACCGAGCTCGGCGCCGCCCTCTCCACCATCGCGCCCTCGATCGATTTCCCCCGCCCCTCGGCCGTGGACGGCACCGACGCGATCCGCCCCGCCACGCTGCGCGGCCTGTCGCCGGACCAGACGCTCGTCCTCATCAACGGCGTGCGCGCCAATGCCTCGGCGCTGCTCAACATCAACGGCTCGGTCGGCCGCGGCTCGGCAGCCGTCGACCTCAACACCATCCCCGCCACCGCGCTCGAGCGGATCGAGGTGCTGCGCGATGGCGCCTCGGCGCAGTACGGCTCGGACGCGATCGCCGGCGTGATCAACGTCCGCCTCAAGGAAGCGCGCTCGGGCGGCGGCGTCACTGCCACCTATGGCTTCTACGCGACCAATATCGACACCGCGCGCGGCAACCGCTCGGTCACCGGCGAGCCGACCTTCACCGCCTCGGCCTGGCAGGGCTTCGGCTTCGGCAATGACGGCTATGTCACCGTCTCGGGCGAGTACACCAAGCGCGAGCCGACCAACCGCGCCGATTACGATCCGCGCGTCACCCCCACCCGCGTCACCGGCCGCTTCGGCGATCCCGAGGTCGAGCAGTACACGGGCTACGTCAACGCCGGCACCGGCATCGGCGACAATTGGAAGCTCTATGGCTGGTTCGGCTATCAGGACCGCGACAGCCGCAGCGCCGCCTTCCCGCGTCTCGCCAGCGCCGCCACCGCGGTCTCGGGCATCTACCCCAACGGCTTCCTGCCGATCATCAACACCAAGTCGACCAACGCCAATGGCGCGCTCGGCCTCAAGGGCGACCTCGCCGGCTGGAACGTCGACCTGAACGTCGCCTACGGCCGCAACAAGATCGCCTATTACACCCGCAACTCGGCCAATTACGCCTATGGCAACGCCTCGCCGACCAATTTCTACGACGGCGCGCTGATCTACGACCAGTGGGTCGCCGGGCTCGACGTGTCGCGCAAGTTCGACGTGTTCCAGTCGCTCAACGTCGCCTTCGGTGTCGAAGGCCGCCGCGAGGGCTTCAAGATCACCCCGGGCGAGCAGGCCTCCTATGGCTACCCGACCGGCGTCACCACCGGCACCCCGGGCGCGCAGGGCTTTGGCGGCTTCTCGCCCGCCAATGCGATCGAGCGCGGCCGCAAGAACGTCTCGGGCTATATCGACCTCGAAGCGCAGGTCACCGACAAGTTCCTGGTCGGCCTCGCCGGCCGCGCCGAGCATTACACCGATTTCGGCGACACCGGCACCGGCAAGGTCTCGCTGCGCTATGACGTCACCCCCTGGTTCGCCCTGCGCGGCACCGCCTCCACCGGCTTCCGCGCGCCGAGCCTCCAGCAGCAATATTTCACCTCGGTCGCCTCGGTGATCCAGAACGGCAACCCGATCCTCACCGGCACCTTCCCGTCGGTCAGCCCGGTCGCCACCGCGCTCGGCGGCCTGCCGCTCGAGCCCGAGCGCTCGACCAACCTGTCGTTCGGCACGGTGATCCGCTCGGGCGGGTTCGACCTCACCGTCGACGCCTACCAGATCCGCCTGCGCAACCAGCTCGCTTTGTCGGAGAATATCGCGTCGAGCTTCAGCCCGCAGGTCGCGACGCTGCTCACGCCCTACAATGTCTCGGCCGCGCGCTTCTTCATCAACGGGCTGCGCTCGCGCGTCCGCGGCGTCGATGTCGTCGCGCACTACAAGCTGCGCGCCGACGAGGCCGGCACCTTCGACTTCACCCTGGCCGGCAACCTCAACCAGACCAGGGTCGATCGCAGCTCGATCCCGACCTCGACCGGCACGGTCAACCCGGCGCCGACCCTGTTCGCCCGCAGCCGCATCTACTCGATCGAGCAGGGCACGCCGGGCGAGAAGCTCACCGCCACGATCGACTGGTCGCTCGACAAGCTCGCGATCACCGCGCGCGCCAGCCATTACGGCAACGTCATCCAGCCGGGCACGACGCCGGCGGCGGACATCTATACCGGCAAGCACACGATCGCCGACCTCGAGCTGCGCTACCAGGCGCTCAAGGGCGCCCAGTTCGCGCTCGGCGTGAACAATCTGTTCGACGAATATCCCGACTACACGATCGCCGCGAACAACAGCACCGGCGTGGTCGGCTTCCCCTATTACTCGCCCTTCGGCTTCGGCGGACGCTACATCTACGCCCGCATCGGCCTGAGCTGGTAAACCCCGTTACCCTGCCCTCGGGAGCGGTGGAAACGCCGCTCCTTTTTTGTGCCGGGTTGTTCCCCGCTCTCCAGCCGATCCCCAGCGAAGGCCGGGGCCCAGCCTCGACGCATCTGGTCAGGCGGGAATACCTCTCGAACGGCATCGTAACGGCGCACGGGTCCTCACCGTAAGACGGGAAACATCGCCCTGCCGTCATCCCCGCGAAGGCGGGGATCCAGAGTCACGAGCGAAACGGCAGAGAAATTCTGGATCCCCGCCTTCGCGGGGATG
>JAEXLC010000340.1 GCA_023445495.1 Pseudomonadota bacterium | reverse complement strand
GCGTGCCAGCTTCACCGTCACCGTGGTCGACAGGCCCGGCCGCAGCCGCGTCAGGGCCGGCTGGTCCGGATCGAGTGCGATGCGCACGGGGACGCGCTGGACGATCTTGGTGAAGTTGCCCGATCCCGGCTCGAACGGCAGCAGGGTGAATTCGGAGCCGGAGCCCGGCGCGAAGCTTTCGACGCGGCCGGACAGCGCATCGCCGCCCAGCGCATCGACATGCACCTTGGCCGGCTGCCCCGCGAGCATCCGCGCGGTCTGGGTCTCCTTGAAATTGGCGACGACATAGAGCTGGCGGCTCGGCACCAGCGTCAGCAGCCGCGTGCCCGGCTGGACCAGGTCGCCGGCCTGGGCTCGGCGATTGCCGACCACGCCGGCGATCGGCGCACGGATCAGGGTATAGCCCTCGTCCTGCTCGGCCAGCCTGAGCGCGGCGCGGGCGCGCTCGGCACCTGCGCGGGTCTTTTCCAGCTCGGCGAGCAGGCTGTCCTTGCGGGCGATGGTGACGCCCTCGCTGTCCTGCGAGGCGGCCAGGCTCGCGCCGCTCTGCCGCGCCCTGGCCCGCGCATCGAGCAATGCCGCGCGGATGCGCTCGGCGTCGCGGCGCGTGGCAAAGCCCTGGGCAAGCAGCGCCTGGTAGCGGACATCGTCCGCCTCCGCGCGCTGGAGTTCGGCGCTGGCGGAGGCGATCCCGGTGCGGACCACCGCGACATTCGCGCCGGCCAGCTGAGTCTCGGCACCGTGCGACTTGAGCGCTGCCAGGGCGGCGGCGACATCGGCATCGGCATCGCGCACCGCCGCGCGGGCGGCATCGAGTCTGGCAGCGAACTCGTGATCCTCGATCCGGACGAGCGGATCGCCGGTCTTCACCGCCTGATTGTCGCGGACCAGCACCTGCGCGATCTGGCCGTTGATCCGCGCCGAGACGATCGTGCTGTCGGCCCGCAGATAAGCATTGTCGGTCGTCTCGCTCGATGCGGGGCTGGCGATCCACAAGGCGCCGGCACCGGCCAGCAGCAGCGCGGCACCTCCGGCCACGGCGACCTTGGGCAGCTTGCGCCGGAGTTTGGTTTCCGCCTGCGCGCTCATTGGCTTATCACCAGCAGCGTGGAGGTGGCCGAGGCGAGCAGCCGCCCCTCGGCATCGGTGAGCTTCGCCTCGGCAAAGGCGACGCGGCGGCCGATCGAGAGCACCGTGCCGGTCGCTCGGACCAGCCCGGTATGCTCGGTCATCGCCCGGTGATAGGCGACCTTGAGCTCGAGCGTGGTGTAGCTCTGCCCCTCCTGCAGGGCGCTGTGGGTGGCGATGCCGCAGGCTGAATCGAGCAGCGTTGCCGCATAGCCGCCATGGACCGTGCCGAGGGGATTATAGGCCCGCCGATCGGGCACGCCCTCGAACACCGCATGGCCCTGGGCCACTTCGACCAGCGAGAAGGCGAGCGTCTCGCCGATCGGCGGCTGCTTGCCGGCGGCGAGCAGCGCCTGCACCTGTTCGAGCCCGTTCATGCCTGTGCCTCCAATTGATAGCGCGCCCGGATCGCCGAGGCGGAATCGGCGAGGATCGCGTCGGACTCGGTGGGATCGGCGACCGCGCGGGCGAGCAGCAGCGCCCCCACCAGTTCGGACAGCATCGAGCGCCCTGCCCTTTCCGGATCGGCCGCGCCCAGCCCGCCGAGCGCCGCGCCAAGCGCCTGCGAAAGCCGGGTAATCCCCTCGCCAAACCGCTCGCGCCCGGCCGGCTCCAGCCGGGCCATGTCGCCCGACAGCGCCGCCACCGGGCATCCCTTCCCCCGCGCATCGCGGTGGAGGGGCGAGAGGTAGAAGCCGACATATTTGTCGAGCGCCGCGCGCGGATCGGCCTCGGCCAGCGTGCGGTCGAAGCGGTGGCGGGCTTCGTCGAACATCACCCCGATCGCTTCGGCGACCAGCGCCTCCTTGGAGGGGAAATGGGCATAGAAGCCGCCATGGGTGAGGCCGGCCTGCTTCATCAGCGCGGAGACCCCGACACCCTCCGGCCCCTTGGCCCGAATCGCCGATGCCGCCTCCTTGAGTATCTTCAGACGCGTTTGTTCGCGATGTTCACGCGCATAGCGCATTTCGGGGGCTGTCCTTGTTTTATATGACGCATATCATATAATCATCGTTCCACGCGTTCAAGAGGCCCGGATGGCGACGCAGACGATCGACCCGCAGGCGCTGCCCGACCGCCGCAAATTCCTGATCTTCGGGGTGATGGCGTTCGGCCAGTTCATGGCGCTGATCGACATCCAGATCGTCGCCGCCTCGCTCAACGAAGTGCGCGCGGGGCTGTCGGCCAGTTCGGACGAGATCAGCTGGGTGCAGACCGCCTATCTGATGGCCGAGCTGGTGATGATCCCCTTCGCCGCGTTCCTTGCACAAGCGCTCTCCACGCGCTGGTTGTTTGCACTCTCCGCCGGATTGTTCACCCTGGCGAGCGCGCTGTGCGGCCTGGCCTGGAGCATCGAATCGATGATCGCCTTCCGCGCGCTCCAGGGGTTCGTGGGCGGCGCGATGGTCCCCACGGTGTTTGCAACCGGTTTCGCGATGTTCACCGGCAAGCAGCGCGCGATGATCCCGGCGATCCTCGGCATGGTTTCCGTACTGGCGCCAACTTTGGGGCCTACTCTGGGTGGATGGATAACCGACGCCATGGGCTGGCGCTGGATCTTCTACGTCAACATCCTCCCCGGCGCGGTGGTGGCGACCCTCTCGCTGCTGGTCATCCGGGTCGACCAGTCCAAGCTTTCGATGCTCAAACGGATCGATTGGGTCCACTTGATCGCGATGGCGGTGTTCCTGGGCGGGCTCGAATATGTGCTGGAGGAAGGCCCGCGCAACGACTGGTTCCAGGACCACGCCATCGCCACCGGCGCCTGGCTGAGCTTCGTCGCGCTGCTGCTGTTCCTCGAGCGCTCCTTCCGCTCCGAGAACCCGATCGTGAACCTCTCCCCCTTCCGCAAGCCTACCTTCGTCTTCGCCTGCGTGTTCAACCTTGTGATCGGCTTCGGCATCTATTCGGCGACCTACCTCGTCCCGGTCTTTCTCGGCTCGGTGCGCGGGTACAACGCGTCGGAGATCGGCACGACCGTGTTCATCGCCGGCATTGTCCAGATGCTCGGCGTGCCGATCGCGGCGGGACTTTCCCAACGCCTCGATCCGCGGATCATGATAACCTTCGGCCTGAGCCTGTTCGCCGCCGGGCTGTGGCTGTTCAGCTTCATGACGCCCGAATGGGGCTTCCACGCGCTACTCTGGCCGCAGGCGGTGCGCAGCTTCGCGATCATGCTGTGCATCGTGCCGAGCGTGAACCTGGCGCTGGCTGGGTTCGAGGGGCCGGAGCTGCGCTATGCCTCCGGCCTGTTCAATCTGATGCGCAATCTGGGCGGAGCGATCGGCATCGCGCTGGTCAACACCTGGCTGCAGGACAATGCCCGTATCCACATGCTGCGGCTGGGCGAGGCGCTGGGCGTCGCGGGGCGCAGCGGCAGCGAACTGATCGAGAACCTCGCCGCCTATGCGAGCAGCTACACGCCGGACCGCGCCGAGGCGCTGCTGATGGCGCAGGGCGTTGCGGGGCATATCGTGCAGCGCCAGGCGATGACGCTGGCGTTCAACGATGTGTTCCGGGTGATGGCCTATCTGTTCCTGGCGGCGCTGGTGCTGGTGCCGTTCTGCCGGCGGCCGAAGGTTGGGTAGAATGCGCCTTTCCTTCTCCCCTCCCTGCAAGGGAGGGGTCGGGGGTGGGTTGGGCCGCCCGGCGGACCGCCGGGCCCCCCCAACCCAC
>JAEXLC010000048.1 GCA_023445495.1 Pseudomonadota bacterium | reverse complement strand
GTTTAGGTGCCGGGCAACTAAGGCCGCAGCGTCAGCGCGATCGTCAGCCCATGATCCATCTGGTCGCGCGCGCCGGCGCGGCCGAAGCGATACTGGTTGAGATAGCCGATCTCGCCGCGCAGCTGGCGGCCGATCGGCACGCCCAGCCCGACATTGGCGCGCACCCGCTCGATCCCGCTGCGCTGGCCCCAGCCGGTGGTGTTGAAATTGAGGAAGGTCTCGTGCGTGGCGAACACGCCGAGCCCGCCCGGCGTGAGCTGGCGGTTGAAGCGCAGCTGCCCGCGGATCCGGTGGCCGACCTCCGGCCCCGAGCTGTTGAACCGCTGCTCCAGGCGGAGGCGTGCGGCGAAGCCCGCGCCCAGCGGCACGATCACATGCTGGCGGACGCGCTCCTCATTGGGCAGCACCCGGTTGCCGACGAAATCCTCGACATGGCGATAGCCGATCGCCAGCTCGATCTTGCCGATCTTCCAGGCGAACAGCCCGCCGATCTCGGTATGGGCAAGGCCGCGCGCGCGCTCGCCGAAGCGCGCGATGCTCTCCACCGTCGCTTCCTGATGCTCGCCCACGCGGACGATCCCGCTCGCCTGGAGCCAGAGCTGGTCGTCGGTCTGCTGCGCGGTGGCGGGGGTGGCGGCAAACAACAGGGGAAGGGCGATAAGCGGACGCATCGCGCCTAAACGCATCGTCTTCATTTCGGTGCAAGCTTTTGTTGCTGGCGTGAGAACATTCATGGAACATTCCCGCTGTCAGCATGGGGGATGCCAATGATTCTCACCGCACTCGCCTTCGCCGCGGCCGTCCAGAACCGCTGCACCACGCTCGATGCGCGCCTTCCGCGCGCGCTCGCCGGCTGGACGCGCGGGGGCGCGGGGCTCGACACGCGCCATGCCGTGACGCTGCCGGCACGCGGCGGCAGCGCCGAGACACGGGTGACGATCCGCAAGCCGGGCACCTTCGGCATTGCCGTCGACCAGCAGGCATGGATCGATGTCTATCCGGCGGGGCGCGGCCGCCGCGCGCTGGATATCGCGTCGGAGGGCAGGGGAGTCTCGTGCTCGACGATCCGAAAGATCGTCCGCTACCGGCTGCGCCCGGGCAGCTACCGCGTGACGGTGGGCAAGGTGGCGGGCGCGCGCGTCAAGCTGATGCTTGTCCGGTAGCGCGCCCGCCGATCCCGTGCGGGTTATCGCGGCCGGCGCCTATTTGTCATAGGTCGCGGGCTTCAGCTTGGCGGCGACCATCTGGAGCGCGTCGAGCCGGTTGCCGGAGCGGCCCTGGAAGCCGAGCAGGACATAGCCGGCCGGCGTGTCCCATGCGACCGCATGGCCGCCATCGCCGCCGCCCTGGGTGGAGCTGCCGCGATTGGTGACGATGTAGAGACGGTCGACCTCGCTGCCGCAGCGGCCCGCTATGGTGGCGATATATTCCTTCGAATCGAGGGACAGCGCCGGCTGGTCGGATCCGCCGTTGCCGCCATGGCTCTGCACCTCGCCTTCGCCATGGATGTCGGCATAGCGGAACGAGATCCGGTCGATCCGGCTGCCGCTGCGCAGCTTGAGCCAGGTAAGCCGGGTGCGGTTGGCCAGCGCATCCTCGACGCGCGGATATTCGAACGGGCTGCCGCCGCCGCCGCCCCACATCTCGCCATAGAGCTTGTCGAAGCTCAGCACCGGCGTGCCCTTGTTCAGCGCGGGCAGGGCGGGGCGGGTGAAGCTCTGCGTCGGATCGGCTTCATAGGCCCGGAACTGGGCGCTGACCTTGGCCCGGTCCTCCGCGACGGCGACGGCGAAGGTGTCGAGCTCGGTGTCGCCATGATAGCCGTAACAGGCATAGATGGCTTCCAGCCAATCGATCTTGTTCTGCAGCTCGACCAGATCGACCAGCTGCTCGGTGAGCCCGCCATCGATCGAATTGCCCACGAAATATTCGCGGTTCGTCACGATCTGCGCGAAGGGCAGGGTGAAGCCGGGGACATGGTCGTAGCTGGCGGTGCTGAAGCTGATGACCCTGGGCGCATCCAGCGTGCGGTCCGGGAACTTCACCGCATAATCGATCATCTTGTCCGGATTGGGCAGATCGGGATTGCTCAGCCCCGTCACCTGCTGGTCGAAGGTCCAGTTGGTGTTGGTGGTGCGCACATAATTGTCGATCTTGGTGTTGAGCTCGGCGCTGGCGCTGACGCCCGAATAGATCCCGCTCGCCTTGAGCGAAGCGACCAGCGACTGCTGCTGCTCGAAGGTCTCGGTATAGAAGGTGTAGACCCCGTAATATTCGCCGCCCATCGAGAGCGAATCGACATAGCTGTCGCCATAGGCGCGCACGAAGGTGGCGGTGCTCATGCCGTTGAGATCGACGGTGAGCACCGGGTTGCTGGCGGTCGTGCTGCCGATCGCCTTGCGGGCGAAGGCGACGATCGAAACGCTCGTGCTCGTCGCCTTCTGGCTGCTGACGAACTGGAGCTTCTGGTCGACGCTGGCGATGCCGACATAGTCGACCGAGAGCGACTGGTTGACTTCGATCGCGCTGCTCATCTCGACCATGCCTTCGGCCACGGTGATCCGCACCTTGGCCGTGGCGCCGTCCGCCTTCTCGGTGGCTTTCACCGCCGAGGAGCGCAGCGCGCCGAGCACTGCGTCATAGCCGGCGCAAAGCGATGCCACCGGCGAGGAAGCTCGAAGTTCGGCAACTTCCTGTTCCAGCAACTCTCCGTCATCATGCATAGTCATCATGGCCTCCTGCAATGAATAGCGTGCGACCA
Source organism: Pseudomonadota bacterium (assembly GCA_023445495.1). Lineage (GTDB taxonomy): Bacteria > Pseudomonadota > Alphaproteobacteria > Sphingomonadales > Sphingomonadaceae > Sphingomonas. The sequence goes on along the minus strand of JAEXLC010000048.1, from coordinate 6,851 downwards.
AAATTGCCCGTATATCCATGGGATATCAGGGGTTGTTTTATTGTCATCAGCCAGTGAGTCGCTTTCGATAATATTTGAAAAGCTAATCTTGATCCATATGAATCATTGTTACTTGGCTGTTCTAGAAGTTTACTCCGAAATGGTTTGGTCTGGCGCGGGCGAAGCGCCTTTCGGCGCGGCCCTTTTCCCGCAGGCCCGGGTCGGCTAAGGGCGGCGCGAACTCTCAAATCCAGGATCGCCGCCATGAAGTTCTTCGCCGACACCGCCGACACTGCCGACATCCGCGACCTGGCCGATACCGGCCTGCTCGACGGCGTCACCACCAATCCCTCGCTGATCCACAAGGCCGGCCGCGACTTCCTCGAAGTGGTCAAGGAAATCTGCGAGATCGTGCCCGGCATGCCGGTGTCGGCCGAAGTCGTCGCGCTCGATTTCGAGGGCATGATGCGCGAGGCGGAGATCGTCCGTAAGGTCGCCGACAATGTCGCGGTCAAGGTGCCGCTGACCATCGACGGCCTCAAGGCGTGCAAGGCGCTGACCAGCGACGGCACGATGGTCAACGTGACCCTGTGCTTCTCGGCCAACCAGGCGCTGCTCGCCGCCAAGGCGGGCGCGACCTTCATCTCGCCGTTCGTCGGCCGCCACGACGACATCGGCTATCCGGGCATGGACCTGATCGCCGACATCCGCACGATCTACGATAATTACGCCTTCGACACCGAGATCCTGGTCGCCAGCGTGCGCAACCCGATCCATGTGCTCGAGGCCGCCAAGATCGGCGCCGACGTGATGACCGCCCCGCCGGCGGTGATCCGCCAGCTGGTCAAGCACCCGCTGACCGACGCCGGCATCGCCTCGTTCATGGCCGACTGGGCCAAGACCGGCCAGAAGATCGGTTGATCTCCCAATTCCTCCCCCAGCTTGCTGGGGGAGGGGGACCGCCGAAGGCGGTGGAGGGGCGGCGGACATAGTCCGCCGTCTTCGACGGCGGCCCCTCCACCATTCGCAATTGCGAATGGTCCCCCTCCCCGAGACAAGCTCGGGGAGGATTTGTATTGTCCCCCCATGCCCGAACCCGCCCTCCCGCTTCACAACGCGCAGCACCTCGCGCGCGACCGGCGGCGATCGGCGCATACGGTGCGGGCTTACGGCGCCACCGCCGAGCGGCTGGTCGCCTTTCTCCAGAAGCATTGGGGCGGACCGGTCACCCGTGAGGCGCTCGGCAAGGCGAGCGCCGCCGATCTGCGCGCCTATCTCGCCCATCGCCGCGAGCAGGGCCTGACCAACGCTTCCGCCGCGCGCGAGCTTTCCGCGGTGCGCGGTTTCCTCAAATTCGCCGTCGGCGACGATGCCGAGCTGCCGCGCCTCAAGGGGCCGCGCGTCAAGAAGGGCGTGCCGCGCCCGATCGCGCCGCACGAAGCGGTGGCGCTGGCCGAAACCGTGTCCGAGGAAGCCCGCGAGCCCTGGCTCGCCGCGCGCGACTGGGCGGTGCTGCTGCTGCTCTACGGCGCCGGGCTGCGCATCGGCGAGGCGGTCGGCCTCACCGGTGCGATCCTCCCGCTCGGCGCGACGATGAGTGTCACCGGCAAGCGCGACAAGACCCGGATCGTCCCGCTGCTGCCCCAGGTCCGCGAGGCGATCGAGGCCTATGCGAAGCAATGCCCCTATGGCGTCGCGCGTGATGTGCCGTTGTTCCGCGGGGCCAAGGGCGGGCCGATGCCGCCGGGGGTGATCCGCAAGTCGGTTCGCGCGGCGCGCACCGCGCTCGGCCTGTCGGATCGCACCACCCCGCACGCGCTGCGCCACAGCTTCGCCACCCACCTGCTCGGCCGCGGTGCCGATCTGCGCGCGCTGCAGGAACTGCTCGGCCATGCCAGCCTCAGCTCGACCCAGATCTACACCGCCGTCGATGCCGCGCACCTGCTCGACGTGTACCGAAACGCGCATCCCCGCGCCTGATTTCAATCAGGTACGGCAGCACCAGACTCTGCTACGCTAGCGGAATGACCGATCCCTACCTCGCCGACATCGCCGATATCCAGCGCATCCCCGAAGTCGAGACGATCCTCGCCGAGCTGTGCGCGCTTACCGGCATGGGCTTCGCCGCGGTGGCGCGGGTGACCTCGGACCGCTGGATCGCCTGCCAGGTGCTCGACAAGATCGAGTTCGGCCTCAATCCCGGCGACGAGCTGGTGGTCAAGACGACGATCTGCGACGAGATCCGCGACAGCGGCCAGGGCGTCTTCATCAACGATGTCGATGCCGATCCCGCCTGGCGGACGCATCACACGCCGGCGCTCTATGGCCTCAAGAGCTATATCTCCTGGCCGATCGTCCGCGCCGACGGCAGCTTCTTCGGCACGCTCTGCGCGATCGATCCGGCATCGCGCCGCGGCCTCGCCGCGCTGGTCCCGCAGATGGAAATCTATGCCGCGCGGATCGCCGCGGAACTCGATCGGCTCAGCCTCGCGGCTTCCAGGTGAACACCCGCCACAGATAGAGAACCGCCACCGCCGCGACGGTCGCCAGCGAAACCGGCGCGATCCAATGGTCGATCGTCTCGAAATTGGTGCCGAGCCAATAGCCCACGCCGACCAGCAGCGTGTTCCAGATCGCGCTGCCGATCGTGGTGTAGACCAGGAAGCGGCCCATCGGCATGTGCATCAGCCCGGCCGGGATCGAGATCACCGTCCGCCCGATCGGCATGAAGCGGAACACCAGCACGGTGATCCCGCCCCAGCGATCGAAGAAGCGGCGCAGCTTCTCGATGTCTTCCCATTCCAGCGTCAGCCAGCGGCCCCAGCGGCGCACCAGCGGCTCGAGTCGCTTGTAGCCGAAGCGCCGCCCGACCTCCCACCAGAACAGATTGCCCACCGCGCAGCCCGCCGTGCCGGTGAGCACCAGCAGCGCGAAGTCCATCTTGCCCTGGCCGGCGGCGATGCCGGCCACGCTCATGATGAGTTCCGAAGGGACAGGGGGAATGACGTTTTCCAGCACCATCAGCAGGAAGACGCCCAGATACCCCCAATCGAGCCAGTCGATCATCGCGTCAACGGCGCTCCGCCACGCGGCGCTCGATCGCCTGCCAGATCACCGCGCCGGTATCGCTGCCGTTGAACCGATCGATCGCGACGATGCCGGTGGGGGAAGTGACGTTGATCTCGGTCAGCCATTCGCCGCCGATCACGTCGATGCCGACGAAGAGGAGGCCGCGCTTCTTGAGCTCCGGCCCGAGCACCGCGCAAATCTCTTCCTCGCGCGCCGTCAGCTCGGTTTTGGCAGCACTTCCGCCCACTGCCAGGTTCGAGCGGATCTCGCCTTCGCCCGGGATGCGGTTGATCGCGCCGGCCACTTCGCCGTCGACCAGCACGATGCGCTTGTCGCCCGCCGCCACCGAGGGCAGGAACGCCTGCACCATGTGCGGCTCGCGCCAGGTCATGTTGAACACTTCGATCAGCGAGGAGAGGTTGGCGCCGTCGCTGCCCACCTTGAAGATCGCCTTGCCGCCATTGCCGTGCAGCGGCTTGATGACGATCTCGCCATGCACCGCGAGGAAGGCACGCGCCTCCTCCAGGCTGCGCGTCACCAGCGTCGGCGGCATGAACTGGGGATAGTCGAGGACGAAGATCTTCTCGGGCGCGTTGCGCACGCTGGCGGGGTCGTTGACCACCAGCGTCTTGTCCGAGATCCGCTCGAGCAGGTGCGTCGCGGTGATATAGCCCAGGTCGAAGGGCGGATCCTGGCGCATCAGCACCACATCGGCTTCCTCGCCCAGGTCGAGCTGCACCGGCTCGCCGAACTCGAAATGGTTGCCGGCGACGCGCTGCACCGTCACCGGATGCGCCTTGGCCCAGACGCGGCCGGCCGAATAGTTCAGGTCCTCGGCGGCATAGTGGAACAGCTTGTGCCCGCGCGCCTGCGCCGAGAGCATCAGCGCGAACGTCGAATCTCCGGCGATGTTGATCGCGTCGAGCGGGTCCATCTGCACGGCGACGTTGAGCGACATTGGGCCTCCTTGGGGAAAACGCTTTAGGTGACTTATCTGGATAAGTCACCCCATCCAGGCGTTTTCGATATGGCGAGGCAGGGTGCGCGGAGCAATGAGGATTACGTCGACCCGGATATCGTCGTTCGGGCCCGCGTAGCGCGGCATCAGATATTCCGCCGCGGCCGCCACCCGGGCGAGCCGGCGCTCGTCGATCGCGAAATCCAGGTCGGCGGCGGTGGCGCGGGTCTTGACCTCGACGAACGCGACAAGGTTGCCGCGGCGCACAACCAGATCGACTTCGCCGGCCGGGGTGCGGACCCGCGAATCGAGGATTTTCCAGCCTTTCAGCCATAGCCACCAGGCCGCCCGACGCTCGCCTTCGCGGCCACGCGTTTCCGCAGCGCGGCGATCCGTTGTCCTGCGGCCCCTCACGACTCGCAGCTGTGGATAACTTTGGTTACCATGACCAGACCGAGTCGCACCGAACCGGGTTTATCGGTGCTTCCGGGGGGTCGCATCAGATGGAATCGAACGAACGTTATTACCGGCGTCGCGCCGCGCAGGAACTCGCAGCCGCCAAGCGGTCGATGACCGAAGCCGCCGCCCTGCGCCGCCGCCAGCTTGCCGAGACCTATCTCAAGCGCCTCGCCGAGCTTACCGGCGCGGACGAGATGGGCATGCTCGAGCGCGAATACGCCTGAAGCCTTCGGCGTTTCGCTCCCCAGCGTCACTCCTGCAAAGGCGGGGATGACGGCCGCTTAGTCGACTCCGCTATCCTTCATCTCCATCGCCCGCGCATAGAGCGCCTTGCGATCGAGCCCGAGCTTCTTCGCCACTTCGCCCGCCGCCTTGCTTGCCGGCAGCCGGGTCAGCGCCTCGGCCAGCGCCGAATCGGCATCCGCCTCGGTCGCGGGGGCAGGGGCGCCCGGCGGTGCCACCACCACGACGATCTCGCCCTTGGGCGGCGCTTCGGCATAGCGCTCGGCGAGCTGGGTGAGCGAGCCGGTCACGCATTCCTCGAACTTCTTGGTGATCTCGCGCGCCACCGCCGCCTCGCGGTCGCCCAGCCCCTCGGCCAGCGCGGTCAGGCAGGCCGAGAGCCGCGGCCCCGATTCGTAGAGCACCAGCGTCGCGCGCACCGCCGCGATCTCGGCGATCGATTCGGCGCGCGCCTGCTGCTTCGACGGCAGGAAGCCCAGGAACAGGAAGCGATCGGTCGGCAGCCCCGCCAGCGTCAGCGCCGCGATCGCCGCGCAGGGGCCGGGAATCGTCGTCACCGTATGCCCCGCCTCGCGCGCGTCGCGCACCAGCTTGAAGCCGGGGTCGGAGATCAGCGGCGTGCCGGCATCGGAGACCAGTGCGATCGCCTCGGTCGCCATCCGCGCCACCAGGCCGGGGCGCACCGCATCGGCATTATGGTCGTGATAGGGGAGCATTTTCCCCTTCTGGCCAAGGTGGCGAAACAGTCCCGCTGTCACACGGCTGTCCTCAACGGCAACCAGATCGGCGTTCAGGAGTATTTCCGAAGCGCGCGGGGAGAGGTCGCCGAGATTGCCGATCGGCGTGGCGACGATATAGAGGCCGGGCGTAAGAAGAGCGTTCATCGGGGAGAGTAAATGGCAGACGCGACCCTAACACCGCAACGGGGCATCCTCCGCTGGGCCGCTTTGGGGCTCGCTGCGCTCCTAGCCGCCTGCGCCAGCGGACCCCGCGTGATCCCCGAAACCCGGCCCGCGCCGACCACCGAGGTGCCGCGCGAGCGTCCCTCGACCCGGCCGATCTCGCCGGGCCTGCCCCAGGATGTCGAGCGCCACCGCGTTGCGCTGCTCGTGCCGATGACCGGCCCGAACGCCGGCGTCGGCAAGTCGCTGGCCAATGCGACTCAGCTCGCGATCCTCGACACAAGGTCGGACGTGCTGCGCATCACCACCTATGACACCGCCGGTGGCGCGGCCAACGCCGCGCGCCAGGCGATCGCGGACGGCAACAAGCTGATCCTCGGCCCGCTGCTCGCCGAGGAAGCGCGCGAAGTCGCGCCGATCGCCCGCGCCGCGCGCGTGCCGGTGCTCAGCTTCTCGAACGACACCTCGGTCGCCGGCGGCGGCACCTATCTGCTCGGCTATTCGCCGGCCCAGTCGATCGAGCGCGTGGTCAGCTATGCCAAGGGGCAGGGCGTCACCAGCTTCGTCGGCCTGATGACCTCGGGCGTCTATGGCGAGCGCGCCGCGACCAGCTTCCTGCGCGCCGTCGAGGACCAGGGCGGCAAGGTGCTGGCGATGGAGACCTATGACGGTCGCCCGGGATCGATGACCACCGCGATCACCAAGCTGTCGCGCTCGCCCTATCAGGCGATCCTGATCGCCGGCTCGGGCGCCAGCGGCGTCACCGCGGCGCCGCTGATCCGCAAGTCGGCCGGCGGCAAGACCGCGCGCATCCTCGGCACCGAGCTGTGGAACACCGATTCGGCGATCGGCGCGAATGCGGTTCTGAACGGCGCCTGGTTCGCCAGCGTGCCCGACAATTACTACCGCACCTACGCCACCAAGTACCGCACCCGCTTCGGCGCGGCGCCGTACCGGCTGTCGACGCTCGGCTATGACGCGGTGCTGCTCACCGTGCGCATTGCCCGCGAATGGCGCCCGGGCGACCTCTTCCCCGAACGCCGCCTGACCGCACCCGACGGCTTTGGCGGCCTCGACGGCGCCTTCCGCTTCGGCCGCGACGGCATCGCCGAACGCGCGCTCGAAGTGCAGGAAGTGAAGGCGGGGACGACGGTGACGATCTCGCCAGCACCGACCGGCTTCGGGAACTGACCTGGAAATTCCTCCCCCAGCTTGTCTGGGGGAGGGGGACCATCGCGAAG
>JAEXLC010000329.1 GCA_023445495.1 Pseudomonadota bacterium | reverse complement strand
CATCCAGGAGGGCAATATCGGCCTGAAGAAGGCGGTCGATAAGTTCGAATATCGCCGCGGCTACAAGTTCAGCACCTATGCGACCTGGTGGATCCGTCAGGCGATCACCCGCTCGATCGCGGACCAGGCGCGCACGATCCGTATCCCGGTCCACATGATCGAGACGATCAACAAGCTGGTCCGCTGCAGCCGCCAGTTCCTCCACGAAAGCGGCCGCGAGCCGACGCCCGAGGAAATGGCCGAGCGTCTGTCGATGCCGCTCGAAAAGGTCCGCAAGGTGATGAAGATCGCCAAGGAGCCGATCAGCCTCGAAACGCCGATCGGCGACGAGGAAGACAGCCACCTCGGCGATTTCATCGAGGACAAGAACGCCGTCATCCCGGTCGACGCCGCGGTGCAGTCGAACCTCAAGGAAACGGTCACGCGCGTTCTGGCGTCGCTGACGCCGCGCGAGGAGCGCGTGCTGCGTATGCGCTTCGGCATCGGCATGAACACCGACCACACGCTCGAGGAAGTCGGGCAGCAGTTCAGCGTGACGCGCGAACGCATCCGTCAGATCGAGGCGAAGGCGCTCCGCAAGCTCAAGCACCCGAGCCGCAGCCGCAAGATGCGGTCGTTCCTCGACCAGTAACTACCCGTATCTTCACGGATACTTTCGAAACGCCTCGGAACTTGCTTCCGAGGCGTTTTCGTATTTCGGCTGGAACGGCGCCGGAACATTCGCCTTATCCACAGTAAATTCGTGATTTACCTTGTCTTTACGTGCTTCGGTATATCCCCGGGTTGCAAAACACTGCTCGTCGGCACGGGGCCGGCTGGAGGATGTGGGGGCTTATGCCGTTTGATTCCGTACAAGTTGCGCGATTGGGCGGTGCCTGGGGCTCGATGGGGGCGCTCATCGCCTCCGATGGCAGCGCCAATCATCCCTATCTCCAGCGCCTCGCCCAGAACGAGGAAACGCTGCGCGACCTTTCGGACGCCGCGCATCACATTTGCCTGCTGCACGGCCGCCATCCCGGTGTGATCGACCATGCGCTGGGCCATGCCCGGCTCGGCATCGAGCGCGACTGGCTGGAAGCCGCCGCCGACGCCTTTGTGATCGAGCGCGCCTATCTCGTCCGCATCGTCGCTGCCGCCGGCCCGCTGCCCAGCACCCCGGGCCATGCCGAGACCGAAGCCGCAACCGCGGCCCAGCGCCACGCGGTGGACATGCTCGCCCAGTCGGATCGCGCGGGCTGCGCCACCGGCGCATCGATCGCGATGGCGATGGACTGGGCCGTGATCCGCGAGACGCTGGACGCCGCTGCCGAGCGGCTCGGCATCGCACCGCCGCCCTCGCAGCTGCCGCTCGCCGAGGAGACCGTCACCGTGGTCGACACGCTCGTCCGCGAAGGCTCGCTCGAACGCGCGATGCTGTTCGGTGCCCAGCAGCTCTTTGCCCAGCATCGCGGCCTGTGGGACCTGCTCGAGGCCCGCGCCTCGGCTCGCGACAAGCAGTAACTGCGCGCCCATTTCCCAAGGTCGTCACCCTGAACTTGTTTCAGGGTCCAACTCTCCACGCACAATATCGCCGGCGGCACCTTGGATGCTGAAACGAGTTCAGCATGACGGGTAGGGCTTGCCTCCCGGCCCCGCCGCCCTTTACGATTACGTCATGCGCTTCGAAGGCACCCAGAGCTATGTCGCGACCGAAGACCTGAAGGTCGCGGTCAATGCCGCCGTCACCCTGCGGCGTCCCCTCCTCGTCAAGGGCGAGCCCGGCACCGGCAAGACCGTGCTGGCCTATGAGATCGCCAAGGCCGTCGGCGCGCCGCTGATCGAGTGGAACGTCAAGTCGACGACCAAGGCCCAGCAGGGCCTCTACGAATATGACGCGGTGGCGCGGCTGCGCGACGGCCAGCTCGGCGATCCGCGCGTCCACGAGATCTCCAACTATATCCGCAAGGGCAAGCTGTGGGAGGCGTTCACCGCCCCCCAGCTGCCCGTGCTGCTGATCGACGAGATCGACAAGGCCGATATCGAGTTCCCCAACGACCTCCTCCAGGAGCTCGATCGGATGGAATTCCATGTGTATGAGACGCACGAGACAGTCCGCGCCGCCGAGCGCCCGATCGTCGTCATCACCTCGAACAACGAGAAGGAGCTGCCCGACGCGTTCCTGCGCCGCTGCTTCTTCCACTATATCAAGTTCCCGGACCGCGAGACAATGCAGGCGATCGTCGATGTGCACTTCCCCGGCATCCAGAAGATCCTGGTCAGCAAGGCGATGGATATCTTCTACGAGATCCGCGAAGTGCCCGGCCTGAAGAAGAAGCCCTCGACTTCCGAGCTGCTCGACTGGCTCAAGCTGCTCCTCCACGAGGAAATGCCGCTCGAGGTGCTGCAGAACAGGGATCCGACCAAGGCGATCCCGCCGCTCCACGGCGCGCTGCTCAAGAACGAGCAGGATGTGATGCTGTTCGAACGTCTCGCCTTCATGGCCCGCCGCCAGCAGGGCAAGGGCTGATGCCCTATACCGGCAGCTGCGCCTGCGGGGCGGTAAGCGCGGCGATCGCCGGCGAGCCGGTCGCGGTGCGCCAGTGCTGGTGCCGCCAGTGCCAGCGCGTCGCCGCGGGCTCGCCGACCACCAATGCGATCTTCGAGACCGATGATGTCGAGCTGAGCGGCACGCTCAACACCACCAGCTATGTCGCCGAAAGCGGCAACACGCTGACCCAGAGCTTTTGCGGCCTGTGCGGCACCCCGGTGATGGCGCAGAGCTCGGCGCGCCCGCAGTTCCGCACGATGCGCATCGGCTTCCTCGACAATGCCGGCGGTCTCAAGCCCGAGGTCGCAATCTGGACCGACGACGCCCCCGGCTGGGCGCATATCGATCCGGCGCTGGAAAGCTTCGCGCGCCAGCCTCCAGCGCCCGCGCCGATATCCAAGTCCTGACAACATACCGTCATCCCGGCTAAAGCCGGGATCTCGTGCGGTTCTATTCCCGCCTTCGCCTGAGATCCCGGCTTTCGCCGGGATG
>JAEXLC010000326.1 GCA_023445495.1 Pseudomonadota bacterium | reverse complement strand
CATCCCGGCGAAAGCCGGGATCTCAGGCGAAGGCGGGGAAAGAGCCGCACAAGATCCCGGCTTTCGCCGGGATGACGGGAACGGGATTCGCTACTACCGCCCGGTGATCCGCGAGATTTCCTTTGCGACCATGTCTTCCACCAGCCGCGGCAGGTTCGCATCGAGCCATTCGCTCAGCATCGGCTTGAGCATCGAGCGGACCATGCCCTCGAGCGTGTCCGAACCGGTAACTTCCGGCTTCACCACCATGCGCGACAGCGCCTCGAACGGGCCGCGAGTCGCCTGCGCGGCGCTCTCCGACACGATCGGTTCGGCGGGCTGCTCGGCCGGTGCTGCTGCGGCAGGCGCGGCAGCCTTCTTGGCGGGAGCTTCGGGCTGTGTGGGGGAACCCATCGACATCGGGGTCGGCGTCTCCAGTCTGTCGTCTTCGACCGGTTGGCTCAGCTCAAGTATCTCGTCAACCGTGGCGGGCTTGTCCGCCACCGTCGTCGTCGCGCGACCGCCACGACGCGTACGCGTCGCGATGGCAGCATCGCCCTCCTCGGCGATGATGCGCTTGATGGAGGAAAGGATCTCCTCCATCGACGGTTCGCTACTGATGTCCCCCATCAACCGGCTACTCCAAAAAGCCCCGGAGGCGGGTAATCACGGCTTTTTACGGTTAATGTCAACAGGCCGCGTCGTGTCGGTGCGCTGGAGCACCGGATCGAGCGACGTGCCGCTTACATCGGGCGTCTGCACCGGCGTCTGATTAGTGCGGGTACCCACCGTCTGCGGCTCGGGATCGTCGTTGCGGTCCGACCAGCGATTCTTCACGCGCTTGTAGTTGATCTCGGGGTCGTAGAGCGGCCCGCCGTCAAGGTTAAGGTCGCGTGCCTCGGCCCGGCCCATCGCCGCCAGCAGCTGGAAGCCGGCGACATAGGCGTCGCGCTCCGCCGTGACATAGTTGACCTGGCTGTTGAGCAGTTCCTGCTCGGCGTTCAGGATGTCGAGGATCGTGCGGGTGCCGACGCTGTTCTCCGCGCGGACGCCTTCGAGGCTGAGCTTGTTGGCATCGACCGCGACGCGAGTCGATTCGATCACCCGCAGCGAGGACTGGTAATTGGCATAGGCCGAACGGACCTGGGCGATCACGCCGCGCTCGGTGAGCGTGACGGTCTCCATCGCCGCGGCACGGCGCGCCTGAGCCTGGCGGACCTGCGCCGCCGGGCGGCCGCCCTGGAAGATCGGCAGCGTCACCTGGGCACCCACGGTGTTGGCGATGCCATTGGCGTTGATGCCGTTCGCGGCGTGCAGCTGAGCGCTCAGCGAGCCGAGATAATTATAATAGCTGCTGCTCGCGGTCAGCGCGACCTGGGGCGAACGAGTCGCCTTGGCGGCACGCACGTCGAACGCGGTGGCGTCGCGCTGCTTCTGCGCCGCTTCGAGGTCCGGATTGTTCGCAACCGCGGCCTGCTCGGCATCCTGCACGTCGCCCGGCAGGTTCGGCAGCGCCGGCGGCTGGGCGAGTACCCCGGGAGGCGCACCGATGATGCGGATATAGTTCTCGCGCGAACCGATCAGCGCCGCCTCGGCGGTGCGCAGCTGGCTCTGGGCGAGCGCAAGGCGCGCTTCCGACTGGGCGACGTCGGTGCGGGTCAGGTCACCCACCTCGAACCGGTCGCGAGTCGCCTGGAGGTTGACCTCCAGCACATGGACGTTCTGCTGGTTGAGGCGAACGATCGCCTCGAAGCGCAGCACGTCGACATAGGAAGTCACCGCATCGGTGAAGAGCTGTGCTTCCGAGCCGCGCAGGCTGGCCTGTCCGGCATCGACGCGAGTCTCGGCCGCGCGCACCGAATTGCGCACGGCGCCGCCCGAATAGACCGGTACCGAGACGTTGAGGCCTGCCCGCCCCTGGCGGGTCGGCCCGGCGAACGGGCCGGAAAGCGCATCGCTGTCATAGATGCTGTCGCTGACCGACGCGGTGCCGTTCAGGCCCGGACGGCCCGAGGCTCGCGCGATCGGGACATTCTCGTCGTTCGCGCGCTGGGTGGCGCGGTCCGACTGGAGGCCCGGATTGGTGTTGTACGCCTGAACCAGTGCATCGCGCAGGGTCGTCGTCGGCTGCGCGGCTTCGGCCGGAGCCGCGGTACCGACTTCGACACGCACGGGCGTGCTGGTGCCGGTGCGAGTGGTCGTGGTCTGCGCGGCGGCAGGCACAGCAATCGCAACAAGGCTGACGCCCAGGAACAGAGAGGAAATTCGCATGAGCCTCTTCTTCAGATCAGAATTTAAAGGTTCGTAGGCGTTCGAAACCAGGAAGCACTGCACATTCGATGTCGGCGAAGTCGGTAAGGCCGAAGCCCCCTTCGGTCCGCTGACCCGTGGCGAGGCGGGTGACGCCGCGATCCACGATACCGGTGACCACGCGGCCATCGGGCTTGAGCTGGTCGAGCAGCGCGGCGGGAAGCTCCTCGACCGCGCCATCGACCACCAGAAGATCATAAGGGCCTTCCGAGGCGTGGCCGGCGGCCAGCGGACCCTCGATCGACTCGACATTGGCATAGCCGGACAGCGCGGTACGGGCGAGCGCGGCCAGCGCCGGTTCTTCCTCGACCGCGACCACCGAGGTGGCGAGATCGGCAAGCAGCGCGGCGGCATAGCCACCTGCGGCACCGATCAGCAGAACCTTGTCGGTCGGGCGGACATTGGCGACCGTCAGCAGCCGGCCCGTAGCCAGCGGCAGGTTCTGGCTGCGGCCCCCCGGCAGCGGGAGCAGCGTGTCACGATAGGCGATCGCGCGATTCTCTTCCGGCAGGAAATCCTCGCGCGGCACTCGCGCCATCACTTCGACCACGCGGACGTCATTGACCGCATTGGTGCGCAGCTGGCTGGCGACCATTGCGTGGCGCATCACTTCGAAGCGGTTCGCCTCGGCAGGCGCGGTATCGACCGAAAGAGCCATCATCACTCCGGATATCTGGCACAACCGTATTAGTTGTGCAATACACTGTTTCTGTAGGCGGCTTGTATCCCCTTCATATGCCTTCGCCAAGCAATGCGCGCAGCTATTTTTGCACTGCAATGTTGACAGGACCGCAAGCACCTGCGCATTGCCGCCCCTCGCTCCGAGGCCCGATGGCGGAGTGGTGACGCAGAGGACTGCAAATCCTTGCACGCCGGTTCGATTCCGGCTCGGGCCTCCACTCCATTTCCCCGCCATGATGCGTCACCTCCGACAGCGCCGGTGTGGCTTTCCTGCAACTCATCTACGGATTCGCACGGTCCGTCGGCTACGTACCGACCCGCATGCGGAACAAATCACGATTCCGTGCCGTTGACCTCCTGATTATCGGGAGACGAGGCATGTACGATTTCGGCATCCGACACGCTCTTACCGGCTATCGTGTCGCGTATCGTCCGCAGCAGCAGAATTATTGCCCGGGTTGCGGGGGATCTCATTGGGTCATCGGACGGCTGACCGCCGAGTGCGCCTTTTGCGCGACGGCGCTGCCGCTGATGGCGGGGGGAAGTTCCGGCAACGGACTTATCCGCCGGCAGGGCGAGGCGGCGCTCGCAGCCTGAACTTCCCTGCCCGCCTGAACCTCTCCGCTGGTTCGTGCGTTCCCGCGGGTCTGAACTCCGCGAACAGGAGCGCTTATGACCGATGTTTCCGTTACCTCGCCCGTCGAGCGGATCGCCCGCGTGATCGCCGCCGAGATGCTGAGCCCCAATGGTGAGGCTTTCGAGGAGCCGGGGGAGCCGGTCGGGATCATGGTCGAGCGCATCTGGCCCGTCGAGGTCGAGCGGGCGATGGCGATCCTGCGCACCCTGCGCGAGCCGACTCGCGAGATGGTCGAGGCCGGGCGCGAAGCGGGTGACGATCCCGCGCTGGTCTGGAACGCGATGGTCCGCGCCGCGCTGGAACAGGCTGTCGAGGCGGTGCCTGAGCCCGCCTGAGGCTTGCAGCCGGGGCGCGAGCCGCTAATGCCTCCGGGATGACCGGCGCCCAACTCACGCTCTACAATTCGCTCACCCGCAGCCTGGAGGCCTTCCAGCCGCTCGACCCCGAACAGGGCGTGCGCGTCTATTCGTGCGGGCCGACGGTCTACAACTATGCCCATCTCGGCAATCTGCGCGCCTATGTCTTCACCGACACGCTGAGCCGGGTGCTGACCTGGAAGGGCTATCCCCTCACCCATGTCATCAACATCACCGATGTCGGCCATCTGACCAGCGACGCCGATGCCGGTGACGACAAGATGGAAGCGGCGGCCAAGGCCCAGGCGAAGAGCATCTGGGACATCGCCGCCCACTATACCGCGGCGTTCAAGCAGAACATCGCCGATCTCAACATCCGCCAGCCGACGCGCTGGTCGGTCGCGACCGATCACATCGCCGAGATGATCGACTTCGCCGAGAAGATCGCGCCCGAGCATTGCTACGAGCTCGAGTCGGGCCTGTATTTCGACACCACGAGCGTACCCGACTACGGCCGTCTCGCCGGCAACCAGGACGACGCCGCCGAAGGGCGGATCGATCCGGTGGCGGGCAAGCGCCATCCGCAGGACTTCGCGATCTGGCGCAAGTCGCCACAGGGCGAGCAGCGCCAGATGGAATGGGACAGCCCCTGGGGCAAGGGCGCGCCGGGCTGGCACCTCGAATGCTCGGTGATGAGCATCAAGTATCTCGGTGCCCCCTTCGACATCCACACCGGCGGCATCGATCACCGCGAGATCCACCACCCCAACGAAATCGCGCAGAACCAGGCCTTCTGCGGCTGCTCGGATACCGGCTCGCATTTCTGGATGCACAACAACTTCCTGGTCGATCGCCAGGGCAAGATGTCCAAGTCCAAGGGCGGCTTCACCACGCTGCAATCGCTGATCGACGCGGGGGTGCATCCGCTCGCCTATCGCCTGATGTGCCTCTCGGCCCAGTATCGCAGCGAGCTGGAATTCTCGGCCGAGAACCTTGCCGCCGCCCTCACCCGCCTCAAGCGCCTCGTGATGACGGTCAGCGCGCTCAAGGCCCGCGCCGAGGGCGAAGGCACGGCGCCGGCCAGCTGGCTGGAACGGCTCGACGAAGCGGTGTCGGACGATCTCAACACGCCCAGGGCGCTGCCGGCGCTCGACGAGATGCTCGCGGAGAAGAAGCTGTCCCCCGCCGACCGGCTCGCCGGTCTCGCCGCGTTCGACGCCGTGCTCGGCCTGCGCCTGCTGGAGCTGACCCGCGAGGAGCTGCGCGTTCGCCCGGCCAATGCGACGATCACCGCCGAAGAGATCGGGGATCGCCTCGTCGAGCGCAAGGAAGCGCGGCTGGTAAAGGACTTCCAGCGTTCGGACACGATCCGCGACGCGCTGGCCGCCGCCGGCGTGGAAGTCATGGACGGCGATCCGCTCGGCTGGGACTGGAAGCCGGCGCTCGGCTGACGGATCGTCGCGATGTGACGCAGGCAGGGCCGGCCCGGTCGCAACGGCGTTCCCATTGATCGTGCAGGGTCGAAGGCGCGTGGTGAGTTTTCACCGCAGGGCCTTCCATGCTCCGATCGAACCGCACGCACACCGCCGGCATTTCCGCGCTTCTGGCTTTTCTCGCCGCTCCACAAGCTGGCGCCCTCGGCTGGGCGCATGCGGCACCGCTTTTCGCGCCGGATTGCGCTGCGGCCCTGCAGCAGACGGCGGACGATATCTCGGCGCTGCCCTCCTCCACGCCTTCGGAGGTGAACGACCAGTTGCAGCTCGACTATGACGCGGCACAGGCGGCCACCGGTCCCGCTGCCTGCATGGCGATCGTACAGCGCATGAACGACATCGTCCGGCGTTATCGTGTCGAGGGAAGCTCCGGCGGTTCGGGGGGCGGCGCGCCGCGGTCCGGCCAGGGTGCCGATCGGGCGGCCGCAACATCCGCGCCGACGGCCGAGCAAATTGCCCGGGACGATGCGGAGGCGCGGCGCCGCGAACGCCTTGAGCGTGCAACCCACGACCAGAACGAAGATGTCGGCGCGATCGCGGCCTATGGCGAGGCGTTCACCGCATATCGCCTGGCGATGCACGCCGTCGCCGAGGCCGTGCAGCCGCACCCCGCGCTGGGCGGCGTGGACGCGCCGGTAGCGGAGATCCTGGTGCGCATCGCGCGGATGGAGGACGACGTCATCGTCAACGACAATGTCGACGTGCTGCACGCGAAGCTGGAGGATGCGTTTCGCCGGATCGATGATCTGCACAAGGCCGCCGATGGCGCCTGGGAACGCTGGCAGGCGGCATCGCGGGCAAAGAAGGCGGCGAAGGACAAGAAGGTCGGCGACGACGACCTGTTGGCGCCCCTCGTTCCGCCGAGCCTCCAGAAGAACCTGGATGCAGCAAAGGAGCGCTATATCAATGCCGTGAACGCGCTCGCGCGCGCGGATTTCGCCGCCAGGCAGGTTCGCAACAAGATCGATCCCTGGCTTCACTGGTATCAGCCGTTCCGCGACATGCGGCCGGGCTACAAGCAGGCCTATGGCGCCGCCTATTCCCGGCATCCCGAGGAGCAGGAGGACGTCCGTGACAAGTGCGAAAACGTGGCACTCAGCGCCTGCGCGCAGCTGATACGCGCCACCAATGAACGCCAGAAGCGGGAGCTCGACGCGATCTTCGACAGCTATGCGATCCGTAAATAGGCTGGGCCGGGCAGCTGGATTTCCGCAACCTTGCCCTTGCGTCCCTCCGCCTGCCTTCGCCAGATACGGGCCAGAGCAATAAGGAGCAGGGTAATGCGGAAACGGCAGCTGGATCCGGCAGGTTTGGGGCTCGCCCGATGAAAGCCGTGCTCCCAGCCCTGGCTCGCCCGCTCGTCGAGCCGCATCTGCCGGCGGGCCTCGATATTGTCTGGTTCGCAACCCCCGAGGAAGCCCGCGCGGCGGTCGCAGATGCCGATATCGCCTGGCTCGATCACAATAATCCGCAAGTCTGGGCGGAGAATGTCGCCGCCGCGACGCGGCTGCAATGGCTGTCGACCATCTATGCCGGGCTCGACATGCTCGACACCGGGCTGCTGCGCGAGCGCGGCACGCGGGTGACCAATGGCAGCGGGGTCAATGCCCATACCGTCGCCGAATATGCAGTGATGGGCGCGCTGGTCGCCGCCAAGCGCTTCGACCAGGTCGTCCGCGCCGCCGACCGCCACGAATGGCCGACGGATGCGCCCGGCAAGCTCGAGCTGTTCGAGAGCAAGGCGCTGGTGGTCGGCTATGGCACGATCGGCAGGCTGATCGGCGAACGGCTGCGGGGCTTCGGCGTGGAAGTGACCGGCGTCACCCGTTCCGGCGCCGAAGGCACGGTGGGCCCGGATGCCTGGCGCGCGCTCCTGCCCGAGACCGACTGGGTGTTCCTCGCCGCGCCCGCGACCGACCAGAGCCGGGCGATGATCGGTGCCGAGGAACTGGCGGCGATGAAGCCGAGCGCCTGGATCATCAATGTCGGCCGCGGCGAGCTGATCGACCAGGACGCGCTGATCGAGGCCTGCACCAGGCGGCGCATCGCCGGTGCCTTTCTCGACACCGTCACGCCCGAGCCATTGCCGCCCGAGCATCCGCTGTGGACGACGCCCAACGTCATCCACTCGATGCACCTATCGGGCCGCAGCCAGACCCGCATGTTCCTCCGCGCCGCGGCCCTGTTCGTCGAGAACGTCAACGCATTCGCCGAGGGGCGTCCGCTGAAGAACGAAGTCGATCTCGCCGCCGGCTATTGATTTGGACTTGCCGGGGACGGGCTACGCGCATTAGTTAGGCACATGCCTAACCAAATCGACGCCGCCTTCGCCGCGCTTGCCGATCCCACCCGCCGGGCGGTGGTCGAGCGGCTGGGCGAAGGCCCGGCCAGCGTCAGCGATCTCGCGTCGGGCTTCACCATGGCGATGCCGAGCTTCCTCCAGCATGTCCGCGTCCTCGAAGGCGCCGGGCTGGTCCGCACCGAGAAGCAGGGCCGCGTCCGCACCTGCACGCTCGAGCCGCTGGCGCTGGCGGCAGTCGAGCAATGGATCATCGAGCGCCGCCGCGCGACCGAGGCGCGATACGACCGCCTCGCCAAATTCCTCGACGCGCAGGACCAGGAGAATTGAGCATGGCCGAAGCCGTCCACGACAAGTTCGTCATCGAGCGCCGCTTCAAGCAGGCGCCGGCCAGGGTTTTCGCCGCCTTCGCCAGCGAGGACGGCAAGGCGCGCTGGTTCTCGGGCCCGAACGAGCTGTGGGACATGGTCGATCGCCATTTCGACTTCCGCGTCGGCGGTACCGAGCATCTGGAGGGCCAGTGGAAGAGCGGCACGGTGACCCGCTTCGACGCCTCCTATCACGACATCGTGCCCGACAGCCGCATCGTCTATGCCTATCGCATGAAGCTCAACGGCAAGCCGATCTCGGTGAGCCTCTGCTCGATCGAGCTCCAGCCGGACGGCACCGGCACCCGCCTGCTCCATACCGAGCATGGCATCTATCTCGACGGCTATGAGGACAATGGCTCCCGCTTCCACGGGATCAGCCTGCAATATGACAAATTGGGCGAGACGCTGCCGGACTGAGCCCGGCGCGCCCCGCCCTCCCCAGAATCTCAGGCGCCAACCACCTCGGGCAGCGCGGCGGCATAGCGCTTCACATCCTCGATCCTGCCGGTCGAGACACGCGACCATTGCGACCATTTGCCATAGGCGCCGCGGATCTGGATGCCCTTCGCGGCCATCGCCTTCTGCACCGCATCGGCATCGGGCACCTTCACATAGACGAAGTTCGCCTGGCTCGGCGCGGCGGTCAGCCCCGCCTTCTTCACCGCGTCGAGGATCAGCCCGCGCCCCTCCAGGATCCGGTTCTTCGAGAAGCCGGTGAACGCCGTGTCGTTGTACGAGGCGATCGCGGCGGCCAGGCCCGCGGTATTGCCGCCAAAGCTCATCTCGTACTTGCGGATCGTCGCGATCGTCTCGGGCTGGCCGATCGCGAAGCCGACGCGCAGTCCCGCCATGCCGTAGATTTTGGAGAAGGTGCGGCAGACGAGCAGGTTATGCCCCTCCTTCACCAGCGCCGAGACCGAGCTGTAGTCGGGCTTGTCGGTCAGCTCCATATAGGCCTCGTCGACCAGCACGGTCGCGCTCGGCCCGACCTTGCGGACGAATGCCCGCATCGCGTCGCCGTCGAGCAGCCGCCCGGTCGGGTTGTTCGGGTTGCAGATATGGACGAGTCCGACATCGGGTCCGACCGCCGCCGCCATCGCATCGAGATCGATGTCCAGGTCCGGCTTGAGCGCCACCCGCTTCAGCGTCGCGCCCTTGGCCTCGGCATAGAGGGCGGTCGTATCCCAGAACAGCTCGGGGCAGAGGATCGCGCCTTTCCCCTTCAGCGCCAGCCCCGCCGCGCTCAGCACTTCGGTAGAACCGCTGCCCAACGCGACATGGTCCGGCGTCACCCCGAAGCGCTCGGCGATCATCGCGGTCAGCTTGCGGGCGGCGGTGTCGGCGTAATAGCACCCCTTGGCCGACCATTCGGCGATCGCCGCGATCGCGCTCGGCGCCGGGCCATAGGGGTTCTCGTTGCGCGAGAGCAGCGCGATATCGGCCGCCGGCCCGAACAGCGGCGCCTCCGCGCCCGAGGCCGCATAGGCAAGGCGCGGCGGGAATGCGGCGCAGGCCGCGGTTGCGGCACCGCCGCGGATCAGCGTCCGTCTCGAAAGCTCGACCATCTTCGCCTCCTTCATTTGAGTCCGTTGCGGATCATCACGATCCCGATCAGCACGAGGTACAATCCGAAGATCCGGCGCAGCAGCGCGGGACTGAGCGCATGCGCGGCGGCGACGCCCCAGGGCGCAGAGATCAGCGTGGTCGAAGTGACGACCAGCGCTGCCGGCAGGTTGACGAAGCCCAGCGAGCCGAAGGGCAGCCCCGGCTTGCCCAGCCCGATCGCGATAAAGCCGATCACGCCGGGGATGGCGATGATCGCGCCGATGCCCGAAGCGGTGGCGATCGCGCGGTGGATCGACTTGCCGCACAGCGTCATCACGATGATCGCAATCGTGCCGCCGCCAATGCCGAGCAGCGACGAGAAGGCACCCAGCCCGCCCGCGATCCCCGCCCGCGCCGCGCCGCCGGGCATGGCCGTCGCCAGCTGGCGCCCGGCGAGCAGCGGGAACAGGAAATGCAGCGCCATCAGCAGCACGCCGGCTCCGAAGATCGCCGCCAGCCCGGCGCCCGGCACCCGCGCCGCCAACAGCACCCCGCCGCCGACCCCCAGCACGATCCATGGCGCCCAGCTTCGGAGCACCTCGAAATCCACCGCGCCGCGCTTGGCATGGGCGTGGACCGACCGGAGCGATGTCGCAACGATCGTCGCCAGCGAAGTGCCGATCGCGACATGCGCCAGCTCGTCCGGGCTGCCGCCCAGCAGCGGCAGCACCGCGAACAGCGCCGGCACGACGACAAAGCCGCCGCCGATGCCGAACAGGCCGCCGGCAAATCCAGCCACCAGCCCGGCGGCAAGCATGGCCGCGAGCGCTTCCACCCAGGCAACCGCGGTCACCGGGCACTTCCTTCTGGACTGGGTACGCGCAAAAGAACTTTGGGCACGAAACTCTCCCGCTGAGCTTCCTGCCTCTCCCGTCGCGGCGCGCTTCCCGGTCCGCGCCCTTTGGGCCGTCGGACGGTGCATGCCGCTATGTACGTTCCTTGCGACGCATGGCCGCGTCGCTGCCGGCCTGCGATTCCGGCACCTGCGAGGCTATCAGAGACCACGCCGACTGCAAGCGCGCAGGAATTACCCTGCCGGGGAAATTTTTCGCTTGCAGGATTTTACCCAGCAGGGGTAAGGCGCCCTTGCTATGACGACACTTGCAGGCACCAAGATCCGCCGCTTCCGCGAGGAACGCTCCCTCACCCGCGCTGCCTTTGGCGCGTGGTTCGATATCCCGGGCTCGACGGTCCAGGGTTGGGAAAAGGATGGCAAGCGCGCCAATGCCAAGGTGGCGAACCTGATCGCCGCGCACGGCATTGCCGGCCACGCCGACTGGAATGTGACTGTGCGCGACGCGGAGAATGACATGCATGCGAGCTGGACCCCTTCGAGCTGGAAGGCCGCCGAAGCGCGCCAGCTTCCCAATTACCCCGATCAGGGCGCGCTCGACGCGGCGACCAACCAGCTGACCTCCTTCCCGCCCCTCGTCTTCGCCGGCGAGGCACGCGACCTGACCAGCGAGCTGGCCAAGGTCTCGCGCGGAGAGGCGTTCCTGCTCCAGGGCGGCGACTGCGCCGAGAGCTTCGCCGAGTTCCACCCGAACAACATCCGCGACACTTTCCGCGTGCTGCTCCAGATGGCGGTGGTGCTCACCTTCGCCTCGAAGCTGCCGACGGTGAAGCTCGGCCGCATGGCCGGCCAGTTCGCCAAGCCGCGCTCGGCCGATACCGAGACGATCAACGGCATCGAGCTGCCGTCCTACCGGGGCGACAATGTCAACGACATCGCCTTCACGCCCGAGGCGCGCATTCCCGATCCGCAGCGCATGCTGCAGGGCTATTCGCAGTCGGCGGCGACGCTCAACCTGCTCCGCGCCTTCGCGCAGGGCGGCTATGCGAACCTGCACCAGGTCCATAAGTGGACGCACGACTTCATGGGCCGCAGCCCCTGGGCGAAGAAGTACGCCGATGTCGCCGACCGGATCGGCGAAGCGCTCGACTTCATGGCCGCCTGCGGCATCGATGCGGACAGCGTGCCGCAGCTGAAGGCGACCAGCTTCTACACCAGCCACGAGGCGCTGCTGCTTCCCTATGAGGAAGCGATGACCCGCCAGGATTCGCTGACCGGCGACTGGTACGACACCTCGGCCCACTTCCTGTGGATCGGCGATCGCACGCGGTTCGAGGGGTCGGCGCATGTCGAGTTCCTGCGCGGCATCGGCAATCCGATCGGCATGAAGTGCGGCCCGAGCCTAGAGCCCGACGCGCTGCTGCGCCTGCTCGACACGCTTAACCCCAGCCGCACGCCGGGCCGGATGACGCTGATAACCCGCTATGGCCATGACAAGATCGAGGCCGGCCTGCCCAAGCTCGTTCGCGCGGTGAAGCGCGAGGGGCATCCGGTGGTGTGGAGCTGCGATCCGATGCACGGCAACGTCATCAAGGCGGCAAATGGCTACAAGACCCGCCCGTTCGACCGGATCCTCGCCGAAGTGCGCGGCTTCTTCGCCGTCCACCGGGCCGAAGGCACCTTCGCGGGCGGCATCCATGCCGAGATGACCGGGCAGAACGTCACCGAATGCACCGGCGGCGCGATCGACATCACCGAGCAGGGCCTGGCCGATCGCTACCACACGCATTGCGACCCGCGTCTCAATGCGGGACAGAGCCTGGAGCTCGCGTTCCTGCTCGCGGAAATGCTCAACGAGGAAATGGCGGAACGCAGAAAAGCCGCTGCTTGATCGAATATTACGGAACCGCTCCGTTAATTAACGGATTTACATCGCTGTCAGCATCCTGGATTGGCTACGCTTTGCGCGGAGTTTTGCTTGGCAACGGTGAGGGAGCGTGTGCCAGAGACCTGGTTTGCGTCGGTGCGCCCGGCGCTGAGGCTGTTCGCCGGTGCACTGGCGGGCTGCATCGCATGGGCTATCTGGCATCGCTCCACCGGCCATAGTCCCCCCATCGGCCTCGCCATCGGCGTTTCGGTGGGCGGGCTGCTGCTGACCAACACGCGGTTCTGGCCCCTGCTCGGGGTGGCGGTGCTGCTCACCTATTGGCTGTTCCAGTCTCCCTTCCCCCTGATCGAGCAGCTTTTCCGGGCGGTGGGGCTGGCGCTCGGCGCGCTGGTCACCGCGCTGCTCATCAAGCGCCGCGGCATCAATGCGAACGAGTTGCTCGATCCGCGTTCGATCCTCTGGATCTTCATGGCAGCCATTGCCGGATCGTTCGTTGCCGCCGCGATAGTCGGGCTCGGCGCGATCGCGGTGGGGCAGCCGGCTACCTTCATCGACCGGTTCGCCCAGCAGGGACTCGGCATGATCCTGATCGCGCCGCTGGTGCTGGTCTGGGCGACGCCGCCGCGCGAACGCTGGTCACCGCTGCGCTGGGCCGGCTTCCTCGCCGTGATGCTGTTCTGCGGCGCGATTGCCGCGCATTCGTTCCTCACCACCACCGGCAGCCCGATGAGCTGGGCGATCTTCCCGCCCCTGGTGCTTGCCGCGCTTGGCTGGCACCTGCGCGGCGCGACGATGTCGGTGGCGATCAGCGCGGTGATCGTGCTGTGGAGCACCGAGATCGATACCGGTCCCTTCTCGACCGCGGCATCCGATCATCGCCAGCTGCTTGCCCAGATATTCGTCGCGATCACCTGCGCGACGATATTCCTGCTCGCCGCCTATGCCGATGAGCGCCATGCCGAGGACAAGCTCAGCCTCGCCGCACGCCGGCTGGAAAGCGCCCGTCGGAACCTGACCAACATGGCGCGCTATGCGGCAACGGCGGTCGCGATCCTCGACCGCGACATGCGCTATGTCGCCGCCTCGCAACGCTACATCACCGACAATCGCCTGCCCGAGAGCGTGTCGCTCGAAGGGCGCAGCCATTACGAGGTCTTTCCCGACTGCTCGCCGGAGCGGCGCGCGATGTTCGCCCGCGTGCTCGACGGCGAGCAGCTTTCGGGCGATGGCGATGCGGTGCATCATGCCGATGGCAGCGTCGACTATGTCCGCTGGAGCCATCGCCCCTGGTATGACGAGGACGACCGCATCGCCGGCGTCGTGCTGGCTAGCGAGATCGTCACGGCCGAGATGGAAGCCCGCCGCCAGCTGGAAGAGGCCGAGCGCCGCTATCGCGCGGTATTCGAGCAGGCCGGGGTCGGTGTCGCGCGCCTCTCGCTCGAGGGCGTCTTCCTCGAAGTGAACGACCGGATCTGCGAGATGACCGGCTATCCGCGTCACGAACTGCTCGGGCAGAATTGCCGCAAGGTCGGCACTGCCGAGCAATGGCCGTCGACCGAGGAAGGCATCCAGGCGCTCGCCACGGGTGAGATCCCGCTCTATTCCGACGATCGCACCCTGCGGCTGCCCGATGGCCAGCTGCGCCCGGTGCATTGCACGGCCAACATGGTGCGGGCGGGCGACGGCACGCCCGATTATATCGCGGTGGTGATCCTCGACGTGTCGCGGCGCATTGCCGCCCAGCATGCGCTCGAGGAGAGCGAGAAGCTGCTCCGCCTCGCCCAGGAAGCTGCGGGCGTGGGCGTCTGGGAGATCAACCTGATCCGCGGCGGCTCGCGCCACTCGCCGGAAAGCGCGCGCCTGTTCGGGCTGGAATGGCGCGAGGGCGAATATCGTCTGGCCGATGTCGCCGATCGCCTCGGGATCGACCAGGTCATCGAGCTGCGCAAGGCAATCGTCCATGCGCGGCGGACCCAGGGCCCACTCGACATGACGCTGCGCCTGACCATGGCCGATGGCGAGATCCGCTGGGTCACGCTGCAGGGGCGCTATGACCCGCATAACGGCCAGCCGCGCCTGCTCGGCCTCATCATCGACATCACGCATGACATCGAGGCCGAGGCGCAGCTGCGCGAGGCGCATGAGAAGCTGCTCCGCCTCGCCCGGCTCAACGCGATGGGCGCGATGGCATCGACGCTGGCGCACGAGCTCAACCAGCCGCTGGCGGCGATCACCAACTATCTCGAGGCGTGCCGCTACCTCACCCGCTCGCGCGGCGATCCCGATCACGACATCCTCGACGCGCTCGACCGCGCCCGGGTCCAGGCGCTGCGGGCCGGCGACATCATCCGGAAGATCCGCTCCTTCACCGTCACCGGCGAGGTAAACCAGGCGCGGCTCGATCTCGACCGCGTGATCCGCACCGCCTGCACCGCGGTCCGCCAGCTCAAGGTCTCGCGCGAGGTCACGATCGAGTGCGACTGCAGCACCGGCGAGGCCGATCTGATCGGCGATGCGCTCCAGATCGAGCAGGTGCTGACCAACCTGATCCGCAACGCGGTGGAAGCCACGGTGAACAGCCCGCTGCGCGAAGTGAGCGTGACCGCGCGGTTCGAGCAGGACGAGGTGCTGGTCCAGATCGCCGACTCCGGCCCGGGCCTCAGCGACGCGATCCTCGACAATCTGTTCGAGCCGTTCCGCACCACCAAGGAAACCGGCACCGGCCTCGGCCTGCCGATCTGCCGCACCATCGTCGAGGCGCATGGCGGGCGGCTCTGGGCGGAGAACCGCCCCGAAGGCGGCGCGATGTTCAGCTTCGCGCTGCCCAGCGTCGAAGCCAGCGTAACAGCCTGAGGCACTGCGCAACAAACTGAAACACCGCTGCAAGACCTGGCCGCCAGAGGGAAGCGGGCCGGCGCCTTGCCCCTCTGTGACGCCGGTCCCCCAAACCTACGGGGCGGCCGAATCTCCCCCTGACATTACGGCCGCCCCGGCCTTTCCGGGCCCCTAGGGAAACAGATCCACCACTTCGGCGCCCTCTCCTTCGGCGGCGAGCAGCAGGGTACGGTGGCAATGCGCCGGATCGCGCTCGAAGCAGAGCAGCGCGCTCGGCTTCTCCGCCGCCAGCGCCCGCATCATCGCCGCTTCCGCCTGCGCCTCGGGCAGTTCGAGCTGACCGGCATAGACGCCGCGCAGGGTCTTCACGTCCCCCTTCTTGGCGGCATCGCGCCCGAGCTTGGGCGTGCCGAGGTTCTTCAGCAAAACATAGTCGATCCCGGCGTCCTTCAAGCTCGCCGCGAGGATGTTCTTCGAAAAGCCCGGCCGCCGCGACAGCGGCACCGCGCGCACGTCGATCACCCGCTCCACCCCGGCCTTGCGCAACGCGGCGATGAACTCGTCCATCGTCGTCGCCTCATAGCCGATGGTGAAGATCCTCATGGCCTGGGCGCCTGCTGGTTCAGGGCATGGACGCCGCCCCAGGCGATCAGGGCCTGGCCGATGAAATAGGTCGGCCATATCAGCAGCGATGCGACCAGCGGCGGCAGCATCCGCCCTTCGTTGAGGAATATCAGCCAGTCGGACACGAAGAACAGCAGCGCGCCTGCCGCGACCAGCGTGCCCAGCCGGCTGAGCATCGCCGAGGCGGTCATCAACGACAGGCCGAACACATAGAAGGCGAGCAGCTCCACCTGATAACCGCCCCTGAACACCCACCAGGCGAGCAATGCCATGCCCATCGCTACCGGCGGCGCGATCCACTGGGCGGCGGGCACCCGCTTGTGACGCAGATAGAGATAGGCAGCCAGGAAATGCCCGGCGAGGAAAGCGAGCCCGCCCGCCGCCATGCCCTGCAGCTCGAGCAGCACGTCGCCCAGCGCGCCCAGCGCCAGCACCGCGCCGAGCACCCGCCCATCGCCGCTCACCGCCTTGCCGCGCGCCCAGAAGGCGAGCAGGGCCACGCCCGCGCCCTTCCACACAACTGCGGCGGTGCCGCCCGCCTCCAGCCAGACATTGGCGTAATAGGTAGCGCCGGCGATCAGGGCGAGCGCGAAGAGCGGGTCGATACGGGTGCGGTCCATTCGCCCTTGATGCCGTGTGACTGGCGCATTGCCAAGCTTGGCGCTACCGGACGTCCCCATGCACGACATTCACATCATCGGCGGCGGCCTGGCCGGCTCGGAAGCCGCATGGCAGCTCGCCAACAAGGGCTTCAAGGTCCGCCTCTCCGAAATGCGCGGCAGCGGCACGATGACGCCGGCGCACCAGACCGAGGGCCTGGCCGAGCTGGTCTGCTCGAACAGCTTCCGCTCGGACGATGCCCAGAGCAACGCGGTCGGCCTGCTCCACCAGGAAATGCGCGACCTCGGCTCGCTCATCATGGCGCAGGGCGACATCCACAAGGTCCCCGCCGGCTCGGCCCTCGCCGTCGACCGCGACCGCTTCTCGGACGGCGTCACCGCCGCGCTGATGGCGCATCCGAACATCGAGATCGTCCGCGAGCGCGTCGACACGCTTCCCGAGAGCGGCCTGACGATCGTCGCCACCGGTCCGCTCACCGCGCCCGGCCTGGCCGAGAGCATCGGCACCGCCACCGGCAAGGACCAGCTCGCCTTTTTCGACGCGATCGCCCCGATCGTGCATCGTGAAAGCATCAATATGGACGTCGCCTGGTTCCAGTCGCGCTGGAACAAGGTCGGCCCCGGCGGCACGGGCAAGGACTACATCAACTGCCCGATGACCAAGGAGCAATATTATGCCTTCCACGCCGCGCTGATGGCGGCCGAGAAGACCGAGTTCCGCGAGTGGGAGAATGTCCCCTATTTCGAAGGCTGCATGCCGATCGAGGTGATGGCGGAGCGCGGGCTGGAAACGCTCCGCTTCGGCCCGATGAAGGGCGTCGGCCTCGATGACCCCAAGACCGGTCGCTGGCCCTATGCCGTGGTCCAGCTGCGCCAGGACAATGCCAGCGCGACCTTGTGGAACATGGTCGGTTTCCAGACCAAGCTCAAATATGCCGAGCAGGTCGCGCTGTTCCGGACGATCCCGGGCCTCGAGAATGCCGAGTTCGCCCGGCTCGGCGGCCTTCACCGCAACACCTTCATCAAGTCGCCCGAGCTGCTCGACGGCCAGCTCCGCCTGCGCAGCGCGCCGCATATCCGTTTCGCCGGCCAGATCACCGGCTGCGAAGGCTATGTCGAAAGCTCGGCGATCGGCCTGCTCGCCGGGCGCTTCGCCGCGGCCGAGCTCGCCGGCGAGACGCTGACCGCGCCGCCGCGCGAGATGGCGCTGGGGGCGCTGCTCTCGCACATCACCGGCGAGGCGGAGGCCGAGACCTATCAGCCGATGAACGTCAATTTCGGCCTGTTCCCCCCGATCCCGGGAAAGACCAAGAAGGCCGATCGCAAGCTGATGTACACCGATCGCGCCCGCGAGGCGAAGACCGGCTGGATGGCTCAGCCTTCGCTGTCGTCCGCCGACTCCTGAGCCGCCGGCGTGTGCGCCGTTGGGCCCCGGGCCGGGGGGGCGCCGCCCCGCGG